>JBGSSS010000083.1:0-30150 GCA_041736895.1 Pirellulales bacterium
ACTTGCGACAAAACTTCGTCGCCAAATGGCTGATTATGATCGAGCAATTTGAGATCGTGCGCGCGCATTTTAGAACGCAACCCTTGTGTACAATAACGACTTACAACAAAATCAAAAATCCTCAGCCGGACAGTAGTGACTTGCATACTGTTTTGGCCCGGTGATTGGTTGCTTTCTTCGATCTCGTGTTGAGGGCGGTTCAAAGTGGCGGCGGCGGGCGGTTGAAAATGGTGGCGCTGGTAAAATAATAAGGAACACTTTCGGGTTGGTTTTGGTCTCTCGTCAGTGGGGTGCTGACGTGGTAGGGCGCTCAGCCATTCGGGCGTCGCCGTGTTTGGCATCCTGGAGGCGATAGCTTTCGCCCTTGGTCTCCAGGATGTGGCACCGATGGGTCAGCCGGTCTAGAGCTGCCCCGGTCAAGCGTTCGCTGCCGAGGACTTCGGTCCAGTTCTCGAACGGCAAGTTGGTGGTCACGATCAGGCTGTTGCGCTCGTAGGCCGTGGCGATCACGTCGAACAAGAGTTCGGCTCCGGCCTTATCGACTCGTTCTGCAACTGGTGCGCGGAAACTCACCGCCTGCTGAGCAATCCCGTGGTCGGTCTCCCCCGAATGAACGCCGAGGAACATATCCGGCACAAACGCCGAGCCCTGACGCCGGAGGAATTCGGCAAACTCGTGAAATCCGCACGAGAAAGCGGGGTCGAAATCCAGTGTTTCACTGGGGAAGAACGGGCCAGAATCTACATTCTGTCGTACATGACGGGCCTGCGGCGAAAGGAAATCGCCTCCCTCACGCCACGGAGCTTCGCCCTCGACGCCAGCCCCCCCGCTGCTCACCGTATAGGCAGCTTGCTCGAAACACCTCAAAACGGATGTGCTCCCCCTCCACCCCGACTTGGTAAGCCTGCTCCGAGTTTGGCTCCTCGGTCTGGCTCCGGATGAGCTTCTCTTTCCCACGCTCGGAAACCGCCGTACTTGGCTGATGGTCAAAAAGGATCTGAAGCGGGTGGGAATCTTCTACGAAACCCCAGAAGGAATTGCCGACTTCCACGCTGCTGGGCGGCACACTCACATTACGGAACTTCTGCGGAACGGGGATTCCCTCCCAGAGGCCAAAGAGCTGGCTTGGCATGCGGACGTAAACATGACAATGCGGTACGCCCATATTGGAATCGATGTCAGGGCGAAGGCTATCGCAAAGCTTCCGGACTGGCAGCGGATTGGCAGCGGATCAGGCGTCGCTGACGGGCATTCCGTGTCGCCAGATGCGCGAGCACGGGAGAAATAAGCGATGCCCAGAAACGAGAAAACCCCGGTGTTACCCGAGGTTTTGACGTTGATCGGCAGTCGGTGTCAGAACCTGACGCAACTGACGATCAGTGGAGGCGGCGGGAATTGAACCCGCGTCCCGCGATGTGTCCATGGAGGCATCTACGCGCGTAGTCAACTCTTTGATTGTCGACGCTTTGACCCCTGTTGACCGGGTTCGCCGCGACCAGCCGGGAGCTTGATTTCACGAGATACTGTGCCCGGCGCGAGCACTCGCTAGTCGGATTTGGCGACTGACTTTTGGACCCAACCGACTAGGATCCGCAGTCAGTGGCTACTGCTAGGCAGCCAGAGCGAAGTTGCCTTCGACAGTCAATTTATTGGTCGGCTATTTACGTGGCCTGCTGACCAACCACGGCGCGCCACCCACACTTCTAGCTATCCGGTCGATCCCAGTTCGCCCCCGGGTTGCCGTGTGGCGGCATCTCTTCTCTACGCATCATAGCAAACAACGGTTCATGCGAGAAGCCTGGCTCCTTGCCGCTAGTGATCCTGTTTGCCAAAAAACCGGGTGACTAACGTCACCCGCTCACGGTGTAATATTTGCCATTATTCAAACGGGATCTTCACCTCCTTGCCGGGTATTTCCTAATCCCAGGGGGGGCCTGGATATTGATTAAACTAGCCAGCCGGTCTGTATCGCGTAGAGCAATCCAATCGCTTGCAGCACGCGATAGACGATAAAAATCCCCATCGTCCGCGTGCGTAGATAGTTCATCAAAAACGCGATCGCCGCGTAGCCGACAACGGCCGAGACCAACGTCGCGACGACGAGGTTCACGATTTCCGCTTCGGTGCTGAAGAGTCCCGCTTCGCCGGCGCGCCACGGTTTGATCGCATCGTCCCAAAGCGAATACACGCCTGCGGCGGTGATCGCGGGCAGCGAGAGCAAAAACGAAAACCGCGCCGCCGTCTCGCGCGTCATCCCGAGCAACAGTCCGCCGCTGATCGTGGAGCCGGAACGCGACATGCCGGGTAATAGCGCCAGGCACTGAAACAAGCCCGTGCCGAGAACTTGTAGCGGGCCAAGTTGTTCGAGCGAACTGCTTTTCTTGCCCGCGCGAGTACGCCAAGCGGCGACGAGTTCGGCGACCAGCATCAGCACCGAACCAGCGAGCAACTGGATCGCCACCATCGTGAGTGTCCGCAGCGGGGCGTCGTCTCCTTTGATCCAGGGCTTGAGCGCAAGGCCGGCAGCGACGATCGGGATCGTCGCCGCGATGATCAGCCAGCCGAGCCGCGAATCGTGGGTCTCAAACGGGCGGCCGCTGGCGATGCCGCTGACCCAGGCTCGCAGCAACCGCAGGATGTCCGCGCGAAAATACCACAGAACCGACAGCAGCGTCCCGAGTTGAATGATCGCGGTGAACCCGGCGCCGGGATCTTTGAAATCGAGCAGACTGGGCGTGATGCGCAGATGCGCGGTGCTGCTGATCGGCAGAAACTCGGTGAGACCTTGGACGATCCCCAAAACAATCGCATGCCAAAGCTGCATTCGGGCTTCACAAAAAAAATGAACGGGACACTCAACAGAATAAAATCGGCAACAAAGTCACACTTCAACCAGTTTATTGCATTAGAAAACAATTTCCTGCTCCCGGCGAACTGGTAAAATCGTTCCGTGGCCCTTAGACTCGATGGAGATTTAGCTTGGAGCAGACCCAAACGGTTGACTCAAAATCATTTGCTGACTTGTCACGGCGAGGAAATTATAGCCCATAGCGTTAGCAAGGGCGTCCTGGCTTTTTTGTCGCCCTCGCTAACGCTACGGGCTACAAAAAACGCGGAATACATTTTTGAGCGCTGCCTAAGTCTAGCGTGTCTCGCTTACACTTCGGGTTAAAATTTGGGCATTCACCACGGGCAATCAGTTAACTCGACTTGATGAGCGAACCAAGTCCCACGTTCGACGAAAATCAGCAGCCGGCGGCGAGCGAACCGCCGCGCGTCCTCGGGCCGTTTCGCCGTGCCGTGCTGCGCGGCCTCGGCGTGTTTCTCGCTCCGCTCTTGACCGTGGTGATTATCGTTTGGGTTTGGCAAACGCTCAAATCGTATATCTTGGAGCCGGTGACCGATGTCACGCGCGAGGTGCTCGTCTGGAGTATGGCCGACGTGCTCGAAGAGCAACCAGCCAATGCCCAATTCGACGCCGAAAAGAACGCATTGACCTGGAACGGCGAAAGCTGGGTCCAACTGGAGAATCGCCGCCAGTTTATCCCAGCCGAGGTCGAACGAACAGTCCGCCGCGACCCCGGTCCGCAAGGAGTCCCGCGCAATGGCTACGATTATTATCGGCGCTATATCGACCTCGTGTATCTGCGCAGTTGGATCATCGACCCGATTATCCTCTTGGTGTTCTTGACGTTGATGTACATCGTCGGCAGCATCTTTGCCGCGGACGCCGCGCGAGTGATGTGGAATCTGTTTGAGTACCTCGTCCAGCGCGTGCCCCTCGTGCGGACGATTTATATCCCGGTGAAGCAAGTCGTTGGGTATCTGCTCGACACAGATGCGCCGCGCTTCTCGCGTGTCGTCGCGGTGCAGTATCCTTGCCACGGGATTTGGACGATGGCTTTTGTCACGGGCGAAGGGCTCGTCGATATTGAGAGAATTACGGGCGAGCCGATGCTGACGATTATTTTTCCGACCTGCCCCGTGCCGGTCACCGGAAATACCAAGGTCGTCCCGCGCCGCGAGGTAATCGATCTTAATGTCACGATCGAGCAAGCGGCGCAGTATGTGATCAGCTACGGTGTCGTGATTAGCGAAGAATCGGTCAAGCAGGCGAAGCTCCTGACGCCGATGGACAAATCCCAGGCGCTCGACGCGGTAGCCACTCCACCGGCAAAGTAGCTCGAAGCCATGCTTCTAGCGAATCCCCTACAGATTGGAATACCATCCGCAGGCTTGTGTTGGCGCTGAAGACGCTTTTCAAAACTCTTAGTCCGTTCAAAGAGCGGAATCTTTTCAGAAACTTCTGTCATATCAATCGCTTCTCCGAATCTCATGAATTTCTCATGAACACAGGATAAAAAACTCTCGAATCTTGCGAATCTTGGGAACTTCCCGACATTTCCCTACGTCGATAGAGAGCCATCCGGGCGGTTTTGTTCGCAAAAAGGCCATTCGGCCAACTAAACTAGCAGCGGATAGGGGAGTTCCAAACTTTTGTAAGAATCAGGACTTCGTAAACCGCGTTGCGTCAGAACTTATGACGCCGGGCGGTGTCTTTTAGGAGCATTTTCAATGCGTTGTGTCGTGCTTGCGCGTCTTCTTGGCGTTTGTTGCTTGAGTTTATCTATGCTCTTCACCAGTTACGGCGGCGAGATCGATTTCCGCGAGGACTTTGCCCTCTCGCAGGATCGCGCGGCCACGCTCAAACAGTTGATCCCCGGCACCGAGGATTATTACTACTACCACGCGCTGCATTACTTGCAGACCGAGCAATTCGAAAAGGTCAACGAGTTGCTGCCGGTCTGGATCAAGCGACACGGCGAAACGGGCCGCGTCTGGCAAATCCGGATGCGCCAAGCCCTGCTCTCGTACGACACCGATCAACAGAAGTCGCTCGCCTATTTAAAGCAGCGGTTGAACTTGCATTACCCGCATCAGCGCGAGTAGCTCGACGTCGAACCGAATCTGCCAACGAAGCTCGATGACGCGGCCATCTCGCGGGCCAAGTTTTACGAACGCGCGCTGCAACAATCGCCCAACAGCACCGACGCGTTTGAAGACCTGGCCTTTGACATGCTCCTGGAAAAAGACCTTGATCCCCTACGCCGACGCCATCTACTCGGCCGCTTGCAGCGCCCAGATCACCCGGGTTTGGTCAAACTGATCGTCGCTGACTTGAACTATCAGAACAGCGGCGGGTTTGGTTCGCTGCCGATTCATCGCCTGTTGATGCTCGAGCAATTGGATGAGTTGGTGAAACTGAAACCCGAGTTGCTTAATCATCAAGCGTACGTGGTGACAATGCTGCGATGCTTGCAGCCGAACAACGACGTGAGTTGGCAGCAGGATCGCGCGGTGTTGCGCGCGTATTTGGATCGGCTCGAAGCATTTGCCAAGCGGTTGGAACCGGTGCATAACTCGCTCAAGGCACACGTCCTGTATCACCAATTGCAACTGGCGAAACTCGAAGGGAAATACGACCGCGAGCGTTTCTTTGATTACCTGAAGCTGCCGCGGCACGTCGTCTACATCGCCGCAAAGTTCATGGAGCAAGAATCAAGCCGCCGCTGGCCGAGCGATTTGAATGCGAACTACGAAGGAGCGTTACTCTTGCCGCCGATCGGCAATGACGAGCCGCTGGTGCGGGATTATTTGCTCTATTTCCTAGCCGATGCGCAGAACACCAAGGAGTTCGAGCCGTATGTCAACGATGTCTATCTGCGGCATCTCCTCGCCGAGGTCAAAATCGTCAACGGACTCGGCGAAGCCGAAACGTGGGCCGCACTCTTGCCGCCGGAGAAATTCCAGCGGCTCAAGGAACGCGTTGATCTCGATTTCGATCCAACCAACAAAATTCGCTACACCGCGAACGAAGCGGTGACGCTGAATCTGCATGTCAAAAACGTCAACACGTTGATCGTCAAAGTTTTTGAAATCAACACCAAGAATTTTTATCGCACGCAAGCTCGCGAGGTCGACACCGACATCAATCTCGACGGGTTGGTGCCGAACATTGAACAGACGCACAAGTATCCCGAGCCGCCGCTGCGCCGCACCGCGCGCAAATTCGAGTTTCCGCAGCTCACCAAACCGGGCGTCTACGTCATCGACTTCATCGGCAACGGGCGCAGCAGCCGCGCCCTGATTCGCAAGGGCGACCTCAAGCACTTGTCGCGCACAGGTTCCGCCGGCCAAGTCATCACGATCCTCGATGAGCAAAACAAGAAGATCACCAACGGCAAAGTCTGGCTCGCCGGCAACGAATACACCGCAAATAAGGACGGCGAAATCAATGTCCCGTTCACCAACTCACCCGGCCGGCAGCCGATCATCCTCAGCGCGCCGATTGCGCAAGTCAAAGAGGGCAAAGACGCGGGCAAGCACGAAATCTCGGTCCTCGCCCATCTCGAACAGGAAGCCGAAAACTACAACCTCAACGCCGGGTTCTACGTCGATCGCGAAGCGCTGCTGAAGCGCGCCACGGCGACGCTGGCGATTCGTCCGCAGTTGACAATCAACGGCAATCCGGTGAGTCTGAAGCTGTTGGAAGAGGTGACGCTGCAGATCACGGCCATCGATCTCGACGGCATTCCTTCGACGCAAGAAATCGAAAAGCTGCCGATCTACGAAGACCGGGAAACGACACACGATTTCCAAGTTCCCCCGCGTTTGGCGTCGCTCACCGTGCAACTCACGGCCAAGGTGCCGAAGCTCAGCGAAGGGGGCAAGAAGATCGACCTCAGCGACTCGCGCGCATTCGGCCTCAATGAGATCGACAAAACCGACAAGACCGAAGATCTCTTCCTGGTCCAAGCTGACGGCAATTACCAGATCGAACTCCGCGGCAAGACGGGCGAGTCGCGCCCTTCGCGCCCCGTCTCTTTCAGCCTGAAGCATCGCCTCTTCCGCCACAAGTACAACACGACGCTCAAAACCGATCCGGCGGGCCGCATCGCGCTCGGACCGCTGACCGAGATCGCGACGATCACCGCGTCGGGTCCGCAGGGGATCACCCACACCTGGAACCTGCGTCAGGACAACCACACCTATAGCGGCGCGCTGCATGGCACTCCGGATCAACCGCTCGCACTGCCATACCTGCCCGAACGCTACGGCAAGCAACTGCTGCCGGCGGAACCGAAGCTCGAACTGTCGCGAAATGAAATCTCGCTGATCGAACTGCGCGGCGGAGCTTTCTACGCCGATCGGTTCGAGAACCTGAAGCTCGACGGCGGATTGCTCAAGCTCGAAAAACTCACGGCCGGCGATTACGACCTCTGGCTCAAGACAACCAATGCCCGCATCCGCGTCCGTCTCACCGCGGGCGAAGCCGTCGCCGGGTACTTGGTCGGCAATTATCGGCAGTTGGAGCGCTCGCCGCTCGCGCCGCTGCAAATCGAATCCGTGACGGTTGTTCCAGGCAAAGCCAAAGCGCCGCCGAAAGACGACAAAGAAGAAGGCAAGAAAGTTGACAAGAAGGAAGAGAAAAAAGATGACGTCAAGAAAGATGACGATAAAAAAGATGATCCGAATCCCGAGAAGCTCGTCATCAAGCTCCGTAATGCGACGAAGTACGCACGCGTCCATGTGTTCGCCACGCGGATGTTTCCGGAATATGACGCGTACAGTTCGCTGGCCGAAGTCAGCGGGCCGGAGTTGTATGCCCGGACGCGAATCACGGATGAATCGGTTTATCTGACCGGCCGCAACATCGGCGACGAGTATCGTTACATCATCGACCGCAAGTACGCGGCCAAGTTCCCCGGCAATATGCTTGACCGGCCGTCGCTGCTCTTGAATCCCTGGGCCGTCCGCCCGACGGAAACAGGCGAGCAAGTCGCGCAGGGCGGCGATGCTTTTGCCGCCGAAGGACTCGCCGGCCGATCCGCTGCGGGTCGCGGTAAGAAAGGCGAAGCCTATGGCGGTAATATCAGTCCGCAAGCGAACTTCTCCGATCTCGATTTTCTGGCGCTCCCCTCGGCGGTGCTGCTGAATCTCGAAGCCGATGAAAACGGCGTCATCGAAATCGACCGCGCGGCGCTCGCCGGGCATCAGGAACTGACCATCGTCGCTGTCGATCCGACGCAGACGACGGTCCGCAACTACTCGCTGCCGGAAACCAAGACGCTGCTCAACGACCTTCGGCTGCTCAAGAATCTCGACCCGGCGAAGCATTACGCGCAGCAAAAGCAAATCTCGATCGTCAAAGCGGGCGAGACCTTTACGCTGCACGACATCACGACAGGAAAGTTCGAATCGTACGACGACCTGAGCCGCGTTTATTCGCTCTACACGACGCTGAACAAGGATCCGAAGCTGCTCGAATTCGGCTTTATCTTGAACTGGCCGAAGTTGAAGCTCGAAGAGAAGCGCACGCTCTACTCCAAGTACGCTTGCCACGAGTTGAGTTTCTTCCTCTTCAAGAAAGACCCTGAGTTTTTCAAGTCGGTGATCGTGCCGTACTTGGCGAACAAAAAAGACAAGACCTTCATGGATGAATTCTTGCTCGAAGAAGACTTGAAGGGCTACCTGCGGCCTTGGCAGTACGGGCAGTTGAACACCGTCGAGCGGATTTTGCTCGCACAGCGTATTAAGGGCGAAGGCCCGTACACTGCCCGTGCGATCAGCGATAAGTACAATTTGCTGCCGCCGAATTTGGAAAACTATCTGCGCCTGTTCGATACGGCCGTTCAACGTGGTTCGCTCGATACCAGCGATCGCTTGGGATTGCGAGAAGCGCGGACCAAGGGCTTGGCGGACGAAAAACGGCGCTATGATGGGGACGCCAAGGCAGAGAACGCGGCATTTAGAGCCAACGCGGCGAATCGACCGGGGGCAATGCCAACTGCAGAAGCACCTGCGGCGGATATGCCAGCGCCCCCCGCTCCGCCAGCCCCGGTCACGAAGCTCAAATCGGCTGCCGCGCCGGAAGAGAAAGCCATGCGCAAGGAAATGGAGCAACTGCAAAAGGCCCAAGAATCCGCCAAACAATCAGCCGCTGCCAAACCGGGCGATTCGCGCGAACGACAACTCTTGCGCGAGAAAAGCTTTGATAAAGCAAATGGAAAGGAAGCCAAGGATGCCGACTTCTTCGACGCCGATGGTGTTGAACGCAAGCAACGCGAAGTCGCCCGCCAATTCTATCGCAAGCTCGACAAGACGATGGAGTGGGCCGAAAACAATTATTACCATCTGACGATCGACCAGCAGAACGCTGGACTTATCGGGGTCAGCGCCTTCTGGCGCGATTACGCCGAGAGCGATCCGAACAAGCCATTCCTGTCAAAGAACCTAGCAGAAGGAAGCCGGAATTTCCCGGAGATGATGTACGCGCTCGCGGTGCTCGATCTGCCGTTCGAAGCAGCGAAGCACACGTCGAAATTCGAAGGGACCACGATGACGCTCACGCCCGGCGGACCGCTGGTCGTCTATCACGAAGAGATCGAACCGACCGCCGCACCCGACGGCAAGACCAAGGTGCTGGTGAGCCAAAACTTCTTCCGCCAAGGCGACCGCCACCGGATCGAAAACGGCGAGCAAGTCGACAAGTTCGTCAGCGAAGAATTCCTTGTCCATGTCGTCTACGGCTGCCAGGTCGTCGTCACGAACCCGACGTCGACACGGCAGAAGCTGAACATGCTGACACAAATCCCGCGCGGTTCGCTGCCGGTCCTCAACAGCCAGGCGACCAAGACGACGCACCTCACGCTCGAACCGTATCACACGCAGACGTTTGAGTTTTACTTTTACTTTCCCTCGGCCGGAAAATTCCCGCAATACCCGGTGCATGTCGCCAAGAACGAAGCCGTGATCGCGGCTGCCGAAGCGCTCGAATTCAATGTCGTCGACAAGGCGACGAAGCTCGACAAGTCGTCGTGGGATTATATCTCGCAGCACGGCACGGACGACGATGTCTTGGCGTTCCTCGACCGCGAAAACATCGCGGCGGTGAACCTGGACCGCATCGCGTGGCGGATGAAGAACGCCAAGATGTTCACGGCGGTGCTCGAGAAACTGGCCCAACGCCATGCCTACAACCAGACGCTCTGGTCGTATGCCCTGATGCACAATACGGTCGCCGCCGCGCGGGAATTCCTGCAGCACAACGACCAGGTCATCAGCGAAGCCGGCGGTCGGATTCGCAGCACGTTGCTGACGATCGACCCGATCGAACGCCGCACCTATGAGCACCTTGAATACAAGCCGCTGGTCAACGCCCGAGCGCATTCGCTCGGCAAGCGCCGCCAGATCGTCAACGACCGCTTCCATTGGCAATATCATCGCACGCTCGAAGAGCTCTGCTTCGAGCCGCAATTGGGCCAAGAGGATTTGATGGCGGTGACGTATTACCTGCTCTTGCAAGATCGGATCGAAGAGAGCCTGAAGACATTCGCCCGTGTCACGCGCGACAAGGTCGCGATGAAAATGCAGTACGATTACTGCGCGGCGTATCTGGCTCTGTTCAGCGAAGACCTGGCCGCGGCCCGCGGCGTGGCGATCAAGTACGCCGAGCATCCGGTCGATCGCTGGAAGAACACCTTTGCCGCGGTCATCGCACAGATCGACGAAGCCGAGGGCAAGGACACCAAGATCACCGACGCCGAAAACCGTGATCAGCAGCAAGACAAGCTGGCCGCGACGGCCCCGAGCCTCGACTTTGTCGTCGAAGCGAAGCAGATCGTCATCAACTCGCAGAACATCAGCGGGGCGACGATCAACTTCTACGAGATGGACGTCGAGTTGCTCTTCAGCCGCAACCCGTTCGTACAGCAGTTTCAAGGCGAGTTCAATTCGATCAAACCGAACCACACGATGAAGATCGAACTCGCCAAGGTGGCCGCCGATCACAAGGTCGCTCTGCCGGAGAAGTTGCTCGGCAAGAATGTGATCGTCGAGATCACCGCCGAAGGCGTCACCAAGACGGTGCCGTATTACGCACACAGTCTCGCCGTGCAAACGATCGAGAACTATGGCCAGGTCAAGGTGACGCACCAAGTCACGGGCAAGCCGGTGGCCAAGGCCTACGTCAAGGTTTACGCGAAACTCGGCAATGGCCAGATCAAATTCTACAAGGACGGCTACACCGACATCCGCGGCCGCTTCGACTACGCGTCGCTTAACACGAACGAACTCGAGCAAGCCCAACGGTTCTCGATCTTGATCCTGAGTGATGATTATGGGGCGCTGGTTCGCGAAGCAAACCCGCCAAAGCAGTAATAGAAGTCCGACGCGTAAGCGAGGGAGTGTCGATCCCCAGACAGATGTCACACTTGATTGACGTTGACGATTTCCACAATCATCTGATCCGGATCCACTGTGTAAAAAGCTCGCAAGGGAGTTTGATCAAGAAAGTACAATTCTTCGCTCAGATACTCACCGGTCACAGTGGGGTCTGTTGTAAGCATTTCTTGCAGCAGCTTGGAGGCATTGAAAACAGAAGCCTTGTTTTGATTATTCATCGTGATACGCAAAACGTCTTCTACCGCTTCTAGCGAGAGGATGACTTTGTAAATCACAACGCCTCCACTTTGGCGAGTAATTCATCAATCGTAAATTTCGGTCCCTTGCTGCCGATTCGAGATTTCGCGAATTGGATTTCTGACTCCGTTGGCGGACGGCGGACAACTCCGACGCTCTGTCCTTGGTCGTCAATCAATTCGACTTGACCGTCCGCTTGCCGGATTTGTTCCGCGATCTCAGTTTGCACAATGATTCGAATCATGGCGGTATCCTTATTTCCTGAGGCCCCACCCTATTATAATCTTCGCCAGTTCAGGCTGAAAATCACTTCTCCGCCGCAATCTCCTTGAGCACCGCGCCGAGCCGATAGCCGGCTTCGATCACGCGCTGCTTGGCGATTTTGCCGCCGGTTTGCAGATAATCCTTGCTTAGACCGATGGGATTGCTTTTGAGGTCTTCGAGACTCGTGTAATTACGAAGTGGCGCGAGCACCTCGTCGGTGTAAACATGAGTTTGCGCAAATTGCTGGCTTTCTTTGAGCCACGTTTCCTCGTCGAGCTGACCCCGCGCGGCTTCGCCGAGCTTCTTGAACTCGTCGTCAATCAGCAGCGTCAGAGCCGCATCGCGGGCTTCTTTGAGCGTCACCCGACCGTTGCCGGGCAAGCTATCCCAGAGCGCGTGCAAATTCGTGCGCTGCACCAGCGCGATCTCGTTGCCGCCACGGTCGCCGGTCGGGAACAACTTGCTGGAGTACATCGACGTCGAATGCATCGGCTGATGCAAGTCGCCGACCAGATGAAAAATCCACGCTAAGTAAACCGCGCGGTCCGCCGCCGACGTATCCTCGCTCGCCTTCATGGCCTTGCGGGTGAACTTGAGCGCTTGGATCACGTTGGTGATCCCCTCGGCATTGTCCGGCATTTCGAACGATCCGGTGGAGAAATCTTTTTGAAACTGCTCGCGTTCCTTTTCATCGAGATAGATACCGTGGTTGATGTAATGCCACACGGAACGGTGAAATTTGTCGCGAGCCTCGTTTTCGTACTCGCGGGCGATGTCCGGCCAGATCGACGCTTGCTGCAGCGTCCACTCCAACTGCGCGGCCGCGTCGCCCGTGCGGACTTCATCGGGCATCCGGTCGGCGAATTCTTCCTTCCAACGGGTGTGATTCTTGAGGATGGCCAGGATTTTTTCGCGCTCGGCCTGATCCAATTGCCGCAACGCGATTGAGGCCACCATCTTGTGCCCCTTGTCCGACCAAGCGAACAGCGCGGGCGAAAAAAGACCTTGCAAGAATAGCCCCGACAAACAAATCACCAGCGCAAGTTGCAGCAACCGCATTATGAATTTCCTTCGAAGCCCGGCGTAATTTCGACACTCGTTTGTTAAGATTAGCAGTTTAGCAGAAGGAATCACGCGGGGCGAATTTGATGCTCCGAGGAGCGATCAAAGTGAACAAAGCCCAGGGGTTTATCCCCTGGGATCCCCGTACGGAATTAGTCTCCATGCCCGATTACATCAAAGTTGCCCAACTTCGCGATATCAATGCATTTCGTGCGCGAGTCGCGGCTCTCGGCATTGATATTCCGTGCGACGATTCGATCCAAAGCGCCGCCGAGGACTCGCCGCTCGCGCGGCCCTTGCAAATCGGCAAGGTACGGGTCGGCAACCGTTGGTGCATCCACCCGATGGAGGGCTGGGACGCGAATTCCGATGGCTCGCCGAGCGAGTTGACGCTGCGGCGCTGGCGGAATTTTGGGTTGAGCGGTGCGAAACTCATTTGGGGCGGCGAAGCGGCGGCTGTCCAACCCGACGGCCGCGCCAATCCGCGACAGACGATGGCGATTCCCGAGAACGCCGTGGGGTTGCGGCAATTGCTTGATGAACTCCTCACGGCACATCACACGGTGTGCGGCACCACCGATGATTTACTCGTCGGATTGCAGCTCACGCACTCCGGCCGTTTCTCACGTCCCAACAGCAAGCAACTCAAACCGCGCATCGCGTATCACCATCCGCTGCTCGATGCCAAGTTTGGAATCGATCCGGCGGATCAAGCGGTCGTCTGGACCGATGACGACCTGGAGCGCTTGATCGACAACTTCGTCCGCGCGGCGGGACTTGCCGTACAAGCCGGCTATCAATTCGTCGATGTCAAAGCGTGCCACGGGTATCTCTTGCACGAATTTTTGAGCGCGCGCACGCGGCCGGGAAAATACGGCGGCGATCTGGCGGGCCGCTCGCGCGTCTTGCGCACGATCATCGAGCGCATTCGCGTCGAGTATCCAGAGTTGCTGATCGGCGTGCGGCTGAGCATCTTCGATTTCGTGCCGTATCAAACGAGCCGCGAACTCGGCCAGCCGATGGACTTTAAGAAGCTTTTGCCGTATCAATACGGCTTCGGCGCGAATCCCGAGAATCCCTTGGAGTACGATCTCCGCGAGCCGCTCGAATTGCTCGCGATGCTCCGTGCCGCGGGCGTCGCCATGGTTAATATTTCCTGCGGCAGTCCCTACTACAATCCGCACATTCAACGGCCGGCGATCTTTCCGCCGAGCGATGGGTATCTGCCGCCCGAGGATCCACTGATCGGCGTCGCGCGGCAGTTGCAAGCCGTCCGCGCATGCCAAACAGCGTTCCCCGATTGGCCGATGGTCGCGACGGGCTTGAGCTATTTGCAGGACTACCTGCCGCACGTCGCGCAGGCCATCGTCCGCGACGGCTGGGCCGCGTTCGTCGGGCTTGGCCGCATGGTGCTCTCGTATCCCGAACTGCCGCGTGACTCGCTCGCGGGCAAGGATTTGGCCCGCAAGAAAGTTTGCCGCACGTTCAGCGATTGCACCACCGC
Organism: Pirellulales bacterium; assembly: GCA_041736895.1. Lineage (GTDB taxonomy): Bacteria > Planctomycetota > Planctomycetia > Pirellulales > JALHPA01 > JANRLT01. The sequence goes on from JBGSSS010000083.1 coordinate 14,312, forward strand.
CCCGCGCCACGGCATCGTTTCGGGTTGCTACCCGTTGGATCCGCATTACAAGGAACTGCCGGAAGCGGCCCAGGTCAAAGAAGTGAAGCAGCAGTTGAAGGCATGAAGACTTCAAGCTCGAACGCGCTTAGCTAGAATTGCACTTACCCACAACTCACAACACACTACTCAAAACCCTCTTGGCCACGCAAAAACCTCCGCTGAACCCGTTTCATTTCCTCCTCGGCTTGATGGGCGTGATCTTTACCGTCACGGCGATCGCTTACACGATGATGATCTTACGCGAAGGGAAACAGACCTGGGTCCAACCGCCGCCAGCCGCCGCGGTGAACGCGGAACCCGACATGCGCGAGCATCCGTTGCTCAAGCTGCTCTCGGCCAACGGGGTGCAAATTCTCGTCGGCCAAATCGCGATCATCGCTGTGCTGACTGTTGCGGCGATTGGGTTGGATCGCTGGCGCGATTTGCGGGCAGAGAAAGTAAACCTAGCGGCGAAGAAAAAAACATTGAACGGTGAAAGTGAAAATCCTACTCTGGAGAAATAGAGGCGTTTGTCTCCAGGGGGCGGAGCCCCTGGGCTTAGGTTGAACTTGATAGAATTCAAATCGCAATCGGGGCCGTATGTCGAAGCCTGAAGACGAAATCAACAAACTCCGCGACGAAATCCGCCGCCATGACCGGCTCTACTACGTCGAAGGCCGCAACGAGATCAGCGATCTTGAGTATGACAAGCTGCATGTCAGGCTGCGCGAGCTCGAAGCGAAGCACCCCGAGCTGATCACGCCCGACAGCCCCACGCAGCGAATTGGCGATCAGCCGATTTCGGTGCTGACGCCGGTGACGCATCGCGTCCCGATGCTGTCGATCGAGAACACGTACAATATCGACGAGCTGCGTGAGTTCGGCGCTCGCGTCGCGAAGCTCTTGCCGGGCGAGAAGATTGCTTGGATCGTCGAACTCAAGATCGATGGCGTCGCGGCTTCCGTGCTCTTCGAAGCGGGTAAGCTCACCCTTGCCGCGACACGCGGCAATGGCGTCGTCGGCGATGACATCACGCACAACATCCGCACGATCCAGGGCGTGCCGCTGGTCTTGCACGACAAACGACCGCCGGCGGCGATTGAAATGCGCGGCGAGGTTTACATGACCAACGCCGATCTGGTCACGCTTAACGAAACGCGCGCGGAACGCGGCGAAGAACTCTACGCCAATACGCGCAATGTCACCGCGGGGAGCATCCGCCTGCTCGATCCGAGGATTTGCGCCGAGCGGCATCTGCGGTTCTTCGTGCATGGGCTCGGGCACAGCGAAGGTTTCGCGACCAAGTCGAATTGGGAGTATCTGGCGCAGGTCGAAAAATGGGGTCTGCGCAAAACACCGCATGTCAGCCAGCACGATGACTTCGAAAAGGCCATCGCGCATTGCGAGCAATTGATCGAAAACCTTCACGAGCTCGATTTCGAAGTCGATGGGCTGGTTCTCAAGGTCGATGACTTTGACCAACGTTCACGGCTTGGCAACACGAGCAAAAGCCCGCGGTGGGTCGTCGCGTACAAATTCGAAAAGTTCGAAGCCACGACGCGGCTCAACGAGATTCGCGTGCAAGTCGGCAAGACGGGGGCGATCACGCCGGTCGCGGAATTGGAACCGGTGACACTCGCCGGTACCGTCGTCCGCCGCGCGAGTCTGCACAATGCCGAAGAGATCGAGCGCAAGGACATTCGCCCGGGCGATACCGTCGTCGTCGAAAAAGCGGGCAAGGTCATTCCGCACATCGTGCGTGTGGAAAAACATCTTCGCCCGGAGGAGCTTCCCCCATATGCCTTTCCAACGCATTGCCCCGAGTGCGACACACCGCTCGTCAAAGACGAAGACGGCGTCTACATTCGCTGTCCTTCGCCGCGATGCCCCGCGCAAATTCGCGAACGGATCCGCTATTACGCGACGCGCAACGCGATGGACATCGAAGGACTGGGCGATAAACTGATCGAGCAGCTTGTCACAGCAGGGCAAGTCAAAAGCTACGGCGATCTCTATCGACTCACGCTCGAGGGGCTGCTGCAACTCGAACGCGTCGGCAAAAAATCGGCCGAGAATCTGCTCGAACAAATCGAAAAGAGCAAAACCCGAGGCCTCGCGCGCTTGCTCAACGCGCTCTCGATTCGCCATGTCGGCGTGCGCGGCGCGGTGATCCTGGCCCAGCGTTTCGGCACGATCGAAACGCTGCAAGCCGCGACGGTCGAACAGCTCAGTTCGACGCCCGAGATCGGCGAGATCATCGCGGCGAGTGTCCATCAATGGCTCGCGAGCGACATCGGCCGCGAAACGATCGCCGACTTGCAGCAGCTCGGTCTGACGCTCAGCGAACCGCAGCCCGAGCAAGCGGCGACGGACGGGAAACTGACCGGCAAAACACTCGTCGTCACCGGGACGATGGTTCGCTACAAACGCGACGAAATCGAGCGGCTCATCACACAACACGGCGGCCGCGCGGCGTCGAGCGTCTCCAAGAAAACGGACTACGTTGTCGCCGGCGCTGAAGCAGGAAGCAAACTCGACAAGGCGCAAGCACTCGGGGTAAAGGTACTGAGCGAGGACGAGTTTCTAACGTTGATCGGACTTTGATTCAGCAACCGTGGCACGGGTTGCTTGCCACGCCCGATACTCGCGGCGTTGATCGCGCCAGATGAGAAATAGCGTGCTGATGCCCAGCACATACGGAAAAGCGGTCGCTGGCCAACTGCGCCATCCAGGGCTCGCGTACCACGAACTCGTATCGATCAAATTCACTTCGGTCACCAGTGTCTGCCGCGATTGCAGCGGGACGCGCGCGACGATTTCTCCCCACGGCGCGATGACACACGTTTCGCCGCTAGTTGAACAACGCAGATGATAGCGCCGGCATTCGATGGCTCGCTGTTGAGACAGCAAACGATGCTGCTCCAAAATTAGCGGGTTGGAAAATGCCGCGCCGTTGATCAGCGACACCAACACATTCGCGCCGTTTTGCGTCAGTGTCCGTGTCGCATTGGGAACCATATCTTCGTAGCACAGCACAGCACCCAACTCCGCGTTGAACCTCTCTCCCCGCAGCGCGATCGTCGTCGCTTCGGTGCCTGGGGTAATCAGTTCGTTGAAGCCCAGCGTGCGGCTGAGGCCTGGCCAAAATTGGTCCACGGGTTTGTACTCGCCCAACGGCATGAGGTACCGCTTGTTGTAGCGCGCGGCGATAGTCTCATCCTTGTCGAGGAGTAGCGCCGTTTGGTACTGCTTCTTGGGTTTCGTTGGATGGCCGCGGTAGATTTTACCGCCTACCAAGAGCGGGCAATGCGGATCGGGCCAGGGCCGCAAGCCGCGGTCGGGATCGCGCGACTTGGCTTCAATCGCCGCCGGATCGCGCAGCGAGGTGAGACTCTCTTCGTAGGAACCAGCGCAGCACTCGGGCCAGCAAATCAAGTCAACCTGCCCCGCCAATCGATTCGATTCCACGCGATAAAGGTCATGATGCTCCAGATCATTGACGCTAATCTGAATCAGCGCTACTTTGATTGACGGAGCTTGCTCCGCCACACCACGCCAATACCAAATTGCGATCGCGCCATAAATCAGATTCGCTGCCGTCACGCGCAAAGCGCTGCTGCCTAGCAGCGAGCGCCCCAAGCTTTCGCTTAGTAAGTCCGAAGGCGCTGCGGCTGACTTGTCGGCTATTGCCACGCGTGAGCGGTGCCATCGTTTTATTCCCCACTGCCCGAGCGCGGCCAGCACGCCGACGTGCGCGTAGAGTACAAACGTCGCGGCGTCGGGTCCGAGTAGATCGACGCTCTGATTCAGCCAGGGGGACGCTAACTGGATGTAACCCATCTTCCACGGGAAGAGCGACGGGATCAGGTTCTCGACGGCTATCGCCGTTGAAGCAGCCCAGAACCACTGATGCCGGCTCGTCGGAAAGCAACGCGTCGCAACAAAGATCGGCAACCCCGCGCGAAGGACATCGAGCAGTAGTAGCGGTGTGTAGAGAAAATGCCCCTGCCACGGCTCGAGATCCAACCCCAGCGTGAACATCGACGGAGCCCAATAAAATGCCAACCCATTGGCGGTCCCGGACCAAACCATGGTCATCCAGAGTGATCGCCAGCGGCCCAGGTTTCCCAGTGCCAACAACAAGATGGCCAACGCCAAGAGTGCGACCGGGAACCAACGCTGATCATGCCAGGGTAATCCTACGAGCAAGCCCAGTCCCGCAAACGCGAGCGATTGCAACCCCCAAATACCCAGTGATTTTAGCATCTAGGATGATCAAAGCCGTTTATTAATGAACGAAGCTCCCAGTGAATAGACTCCATGCTAATCACGAAACGCCGTATCGAACAGCCGGGTCGTGAGCCATGCTAAGATTATCGATAGCAATGAAAGAAGATTCTAAACCGGCAATAAACTGCATAAAATAAAAAATCGCGGAGCTACTACATTCCTTTGTTCGCTCGCGCGAGCTTAATTCTCTCGCTCGGTCCGTGATCCATGGCCGAGTTGCCGTAAATCTTTGCAATCTCGAACTATGTCGCCGAGCCTGCAGCTGGGAACGACAAGGCATAGTTAATATTGTCCGCCGTCAGCATGTTGAAGATAAATTGCTTGACTTGACCCCTTGGAGGAAAGACCGTGATGGCTGCCGGAGCCCAGGTGTTCGTGTTTGGATCAACAACACTAACGGCGGTGATCGCTCCCGGAGTTCCCGTGAAATCGACATAGGTGGCGCCGTTCACCGTCTTGACCAACGCGGTATCTACGGCTGGTGGGGGGTTGACGATCGACGTTGCAACCGTTGCCGCGCTAGGAAACGCCGCTGCGTTGAAAATACGAATCGTCGATGTCCCCCTGCCCCCCGCCTGTGCGCTGCGCGCGAGCGGCAGCAATGCCAACAACGATGCCAAAAAACCGCGACGTGAGTTCTTCATGGTGATAGCCCTAAGGAAAAAGGAGAAAAACAAAGATGCAAAAAACAGCTAAATCCAAAACACCTTACGGAATCTGCTCGCCGCCATTCCTTGTGCAATAAGCGCCTAGTACCAGCGAATCTAGATCGTCCGTGAGGAAACCCGTATGGCCATCAGCAAACACGCTGCTAACCCCTACGGTGTGCAGGGTGAATGCTCCCTGACCTTCGACCAGAGAAATTTCGGGTTGGAACTGCCCCATGCAATTTCGGCCGCACGCCCACAAACCTCCGTCGGCGGCGTTTGTACGGTCGATCGATTCAGTCACAGCGACTGTCTTGCTCAGGCCATCGGTAATGTGGCGTTCCGCGACGGGTCGTTTTTGCTCTTTTCTGCCGATGATCATGGTGCCGCAGCCATAGGCTTGCTTCGGGCCATACCCGCGCGAGAGCCCCGTCAATGTCGTCCCAAAGACCCCACCGTAATCCATTTTGCCGGTATGGCTGCGTGTGGAACTGGGGCAAAGAAATATACTAAGATTGTTTTGGCCAGCGGCTTTGTTGCTGGCCGGATCATCCCATTGCTTGCTGAAATCAAATCGGCGAAAGAGTTCCTTCTCTTCGAGATATGGCAACAGATGCGTTGACCAAGCGTGTTCGGTGCCTGTCACCATGTCGCTGCCCAAAGGGAACGACCGGTGGTCGTCATGGTAACTGTGTAGCGCGATCCCGAAGTTCTTGACATTGTTCATGCAGCCGTTGCGCCGCGACGCTTCGCGCGCAGACTGAATCGCGGGAAGCGAGATCGAAATCATCACGCCGATAATCGCGATCACGATCAAGATCTCGATGAGCGTGAATGCCCGAGCATGCTGCCGGATCGTCAAAACTTCGCCCACTTTGTACTCGCGATGAAAATTCATGGAGCCGGTCGTTGGAGCCTGAAAACAAAGAATCCTAAAAATCAATTTCCAAAAAAGTTCGGTTACCCGCAACGAGCCTAATAAAGTCAATCTAATCGTCAAAGTCAAGCAAATTCCGCAAATTTCGCATTCTGACATTTTAAGATCGGGAAATACATATTTCTGAATATTCAAGACTTCAGTTTTCGTTCAGGAAACACGGACTTGAAACGTTAGCTCCCAGCGTGGGGGAGCAGGTTCCAATTTCAAATCAATCCTCGCCGATTCGTAAGTCAAAGCCTTTGCATTCCAAGTTGAATTCATTTGGAAATGGCCACGTACTGGCCTACCCTAAACAAGCGAAGAGTGTGGCATTTCGCTATTCACAGCCCGCGAATGGCATTTGCCAATTGCCCGGCGTGGTCGCCCGTTTCGACACTCGCTTCGATCTGCTGAATGATGCCCTGGGCATCAATGATAAACGTCGTGCGATTCGCAAACCCCAGCGGGGTTAGTACGCCGTAAGCTTTGGCAACGCTCCCTTGGGGATCACTCAGAATCGGGTAATTCGCTCCGACCGACTTGGCAAAGTCGCGGTTCTTTTCCGGGGTGTCGGTGCTGGCCGCGAAGTAAACGACGCCGAGTTCCTTGAGCTGCGCGCCGCCCCGACTCAAAGAGGTGCATTCATTCGTGCAGCCCGGCGTGAATGCCCGCGGATACCACGCGAGGACAACGATCTTGCCGCGCAGTTCGCTCAGCCGATGCGTTTTGCCATCGCTCCCCGGCAAGGAGAAATCCGGTGCCGGATCGCCGACGCGCAAGTGCGACTGCGCCGTGACCATGCGATAGCCAATCCAGCCCAGGATGGGAAGCGCCAACAAGAGCCACCACCAACGGGACATAGTCAATGCGGGGTTCGGGATTGGAGGTTTGGGACTTGAAATTGCGGCAGTCAAAAAAGTCCCAGGGGGCGAACCCCTGGGCTTTGTTATTGTAAGCGCATCGATTGTAACGTCGAGTTACTTCTTGGCCGGAACCTTGAGCTCGCCGAGTTTGTCGGCAATTTGCTTGGCGGCGTTCGCTGTGTTGACTTTGGTCACGATGTCGGCGATCTTGCCATCGGCACCGATGATAAAGGTCACGCGTTTGGCATTCCCCTTGTCGTTGGCGACCAGCCCATAAGCCTTGGCGACTCCACGAGTCGGATCGCTCAGGATGGGATAGTCGGCCTCGAGCGACTTGGCGAACTTCGTGTTTTCTTCGACAGTGTCGCAGCTCGCGGTGAAGTAGGCGACGTCATACGCCTTGATCAGCGCACCGTCCTTGGCAAACGATTTGCACTCCGCGGTACAGCCGCCGGTAAAGGCTTTGGGATACCAGGCGACAACGACCGTCTTGCCCTTCAGTTCCGACAAGTCATACGTCTTGCCATCGGAGCCGGCCAGCTTGAAATTGGGGGCCGCATCGCCGACCTTGAGTTCGGCTTGCGCCGGAGCCGCGAACAACATGCCAACCAGCGCAACACAACATAGAACACGCAACATACAGAAGCTCCAAGTGTTAATGGACCAAGGTGGAATGAGACAATCCACGGCCGCGAATCAGCAGCCTAATCGCGAAGGCAGACACTCGTCCGCCGCTAGGGTGGGATACTATTTAGAGTACCAGAGGGACAAGACAATGTCACGATAATTCTCGAGGGATGCGTGTCTTGAACGTCGCTTAGCCAGAACGTCCACGGCCGGCATATCTAACAATTCGCATCCGCGGCTCATTCACGGTATAACGATTCATTCCTAGTGGGAGGGAACACTAATGACCGCTGAATTGATCGAACACTACGCTGCCGATGCGACGATTTATCAACGCGATCTTGCCGGCCTAACCGACGCCGACTTCGACGCGCGGCCTGTGGAGGGCCAATGGACGATCCGCGAACTCGTGTGGCACGTTGTCGATTCGGACATCATCTTGGCCGATCGGATGCGGCGCGTTATCGCCGAAGAGAATCCGCCGCTAACGGCGTTCGATGAAACGGCGTTTGTGCGACGCTTGTTCTACGAGCAGCGGCCGCTCGAACCGGCGTTGAAATTGTTTGAAGCCAACCGGTTGGTGATGGCAGACGTTCTGCGGCGGATGAAGCCCGAGGACTTCGAACGCCGAGGCATCCATAGCGAAGTCGGTCCGCTCACGCTGCTCGAGCTCCTGCAAAAAACCGTCTCGCATCCCCTCCATCACCGCAAGTTTCTCGTCGAGAAACGGCGGCTGCTCGGCAAACCTCTCTCATAAAAACCCGACGCGTTAGCGTGGGCGAACTGCATAAACGATTCGCCCTACCAACACACTGAGTATGGGTTTTATCTCTTTCCAATCTACAAAACATGCGAACCACTTCCCTCGCTCTTAGCATCGCCTTGCTCATGTCCTTCATCGCCCTTGAAGAAGCCGTAGCTCAACCCAAGGGCTTCAACTATGACGAATCGAAAGTTCCGTCGTACACGTTGCCGGAACTGCTCGTCATGCGCGATGGAACGAAAGTCACGAAGCCCGAGCAGTGGCCCGCGCGGCGCAAGGAAATCTTGGAGCTGTATAAAGATCAAGTCTTTGGCCAGATGCCGGCCGCGAAGCCGGTCAAGGTGCTCCAGCAGCCAAAGGTTCACCAAATCGAAAACGGCACGGTCGAGCAATTCACGCTCCGCATCGGCAGCGACGATAAGTACCTTGATCTGCCGGCCTTGCTCTACCTACCGAAGTCCGACAAACCGGTGCCAGTCTTCTTGGGCTACAACTTTCCCGGCAATCACACGGTGAGCGCCGACCCGCAACTGATCATCAACGGCCCCGAACCGACCGATGCGAAGCACGCGCGGGGCGCGTCCGCGAGCCGCTGGCCGATCGACGAAATTCTCAAACGCCGTTATGGAGTCGTGACGGCTTGTTATCAAGACCTGACCCCGGACAACGGCAAGACGTTTCGCACCGGCGCGCATCGTCTGTTCGGCGGCGAGAATCAGGGAGAGCTCGGCGCGAACGAAACGAGCGCGATCGGCGCTTGGGCGTGGGGGTTGTCTCGGATCCTCGATCACCTCGAAACGGACAAACGCATCGACGCCAAACGCGTGATCGTGCATGGCCATTCGCGGCTCGGCAAGACGTCGCTCTGGGCCGGCGCGAACGACGAACGCTTCGCCATCGTCATCTCGAACAACTCGGGCGAAGGCGGTGCCGCCATCACGCGCCGCCGCTTCGGCGAAACGATCGCGCGGATCAACACGAGCTTCCCGCATTGGTTCTGCGGCAACTACAAGCAATACAACGATCAAGAGGACAAATTGCCCGTTGATTCGCACATGCTCATCGCACTCGCCGCGCCGCGGCCGGTCTACTTCGCCAGCGCAGTGGAAGATACCTGGGCCGATCCGCGCGGCGAATTTCTCGGCGCGTTTCACGCGGGTCCGTTTTATCGTTTGCTCGGCAAAGAAGCCCTTGAATCCGAGAAGTTGCCCGAAGTGAACCAACCCGTGCAGACCACGGTCGGCTATCACATCCGCACCGGCAAGCACGACATCACGCTCTACGATTGGACGCAATACATGGACTTTGCGGATAAGCACTTGGGGAAGGCGAAGTAATTTCTCGTGCGTGCTGCAAACACTCCACTGCGCGCCGCGGCTAACCGGTTAGCCGCGGCGCGCAGCGGAGCGTTAAATTACGAAATGCGGATTATCTCGCACTGCGCGGTAACGTTACTTCGCCATGAAGCCCGCGTTGCCGAGGACCAAGAATCCTTCTTTGATATTGATCTTGAGCGTCATGGTTTTATGGCCGGGCGGCAGTTCGACATCGAGCTGCGCGGCCGTGGCGCCTTGCTCGAAGGGGCCGTCGCTCTCCCAGAACGGTTCGCCATCCAATTGAATCGACAACAGCGCAGCCCCCTGGTACGGATCGCGCTTGCCGACCACGGCCACGAATCGTTTCCATGCCGGGTCCAGAGGAATCGTGATTTGGCTTCCTGCGGGGAGCGCCGTGCCGTGCTCAAAGCGCAGATCCTTGGTGACGAGCGCCGTATCGATCACTGATTTGCCTTCGGCCCAGATCCAGTCTTTGTCAATGTTCAGCGGCTTCGTCGATGTGAGCGAAACATCGGCATCCAGATACTTTCCCGAAGCGGGCAGCTTCGCGACCAGTAGCCCCAGCGTTACGGCGTCGATGATGATGCCGCCTTGCGAGCCGGGTTTGTACTGATCCGGCTGCATCCAGAGACTCAGTGACGCTTCTTGACCGATCAGCGGACCAAGGCTGTATTCCCGTTCGCCCAGACTTCCCCGCACGCCGGAATGACTCCCGACGGGGAGCGAACCACGATGCGCTGGTAACGGTTTGCCGTTGGCTTCGACGACAATGTGATGATGCCGCCCCGAAACCCCATCCATGCCCGCGGCGAGGTCGAGCCGCGCATTGTTGTTGGTGATTTGGACTTTCTTCGTCAGGCAGATTCCCGGGTCGCGTTGTTCTTCGCTGAGTGGGACTAGCGCGAAGCGAAAGCCGCGCGAAGTCAGGACCGGGCGCAAGATCGTTCGCGCGCGATCCGCCGGCGACAATTCGAAGCCGGTGAGCGCGGGAATCCACCGTCCCAGCGGCTCATAGGAAGCCGCAGAGATTTCGTTTTTTTTCTCCGCCACGGTCAGCATCGGCCAAAGCCAATCGACATGATCGCGGATGTCCCACGGATCGGCGCCCTGCGGGCGATTGTCGTGCGCTTCCTCGACGACCAACACCAACGCCTTGCACCCACGCACGTCGAGCTTGACTTCGCGCGGAGCTTGGCCGCCGAGGATGAAATCGCTTTCCCAGAGGACCTCGCCGCCGGCTTGATCGCGGAGGACCTTGGCTCGCGCGCAGCCGCCGCGCCCGCTGCATTGATCGAGTCCGACCCAAGTATGAAGTTTTTCGGCATCCGGGGGAAGTCCGACGGTGATGCTGGTTCCCGAGTGAACGCCCCAGCCCTGCTCCGCCGACATTCCTTGGCAGCGCAGCTCGCTTCCTTGCACGTTGTGATGGCGTTGCGGGGCCCACCGCTGCGCGGCCTTGGTCGTTGTGGCGTATTCATGCGGCAGCGCGGTCAAGGGCAATTCATGTTTGTTGCGCCAACTGACCCAGCGCAAGCGATCGGGATAAAGTTGCAGCGTTTGCACGGCCCAATTCGGCAGCACCTCGAGCGCGGCGGGTGTTTTGTATTTCTCGGCGCTCCGCTGGATCAGTTGGCTCCCGCAGGTCAGACATGCCCCGCGCGCTGTTTTGAAACGCACCACGCCCGGAAGAGCCGGATCATCTTTGGACCACAAAGAATCATTCGCCGCGGCCAGGGGGTTCGCCAGCGGCGCAAACGCCGCGTCGCGAAGTTGATCGAACGAGAGCACGACGACGCCCTTCTCGGTCAAGCACTCGAGTCCGCCCGCTCCGAAACGAATCGCGCGGGCAACAACGACTCGGCCATCGATGGTATTCACCGTGCCATCCGCCAATTTCTTCGGCTCGCGATTCCCCGTCCAAATCCGGCGGACACATTCCGGCCGCACGGGAATTGTGGCGGAAACAAAATCCGCACTCGCTTCGAGACTGACTATCAGTTGTTCCGGCTGCGCGCTGCCGGCGGTGTTGCTTTGCGCCGGCGACCAGTCGGTGATCTTCCCCGGCACGACATCGCCGTTGGTGAACTCGACCCAAGGGCCATTGGCTTCGAGATTCGGCACCAGCGGGCAAAACAACGCCAGCGGCGGATTGTCCGAGTTGCCGAGCGGCTTGTTGTCGAGCTTGATCTGCTCCCCTGGCTGATTGTAAAGCGGCGAGATCGTTTGCCCGGCGACGCGCTCGCCGCGATGCAGCCAAGCCTCGAACCGATCATCGGCAAAACCTTGCGACTCAAGCAAAAGCGCAAGCACAACGAGCAGAACAAAGCTACGGAGAAACCGCATGAACAAGACCGCTTCAGAAGGCCGAAACGTGGAAAGGTGGGAAGCTCTTATCATAAATGATCGTGGAGTGTTTTGCATCAAGAATTGACAGCATCGCAGCCGTGGGGAAAGATGAGGTTCTTCAACCAGGGTGCGGAGCCCCTGGGCTTAGGATCGATTTCCTCATTTCTGACTTCATGAGTTCCGCCGAGCTCGATCAACTGCTCAGTCCCGCGCTGCTCGCTCAACTCGAGCGGCTCGAGTTGACAACGCGCAAAATCTTTCGCGGGCGGATGAAAGGCGAACGGCGCAGCAAGCGCAAGGGAAACAGCGTCGAGTTTGCCGACTTTCGCAACTATGTCGCCGGCGACGACCTGCGGTTCATCGATTGGAACACCTACGCCCGGCTCGACAAGCTGTTCCTCAAGATGTTCCTCGAAGAAGAAGACCTGCACTTCTTCTGCCTGATCGACGACACGCGCTCGATGGACTTTGGCGAACCGAACAAGCTCCGCTACGCGAGGCAACTAGCCGCGGCGCTCTCGTTCATCGGCTTGACGCGCGCGGATCGAGTGAAGGTTGAAACGGTGACGCAGAACCTGCGTTCGCCGAGTCCCGTGCTCCGCGGCCGCAAGAGCGTCTGGCGCTTGCTCTATCAGCTCAGCGCGATCGTTCCACAAGAATCCGTCTCGCTCGCCCAGGGGATTAAGAATTTTTGCCTCCGCAATTCGGGCCGCGGAATTCTGGTCGTCATCAGTGACTTGCTGGACAAAGCCGGATATCAACAAGCGTTCAAGTACCTCGCCGGGCGCGACATGGATGTCTACGTGATTCAGGTTCTCAGCACGGCCGAGATCGAACCGGCGATCGTCGGAGATCTGCGGCTCGTCGATTGCGAAGACGCGGACGAAGCCGAGATCACCGTCAGCGCGCCGTTGCTCGCGCGCTACAAGCAAACAGTCGCCGGGTTCATCGAAGAAGCTCGCTCGTTCTGCGCGAAGCGAGGGATGAACTATCTCTTTGCCCGCACCGATGTCTCGGTGGACGATTTGGTGATGAAGTACCTGCGGCAACGGGGGCTCGTTCGTTAATGCTACTACCAATGCTCAGCGCGTGGCAGTGGGTCGTCCTGGGACTTGTCCCGCCGGCGATCACGGCGCTCTATTTCCTGAAGCTTCGTCGGCAACCGTTGTCGGTGCCAAGCACGCTGCTCTGGCGCAAGACGATCGAGGACCTGCACGTCAACAGCTTCTGGCAGCGCCTTCGTCAGAGTTTGCTGCTTTACCTGCAATTACTCTTCATCACGTTCATCATCCTGACACTGCTGCGGCCGAATTGGGAGACTCAGGTCGAGCTCTCGAGCCGCGTCATTCTCTTGATCGACAACTCGGCCAGCATGACGGCGACCGATGTCTCGCCCTCGCGGCTCGACGCGGCCAAGGCCAAGGCGCTCGAGGTCGTCGAAAGCCTCGATGACAAGGCCGTCGCGATGGTGATCAGCTTCTCCGACAGCGCGCGCGTCGAGAAAAGTTTCAGCAGCAACCGCGCCGAACTGCGAGACGTCATCAACAAAATCCAACCGACGCAACACACGACGAACCTGCTCGAAGCTCTGCGGCAAGCCGCCGGCCTCGCGAACACAAATCGCCAGGCGTTCGATCAGAACCCCGAGCAAGTTCAACTCGCCCAACAAGATGACCCCGCGGCCCAAGCGCTTCCTGCCACGCTCTACATCTTTAGCGACGGCCGATTCCCGGATGTTCAGGGCTTTTCGCTGGGGAACTTGAAACCGGTTTATATTCCGATCGGCGAATCGACGGCGCGCAACGCGGGCATCACGACCTTCAGCGTGCGGCGCAAAGACGAAAAAGCCGAAGAGCTGCAAGCCTTTGCCCAAATCGAGAACGCCGGCAAGGCACCGTTGACCTTGAAGGCCGAACTGCTGCGTGATGGCAAGTTCTGGGACAGGAGCCAACTGACGCTCGACGCCGGCGCGACGCAAAGCGTGATCTTTGATCTGCGCGACGTCGAGAGCGGAGTGCTGGAGATGAAACTCGGCGTCAGCGATGCGCTGAAACTCGACGACCGCGCGTACGCCGTGATCCAAGAACCGGTGCCGCTCAAAATTCTCTTGGTCACGCCGGGCAACAGCGATCTTGAACGCGCGCTCGGCACCAAGCAAACGGCCAAGCTGGCCGATGTGCGCAAGCAAAAGCCGGACTTTCTTTTGACCCAGGAGTACGGTAAAGGAGCCGCTTCGGGTTTTTGGGACTTGATCATCTATGATCGCTGCAAGCCGCCGATCATGCCGCGGGCCAACACGATGTTTTGGGGCGAACTGCCGCCAGACGGCTGGAACATCAATGCCACAGCGACAAACCCCCAAGTCATCGACGTCGATCGCATTCACCCGCTTTCGCAGAACCTCGACTTCGATGAAATTCTGATCGCGAATTCGACGACCTTGAAGCCGCCGCAAGCTGCGCATCGTTTGCTCGACACGACCAAGGGAACGCTGATGGCGATCGCGCCCCGCGATTCGTTTGAGGATCTCGTCCTGGGCTTCTCGATCTTCGGCAAAAACGAGGATGGCTCAGCGGGTTACAACTCGAACTTTCATCTGCGGCCGGCGTTCCCGTTGCTGGTCCAAAATTTGCTGTCCTATTTCAGCCGCACCACGGATGTCACGGAAACGGTGACGCTCAAGCCTGGCCAGGAAATCGAGCTTCGCCAGGAAGGGGCCACGGAACTGACGATCAAAATGCCCTCGGGCAAATCAGTCACGGTCAACCGCAGCCCGCGCAATACGTTTAGTTTCAGCGGGACTGATGAAATCGGCGTGTACCAGGTTCTGCAGAACAACAAGCTCCTGCGGCGGTTCGCGGTCCACCTGGGTGATTCGCTGGAAACCAACATTATTCCTGTGGCAGAAGAGGGCATTCGCATCGGCTACAACCAAATCGCGGGCCAAACGGGGTTCACCGCCGGAAGGCGCGAAATTTGGAAATGGCTGCTCCTCGTGGGGCTAGGGTTCCTGGTTTTGGAGTGGTACATTTATAACCGTCGCGTTTATATTTAGTCATGATTTGATGAGCATTTTAGGGAGCTGCCTCGCGATCGAGCATAGGGCGGCTCATGACACCAACTTTTTTTGATGGATACCGACGCTGATGTCACTCCAGCAACAAAGCGATTTTTCTGCTGCCGAAGATTCGGCTCTGGCCACGGTAGCGACCGCCGATTCTCACGACCAAGGCGAGTCGCAAGAAACGCGCGGCAATGATCAAGCTGCTCCGCAGCGCAAGATCTTCAACCGGCTTGTGGAACGCAGCATGATCCACAAGGTCGACATCAAAGAATACAAGTCCCATGTTCGCTCCGTTTACGCTGGCCCGAAAGGCGCATTGCTCGCCACGGCCAGTTTGCTCTCGCTCCACACGCCGCTCGTCGAGCGGTTGTTCAAGACGCGCAAGTTCGATTTGACTGGTTGCAAAAGCATTCTCGACGTCGGCAGCGGCGCCGGCCAGATTGCCAAGCACTTGCTGAAGTTCGCCGAGCCCGATGCGGCAATTACCTGCTTCGATCTCTCGCCCGAGATGATGCACCGCGCTCGGCAGCGGATGAAGAGTACGCGGCCGACGTACTTGGCTGCTGATCTGACGCATTTGCCCTTCGCCGACGAGACGTTTGATTGCGTGACGTGCGGTTATGTGCTCGAACATCTGCCCGACCCGCGCACGGGTCTGGCGGAACTGTCGCGCGTGATGAAGCCGGGCGGACGGATGCTCTTGCTCACGACCGAAGACAGCTTCGGCGGAGCGTGGACGAGTTACTTCTGGTATTGCCGCACGTACAATCGGCCCGAGTTGCTCAAGACGTGCGAAGAGATCGGGCTCAAGCTCCACAATGAACTCTGGTTCACGCGTATGCATCAAATGCTCAAAGCCGGCGGAATTTGCGTTGAGCTTGTGAAGGGATAGTATTCGTCTCAACTACTGCGCTCCGCTGAGCGTCGCGGCTAAACCGTTAGCCGCGACCCACAGCGGAGCT
>JBGSSS010000085.1:0-24973 GCA_041736895.1 Pirellulales bacterium
ACTTGCGACAAAACTTCGTCGCCAAATGGCTGATTATGATCGAGCAATTTGAGATCGTGCGCGCGCATTTTAGAACGCAACCCTTGTGTACAATAACGACTTACAACAAAATCAAAAATCCTCAGCCGGACAGTAGTGACTCTGGCAGGACATCGTTAGCGTCATGCGGCATGATCCCGAACCATTCGGTGTACCCGCCGAGCTTCTCGGTGAACGTGTAACCGATCGTGACAGACTGAGCAAAAGACGAGTATTGCTCGATCCCATCGACGTTTTGATTCCATTGCGTGCTGCCAGCGAATGACAGAAACTCGTTGATGTCCCAGCCATAGAGCCAGTTCAGCCCGGGCAGAACTTTCTCGGCACTGAACTCAGGATCGCCCGTCGGGACGGTCATTTGCGGAACGATGGCCATTTCCGGCAGCCATCCCTGTTGCGGGGTGAGGCCGAGTTTTACGCCAAGGTACAAGTCCCGCGAACCGTTGATCGAGCTATCCGGAAGTCCGGCGAGGCGGCCGACTTCGGCGCCGTGATTGTATTGGATGCGGAACTCGAACCACTCGGCAAACATCCCGACACGCCACAGCACTTCCGGAAAGGAGTGTTCGGAAACCGAGCCCGGTCCAGCAGCATCGTGGATATAGGTATAACCCATTTCCAACTGCACGACTCCGCGTCCTACGGTCGAACTGGCCTCGGTAAAGTCGGGGCGATCGCTTGCAAGGGGTTCGTCCATGCTCGGCGGACCACCTTGGATTTCCGCGGGAGAATTCCAGGTGAAGAGCGTTTTTTGCGGTTCTTCTTTTTTCTCTTCTGCTTGAACAGAGGCGCAGAGCGCTCCGACAAGGAATGCGATCGAGGCACTTAACGAAAAAATGTGGTTGCGGTTCATGATTGCGGTCCATCGCAAGATTGAAAGCCTTATGATAGCTCTCGGAAAAACGAAGCGTTTAACAAGAGTTTTTGTCGCACAAAAAAAAGGTTTTGATTGACAAAAAATCCAAATACTGCTTATTCGATCGATGCTTGCAACATCTCCAGCAGAAATGCTAGGGGGCTTCTGTCCAACAACTTCCTCGGGGCAAGCTTGAATTTCTCTCGCTAACTCAAGCCATTGGCACGACTTAGATAACTATCTCCGTTGATGAATACGTGCCTGCGGAACAGCATACTCGTGTGCTAGCTGATTGACGCAGAATCTTTATTGATATGGCCTTAGGACAATACCGATAAGTATCGATGGCGTTTCCATGCGCTGGCATGCATTGGTCGATATGCGCAGATTCTTCATTGCAGGGAAGCATTGTGGAAAAGAACGAAACATCCTCGTTTTTCGCTCGTTACAGCCTCGCCATCATGGCGGTCTGTATCTTTTTGCTGCCATTCGCTCTGATCGGCTCGATCAACGCGAAGAAAGCCAATAAGAATGACGTGCGCGCTTGGATCCCCAGAGAATATGAAGAGACGCGAGTTTACCAAGACTTCCGCAAACTCTTTCAAGGCGAAGAATTCGTCCTGCTCAGTTGGGATAGCTGCAACCGCAGCAATCCCCGCATGAACGATCTGGCGCTGAAACTGCTGCCCCCCTTAAAAATCTACTACACCGGCGAAAGTCCCGATGATGCCGTCTCGGTCGATGATTTTGACTTAGGCAAACTCGCGGTTGAACGCCGGTTCGATGACCAGCAACGCGCCAAGGCGGCAGATACGGGCATCGAAGCCAAGCCTGTGAAACTGCACTACGGCCGCTGGCAGCAACACGCCGATAGCAAGACGGAAACACTTTACGTATTCGCGAATGCCGAGGATGAAGGGGATGAATCGAATCCCAACAAAGAACGGGCTTATGCGCGGCTTGAACGCGATCAGACAGGGTACTTCAAATCGATCGTGACCGGTCCCCGCGCGCTCACACAAATCACCACTCGGAGCAATGGTTTCTCCGAAGACGATGCGGCCGAGAAATTGGCCGGGGCGCTCTTCGCTCCGGCGTGGGTCATGCGGCGTGACTTGCAGGTCATGATCGATGACAAGCCGATCAAGCTCAAAGGCGAATCGATCGACACCGTCGATGGTTTCCTAACCGTCGATGGCGAGCGATACACCATCAACGGCAAGGCCATCTCGACGGCCAACAAAAATGTCTGGATCGATGCCGCGCCGATTCATAAGTTCGATGACCAAGGCCACGGGATCGATCCCGTGACCGGCAAATCGCTCGCCGATGACGAAGTGACCTATGTCGGCTTGAACCTCCGCCAAAGCTGCGTCGTCGTGACGCTCTCGGAAAAGGGCTTGCAGAACAAGAAGCAAGCCATTGAGGAACTCAAACACATCGCCACTAATCAATGCAGCATCCCCGATGACAAACTGCATATCGGCGGACCGCCAGTGGATAACGTGGCAATTGATGAAGCGGGTAACAAGAGCCTGAACCTATTGGCTGGCACGGCCATCATCATCGGGTTCATGGTCTCGTGGTTCAGCTTGAAAAGCATCAAACTCGTCACGATCGTCAGCACGGCCGGGATTTATAGTGCGATCTTGAGTCTCTCGCTGGTTTGGTACTGCGGCTCGCCCGTCGATGCGATCTTGTTCACGATGCCGTCGCTGGTCTATGTGGCGACGACCTCGGGCGCGATTCATCTCTCGAACTACTACCGCGATGTGCGGCTCGAAGGACACCCGGCGCGCGGAGCCGGGGGCCATGCGCTGAAACATGCCGCGCTGCCGTTGAGCCTTGCCACGGGCACCACTGCCGTCGGCTTGGCGACGCTTTGTTACACCGAATTGATCCCCATTTACTATTTCGGGCTCTATTCGGCAATCGGCGTGCTCGTCAGCGCGCTGCTGCTGGTGTTCTATGTCCCGGCGGCACTGGAACTCTGGCAGCCGTATATCGCTCCGAAAGCCGTCGGCGAAATCGAAGATGCGGAAACTCATAGCAGCATCAACGAAGCGGGGTTCTGGTGGCGGTGCGGGCAATGGATTTTGCTGCACAACAAAAAAGTGTCCTTCGCTTGCCTGGCAGTCATGTTCGCCATCGGCTGCGGGATCAATCACAACGAGATTTCGGTCCAATTGATGCGGCTCCTCTCGCCGCGCGATCGGATCCTCCAAGACTACGCCTACCTGGAAAGCAAACTCGGCCCGCTGGTGCCAATGGAAATCGTCCTTCGGATCCCCGTTGCGAACCCCGCCGATGAAGAAGCGGGCAATCTCAAGACGGCGGACAGCGAAACAGCGAGGCTGCGGTTCGTCGAACGCTTGCGTCTGATCGGCCTGATTCAGCAGAGCGTGGAAAAACTCCCGCAGGTCGGCAGCACCATGACGACGCTGACCTTCATGCAGGACCCCGACCAATTGGCCACGGGACTGCCGGAACGAATTCAGGACTCGGTCCGCAACAAACAGTTGCTCAAAAACCGCGATCAGATGCTCATGGCCGACTTTCTGCGGCATGAGGTCACTGATGGCAAGCACGAAGAAATCTGGCGCATCAGTGCCCGCGTGAGCGCGCTGAAGAACGTCGATTATGCGGCGTTCATCACGGATCTCAAGCAAAGCGTCGAACCGGTCATTGCCCAGTACCTGCTCGAATTGCATGGGCACGGCAAAGTCAGCAACGCCGTGGCTTCGATCTTGCCCTCATGGGTCGATCCGCGCGGATTCCGCGATGACATCCATGTCGAATACACGGGTGTCGTGCCGCTGATCTACAAGGCGCAGCACTCGCTGATGGATGGACTCGTTTGGGGTTTCCTGACGGACTTTGCCCTAATCGTCGCCGTGATGATCATCGTTTGCCGCGATTGGTCGGCGGGATTAGTGCTCTTGTTTCCGAGTGCCTTTCCCGCAGTCGTAGTCTTCGGCAGCATGGGTTGGATTCACTACGGACTGCAGTCCATGAGCTGGGGATCGTTGTGGATTGACATCGGTTATGTGATGGCTCCTGCCGTGGCGCTGGGTGTCACGGTGGATGACGTCGTACACTTCATGCTCTGGTTCCAACGCGGAATCCAAGAGGGCAAGACTCGCAAGCAAGCCGTCGAACTGGCGTTCCACGGTTGTGCCCGTGCGATGTATCAAAGTTGGGGCGTCATCGGTGTGGGTCTGGCGGTCTTCTCGCTCAGTCCGTTCATGCCGACACGCAACTTTGGCATCATGATGATCTCGATGTTGACTGTGGCGCTGGCGGGCAACTTGCTAATGTTGCCGGCAGTCTTGGCGGGACCGGGCGGAAGAATCTTCGCCTGGGGCATTCGCCGCAAAGAAAACCGCCGCCGTGCGAAGCTTGGGTTGCCATTGATGACCAACCCCGAGGCTGCTGAACCGACCGCGGTCACCGATGCAGAGCCGGTCGTTGCTCCAGCATTGCCCGTGCGAGAATTGCAGCCGGCGTTTGCCGTCGCTGCCGCGAACATTCAGGCCTTCAATCAAATGCCTGCCTCGCCACCGGTTTCAACGCAAGTAAGTTTCGCGGACCAACCAGCACCAGCTCTCCCGGTGCGTAAACCCAACTTTAGCTTTGGGGCCAATGTCTCGTTAAGCAATAGCTCGAGCAAGGTTTCTGTCACGGGTACGGAGCCTCCGAAAAAGGAACAACCAAAACCAGAAGAGCCAAAACCCGAAAGCGCGATTCCCGAGCCGCACATGCATCAACAAGACACGCTAAGGCGGACATTTCGGCGGTAATTTGCGATAAATTTCCGGGGGAATTCGGGTACAATAGCATCCGATAGAAATGCATTGCTAAGCATCAAGCCGATGGGTGCATTTCATTTATTGTTGACAAATATTCTCCGTTAGTTTTTTGTGCGCGCTCCCACGAATCAACCCGAATTGCTCGCCCCCGCTGGGGACTTCGAGGCGATGCGCGCTGCCGTCGCCAATGGAGCTAACGCGGTTTACTTTGGGCTCGATCATTTCAATGCCCGCTTTCGTGCGACGAATTTCGAACGCGAGAAACTTGTCGAAACGATGCAATATCTGCATCGCCACAACGTGCGCGGGTATGTCACGCTCAACACGCTGATCTTTACCAACGAGTTGGCCGAGATCGTCGATATCTTGGGCGAGTTGGTCGCCGCCGATGTCGATGCGATCATCGTGCAGGATCTGGGGCTGGCCGAAATCGCGCGGCGTGTCGCGCCGAATCTCGTCGTGCATGGCTCGACGCAGATGACACTCACCGAACCGCGCGCGATCGAGTTCGTGCGCGGCCTGGGCGTGCAGCGCGTGATCCTGGCGCGAGAACTGGCGATCAAAGACATCCGCGCGATCACGGCCGCAACGACGATGCCGGTCGAGGTCTTTGTCCACGGCGCGCTCTGCGTCTCCTACAGCGGGCAGTGCCTGACGAGCGAAGCGCTCGGCGGACGAAGTGCCAACCGCGGGCAATGCGCGCAAGCCTGCCGCTTGCCGTACGAGATGGTCGTCGATGGCGAGACGCGGGACTTTGGCGAGCGGGCGTATTTGCTCAGCCCGCTCGATCTGGCCGCGCCGGATTTGATCGAGCCGCTGCTCGAGGCGGGCGTGGTGAGTTTCAAGATCGAAGGCCGGCTCAAGAGCGCGTCGTATGTCGCCGCGACGTCGCAAACGTATCGTGCGGCGATCGACGCCGCCACGAACAAACAACCATTCGTGCTGTCGCGCGCAGCGGAGATCGATCTGCAGCAAAGTTTTTCGCGCGGCTTCTCGCCCGGTTTTCTTGCCGGGATCGATCATCAGCAACTCGTCCCGGCGCGCTTTCCCAAAGCGCGCGGCGTGCGCGTTGGCGTCGTCAACAGTGCCACCCGCGATGAGTTGGTCGTCAAACTCGATCCGGAACACGAAGCTTCGATCCTGAAGCCAGGCGATGGCTTCGTCCTCGACGAAGGCCATCCCGAACAGAACGAACAAGGCGGTCGCATATATTCGGTTGATATCTTGCCGCCGCCGAAGAATACCGCGAATGGCAAGCCGCCGATCTTTTTACGCGTCGGGCTAGCTTCGGGGGCGCTCGATTCGTCGGCGCTCGCGCCCAATGCTATCCTCTGGCGCACAGATGATCCTGATCTGCGCCGGCGAATGGAACAAACGTTCTCGCGCGACAAGGTTTCGCATTCCGAAGCAATCGATTGGCGAATTGCCGGCAGCCTTGATTCGGCAGTGACGTTGACCGGCACGGACAATGTTCAAGGGAATGCTGCCGAAGCGCTTTGGCCAGGCCCGCTGCAACTCGCCCGCAAGCATCCCCTCGATGAAGCAACGCTCCGCGAACAACTCGGACGGCTCGGCGAATCGCCGTTTACGCTTGGTCAGCTCGAAAACCAATTGCCCGCGGATTGCATGCTCCCCAAAAGCGTGCTCAATGATCTGCGCCGGCAAGTTGTCGAGCAATTGCTGGCAAAGCGGCAAGCCGGGCGCGAAAAAATCTTTCGCTCGCAGGAACTCTCGCTGGAACTCAATGCGATCCACGCGCAGCGGCAGTCCCCTGCCCTGCCCTTGCCGCGATTGTCGGTCCTTGCACGGAATGAAGAACAACTGCGCGCGGTGCTGGATTGGGAATCCAACCAAACCGGCATCGAGCTCGAAGCCGTCTATTGCGACTGGGAAGACGTGCGTCGTTACCGCGCCGCGGTCGAGCTCGCGCGGGCAGCCAATAAAACTATCGGGTTGGCGACGCTACGCATCATGAAGCCGGGCGAAGAAGGTTTGCTCTCGATAATCGCCCGTGCGGAGCCGGATCGGATTTTGGCGCGAAATCTCGGCGCGTTGCAATACTACCGCGAACTGCGACCGGAGTTGCCGCTGCATGGCGATTTCTCGCTGAATGTTACGAACCCTCTGACGGCGGCGCTGCTGATCAAGTCCGGCATCACGCGCTTGGTTCCGAGTCTCGATTTGAATTGGGAACAGTTGGCCGACTTGCTCAAGCATTGCGACCCAGCCTGGTTCGAGCCGATCGTGCATCAGCATCTGCCAATGTTTCATAACGAGCACTGCATCTTTGCGGCGATGCTCTCGACTGGCAAAGACTGGCGCGATTGCGGCCGGCCTTGCGATCATCATCGCGTCGAATTGCGCGATCGCGTCGGGGCCGAGTTTCCGCTGCTCGCCGACACCGGCTGCCGCAACACGGTCTTCAATTCCGTGCCGCAATCGGCGGCGGAATATTTGCCGCGGATGATCACGCTCGGCGTGCGCCATGTGCGCGTCGATCTACTCCGCGAAAATGCGGAGCAGACACGCGAGTTGCTCGATGCTTACGCCCGAGTCCTCGGTGGTGAAACCCCGGCGAAGAATACGTTCCGCCAGTTGGCCGTCTTGAGCCAGTTGGGCGTGACTCGCGGGACATTGGAGTAATAACTTCCTCGTTACCAAGCCCCAGCTAGGTAACGTGATTTAGGGTAGACGATGAACCGCTGAAACAGCTCGGCAGGAGCTTCGCCCTCCCACGATATCAAGGTTTTCTACTTCATCTCCACCGGCTGGCCCGTCGATTCCAAGACGCTCATCCAGAGATCGCCGTTCGGGTCGACACGGTTCGGATGGCTGACGCAAAGCTTCATCGGCATGTGGACGAAGCGGCCCTTGTAGCGGGCGATGATCGTTTCCGTATGCCCGCTCATGCCGGCATGGACCGCGTTGTGGGCCAAGCGCAGACAGTACACGCTATCGAACGGATTAGCCGCAGTGCTGCGGATCAGGTAACTCGGGTCGATGTACTTGATGTTGATCTCGTGACCGGCGCAGTTGAAATGCTCCTGAATCTTCTGTTTCAAGAAGACCCCGATGTCGGCCAGCTTGAGATTGCCCGAGGCATCGGTTTGCGTTGGCCCTTGATGGAAGAGTTCCTGCCCTGCCCCTTCGGCGACGACGATCACGGCATGGCCGCGTTTGAGGATTCGATCTTCGAGCAACTTGTAAAGACCTTGTTTCCCCTCGAGTTGAAAAGCAACCTCGGGGATCAGCACGAAGTTGGCATCGTTCTTGGCCAGCGACGCGTAACAAGCGATAAAGCCCGAGTGGCGGCCCATCAGTTTGACGATGCCGAGGCCGTTGGGCGAGGATTTTGCTTCGACGTGCGCGGCGCGAATCGACTCGGTCGCCATCGAGAACGCGGTTTGAAAGCCGAAGCTTTGGTCGATATAGGGGATGTCGTTGTCGATCGTCTTGGGAATGCCAATCACGCCGATGCGCAGGCCGCGCTCGTGAACCGCTTGCGCGATCTTCAGTGCGCCCTTCATACTGCCATCGCCGCCGATGACGAAGAGCATTTGAATATTCATCCGCTCGAGACAGTCGACGATTTCTTGCGGATCTTGCGCCCCGCGCGAGGTGCCGAGCATCGTGCCGCCGTCTTCGCTGATGCCGCTGACACGATCGGGCGTCAGATCGACCACGTCGCGTCCATGCCGCGCGATGAAGCCCTCGAAGCCGTTTTGAAAACCATGAATGCGTTTGACCCCATAACGGAAATAGAGCTCCATCACGATACCGCGAATCACATCATTGAGCCCCGGGCAAAGTCCGCCGCAAGTCACAATCCCCGCGCGGGTCTTCGAGGGATCAAAGAAAATTTTCTTGCGCGGTCCGGCGGGAGCAAAGGCCGGAATCTTGTCCATCGAGCATTCGCGGGCCAGCATCGCCGAGAGACAATCGTCGAAGATCACGCGATCATGTTCGGCGACATTGTGGACGCTGATCTGCCGAGTTTCCAGAAAGGACAACATCGGCGAGGCAATCTGGCAAGGCCCCAGCGTACGAACGGACAAATCTTCAAGCGAAATCATGACACGAAGTCTCCAACGCGGCCGGTGACGGGGCGGACATGGAGCGTGTGCTGGGGCAAAGGGATTCTAGCGAATCAGGACGTCTCGCTCAAACCCCTGCCCATGGCGATCATGAAATATTTGCCGCGGTGAGCAAATTAGCGACGCAGCGGATTGCCCTGGCTTAGCCCGCGGAGTGGAGAAACGACCGGCGTTTCGCTGGACACTGTTTCGGAAGCTTGCGGAGCCGGCAACGGGCGTGCTTCGACGTTTGGCAGTAAGGCCGGAGCATTGGCCGCCGAGCCCACTTCGGGATGCGGCACCGGCTGCTCAAACATCGGTTTGCTCAAGGGTTTCGCTTCAAACGGAGGCGCGGAAATGGCGACTGTTTGAATCGGCCTATTCAAAGGGCTTTCTGGTCGAATTTGGATAGTCAGAGGTTGAGCCACGGTTGCATCGGGCAGCGGGCCTTCATCCAGGTTGATCGTCTGTTGTACTTGGTTGCCCGTAATGCGAGCTGTTTGGCGTACGATGGGATTCTTATCTTCTTTGCTCCAAGGAACCATTTCGGGCATCAAGCCCGATTGCGATTTTATCTCGGGGCGAACCTTGAGCATTGGCGGCGGCTCATCCGCAGGGACAAGCTTCGCAGGCGCATTCGGCGCGAATGAACGCGGTTGCATCGGCTTAGCGCCGATCAGTAACGGTTTGGGACCGCTCATGGGGTTCGAACCGGGAAACTGCGGCCCGCGGGGCAAGCTGCTATTCCCGGGAAGCGGAACTTCGACGGGTCTCCGGGGGGTGACGTTTTCCAATTCCCTTGGCAAGCCAGTCCCCTCGCCAGGGCGATCGTTGGGACTCGGCTCTAGCGGGAAATTGTCAGCCGGAGCTGTCGGCCGAGTGGGCAATTCCAATTCTCTATCGCGCGACGGAGGATCGGTGTTCTTCAATTCAACGCCGACAGGCGGGATTGGCGGGTTCAGCGATGGCTCGCCTCCCGGCCATGGGCGCCAGCGCGTCGCATTGTAACCGCCAACGGTTCGATTCGGGACGCAGTTTCCGTCAGCGCAAACTGGCTGACGATGGTAAGCTTGGCCGGGCGTCGCCGCTGGGAGCTGTTGCGCCGCGAAAGCACCTAGGACCAGAGCGCCGATCAAATACCGTGATTGCGATCGCATTCGACGAAACCAGGGGCTTCGGGTTGTGATTATCGTGTTCGTCATGGTTTCCATCCTTGGCCAAGACTCTCTGGTTGATCTAGCAATGCGATAACAATCCAAGTGTCACTAGCTGGTTACGGCAGCGGAATTCCACCCACCGGTTGGAAGTTTCCGCGCGGAAAGCGATGCAATGTTTGCACGGTATTGGTACCCAACAGGCCAAAGTTCAACAACCGTTCGAACGGAGCGATCGTTCGCGACACCACCATGCTCATATCGGCCCACGGATTGTCCGCGATAAACACCCGATCACCGGGCAAGATCTGATAATTGGTCGCTGTACTGCCGCCCTTGACGACTTGATCCCATTCGACTGGTAGGATTTGATCGCAGTCCTGGCCTGGATTGGGCCGGGCGATCCAAATCTGCTTGTTGGCCACCCGGGAAAGCCCCCCGACGAGCACCACGGCATCCAGCACAGTTTCTTTGCCCGTGATGGGAAACCGTAGAATATTGTCACCCAGGGCCGCGCCTTCGGAAATAACAAAAAACGATTTGCTGTTGTAGGCGGCCACCGAGACCGAGATGACCGGATCTTGGATTTTCTTGCTCAATTGTTTCACAATGGCTTCGGTCGCTTCGGCCACAGTCATCCCGCTCACATAGACACTGCCGTAACTCCCCATCGTGATTCGGCCATCTTGACCAACCACGCGATCGCCAATGATCTGGGTTTGAGCTCCGTATTGCGCCAAGGTTACAGAGACCTGGGGTTCACGGAGAATCTTTTTGAGTTGTTTTTCAATCTCGACACTTGCTTCATCCAGAGTCAGATTGTCAACCTTTACCCGGCCATACGCTGGACCGAGATCCACGGTTCCTCCCGGGGTCACTAAGTAAGCTCCATTGATCGCTTGCTCCGGCAATGTTCCGAGCGCATTGATATACAAGTAATCATTGGATTCAATGCGAAACGGCTCTTTGGGAACGATTCGCAGTGCATCGATCAACAAGATGTCCGGCGGCTCGATGCGATACGTCGGAAGGTTGACATAATCCATCTCGCGGGGGACATAAGTGGGACAAACTGCTGGGATCTGGGCCGGTTTTTCGTGAAACGTGCAACCGCTCGCCAGCAAGCACATAACGGCAGCCAAGCCCCGGAGAATTCCGGGACAATGCTGAACCTTTGTGTTTGCAAAAAGTTTCATTGAAGGCGAGGAATTAGGTTGCAAGCGTGGAATTGCGAGAAGGACCGAATCGCTACCATCTACTTAATCGGAAAAGTTTGACACGCACTTGTCCGAAAACTCGAAAAAATCAGAAAAACCCTTACAATCCCCCCAATGTGAATTTTCCGTTGCGATTTCGCTAGCTTTTTTCGAACTCTAGGGAACTTTCCGGGCCGTTCCTTGACAGCATTTCACAATCTGCTTATGGTCAATTTAGGCTCTTTTTTATCGGTTTTTCGCGGCCAGATTTGAGCTTACCCCCAATCCGCGATGATGGCTTCCCAGGGAGCGAGGAAGTTATCGAATCTCTGCGCCAGCTAGGATGCCAGCGGCCCTGCATTACAATTATGACGGCGCGATTTTCAGTAAATTGCGGCGACAGTTAGACTTTTTTGTGCCCGGATTCCATGCGTGAATTAACAAATCTTGTTTTGGCAGAAATCCAATCACTCTGGAAAAAGGCACTCGCCTTGCCCCAAGAGGCGCAGAGGCGTTTGGTTTTATTTTTGGTGATGCTGCTGTTTGTGGTCGGTTCGTATGCCTTTACGCTGTCGATTATTAACAGCTCATGGGCTCGGCCGGAGTACGAATTTGGGCCGTTGATTCCAATACTGGCTTTGGTCGTGCTATGGGTATGGCGCAAGCCAATCGTGGTTAGCTCGTACGCGGAACAAATTGGCGGGGTTGCCTTGATTTTGTTCTGCACGGTGGCTCGCTACATTTCGCTGCATAACTTTGCGATGCAGCAGCCGATGTATTACACCCTCATCGGTTGCTTGGTCGGGTTGATCATGATTCTCGGCGGCGTGAGCATGCTGAAGTGGTCCTGGCCGTCCATGCTATTACTGACGCTGGCGATTCCATTCTCGGCAAAAATGGAACAGTATACCTTTCACAAACTGCAAAATTTGTCCACAAAATGCAGTATTTATGCTCTCGAGACTCTGGGGGTAGATGTTATTGCCGAAGGAAACAAAATCACGTTACGACGTGAAAAGTCCTTCACCATCACCAATGTGACTAAATCCACCTCCAAGAGCATCGCGCTCTCCGTCGCCGCGAAAACCCCGATCATCGACCCTGATGCGGATAAAGAGGTAGTGGAGTTGAATGTCGCCGAGGCATGTGCTGGATTCAAGGGGATGCTGACAACAACGGCATTAACACTCACCGTGGTTTTCCTAATCGAGGCCGAACTCTGGGTGAAAATTGTGCTCGTGGTCTGTTCGCCGTTTATCGCCTTATTTGCGAATATTGTGCGGATTGTCCTCCAGACCTTGTGTTACCAGGTATCAGCCAACGCGGCGAATATCTTCCACGACTATGTGGCAGGATTTATTGTCTATCCCTTGATTTTTGGCTTGCTTTACTTGGTGTACGTCATTCTCCGCAACCTAGTGCTCGATGACACCCAGGAATTGTCGTTGCCCCAGTCGCCTATGAACGCATTTCGCTTGAAACTGCCTCCGTCCCCCAATCAGTAAGACGTTAGTCCAGAACTCGCTGCTGGCAGAGTGATTCACGGTTTGGATTGCCATTTTCTTCTTGATTCTGACAATCACGCCGCGAAAGATGGGAATGTGGTTTTTTGGCAACAGGTTGTTGCTGTTTTGCTTCATCTCCACTGCTGCACCACCTTGAGAAAACTCCGCAAACCTTTGACTGCAAGTGCTTTACGAACTTCGCCAAGATTTGCCGTCGATGTTGGCTTGAAGATTGCCTTTCCTGTTTGACATTGTTTTGCCGTTGTTGGCGGAGAATCGCTAACAACGGGTGACTTCGTCCCCCCCTTGATTTGAAGAGAGGATTGACCTCGTGCCATCTGCTCCTCCGACTGCTCCGACGAACCTGCCGATGCCAGTTTCCAATCAAGCCTTGATTCTCAAGGAATCTCAGGGACTTTCGTCGCCTTCGCCCTACAGCATGCCCATGCTCTCGGGTGAAGAAGTCGACATGTCGGGCAAAGCGATCACGTTTGCCCGACTGATGCATGCGTTTCGCCGCCGCTATCTGCTGGCGACGTTCGTCGGCGTGCTGTTGGCCTCGACCGTCGGGACTGTCGTCTGGATGCTGATGCCGGACAACTATGAAGTGACTTCGATGATGCAGTTTACAAACCAAACGAATCTCACTCCGTGGCACACAACGCCAGAAAACTTTGACAACGCCGCATTTCGCGCGACGCAACAACAACTGATCACCAGCGACTTCGTGCTTGCGAGCGCCTTGCTAGATGATGGCGAGGAGAGAGACCCTTTAGAGCAAAACGTCGACAAACAAAAAATCAAGGGGCCTGCGATCAGCACTCTGCCGATCTTTCAGGGCGTGCTCGACAAGAAAAGCCGCCTAAAGAGCATGATCTCGGTGACGATTCCACCCGGAACGGATCTTATGGTGATCAAGATCGTCGGCAACAGCCCGGCAGAACAAGTCAAATTGCTCCGGGCTGTCGTCCGCAGCTACTTGAACTACCAAACAGAGCAAGACTTCAAGCCCATTACAGCGAATTTGAACAAGTTGGATGATGAGTTGAGCAAGGCGACGATTAATTACCGAGCCGTCTCCAATAAATATCACGCGGATATAGTCATCGCCAAGGATCCCTCGTCACCCGAAGTGCAGAAAGAGATGGAGTTGCTACGCACGGACATGGGGCGAGCCGAAAACAAATTGATCGCGACGGATGCCCAGATCCAAGAAACGAAACGCCAAATCATGACCGCCGAATGGCTGCTCGAAGAACATAAAAACAAAAAGTACTCTGATTTGCTCGTTGAAAACTTTTACAAAGAATACGACCAATACAACGAAGCGAAAGCTTTCTTGTCCCAGGCAAATAAGCACTACAACGAAATTGCGAACAGATTGGCAAACAACCCTCGCAATCCGCAATTACTCCAAGCATTTCGAGATGTTCAAGAAGCGAGCAAGAACCTCGAAGAGATTAAAAAGGAACTTTACCCTACTGTGATGCAAAAACTGCAAATGGCAGGGGATCCACTTGCCGGAAACTTGCCGCTGCCCATTCTCAGAAGCAATCTCAAACAATACGAGGAAGAAGCAGAACGGCTGAAAAAGGTTGTCTCGGATTTACGCGGCGAATACAAAACGCGCAACCAAGCCCAAACGGATCTCGCGGAACGCCGACGGCAAATGGACGAGCTCAACACGAAAATTGTGAGCGTTCAGCGGACTAAAGACGACTGGGAAATGCGCAAAAAAAGCATGGAGAAAAGCCCTCGCGTGATCGAAATCAATCCGCCCCAATTGCCCTCCTCGGGCAGCGGGCTCTATCGAGTGTTGTTTAGCGGTTTGGCAGCGGTACTCTGCTTCATGTTCGGGGCGGGGAGCATCGTCCTGGTCGAATCGCTCAAGCATCGCGTGAACAATCTAGACGAAATCACGTTGCCTGGCCCCGGGATGCGAGTCCTCGGCACGATTCCGAATCTGGGACGGATTCGCGGCAAGAGCGCTGAAACAACGTCAGCCGTCCTCGCCGAAAGTATCGACACTGTCCGGACCATGATCCTCCAAGGCAAGAACCGGAATTTGCTCCACGTCATCCTGGTCACCAGTGCCGGCGAAAGCGAAGGCAAGACGACCGTTGCCACTCACTTGGCCGCCAGTCTGGCCCGCGCCGGGCGGAGCACACTCCTGATCGATGGCGATCTGCGGCAACCAAGCATCCACTTGCTCTTCGGCATGCCACAACAAGCAGGATTCTGCGAAATCCTGCGTGGAGAAACGGAAATCGACGATGCTGTTCAACCAGCTCAACTCGAAGGTCTCCATTTGCTGCAAGCCGGCCAATGCGATCATGTGGCCCTCAGCATGCTCGTCAAAGAACAAGGCGCGGAGCTATTTCAAACACTCCGGTCCAAATTCGATTACATCGTTATCGATTCCGGCCCGGTACTGGGATATGCCGATGCCTTGCAACTCGGGCACTATGCCGACGCGGCCGTATTGAGTGTACTGCGGGATGTCAGCCGGCTGCCCATGGTTTACGAAGCCCGCGAACAATTGGAAGCGGTCGGCGTACCTATTCTGGGAGCGGTTGTGGGCCGGATTGCCTCGGTTCAGCGGACACCTGTTGCCGCTTAATTGGGGCGAGACGAGTTTTTTCAAACTTTTTCAGAAGTTACTCCAGTTTACGATCGCAGAAAGCACAGAAAGAGTTATCTATGTGGAAATCAATTGCTTTGGCGGCTTTGATCATCCCTGCAGTGGTCTATACGACCTACAAGGAATGGCAGCACCTGGGCTTCTGGAATTTCTCCGATGAAGAAGGCAAGCAATATGTCGCCGACTTGGGTGAAAGCATGGCCGAGATGCCTGACGTCGTTGGGGATTGGAAATATGTCGAGGATACACCGGTGAATCTCGAGCAAATTCGTGTTGCGAAAATCACCAAATTTCAAGCGCGAAAATATCAAAACAAAACGACAGGTGCCGAAGTCACGATTTTTTTATCAACAGGGCCGCGCGGAGACATCTGCATCCACACTCCGGCGGAGTGCAATCCCGGAGCTGGAAATATCCCCGTGATTCCCGACCTGCAGGTTCACAATATCTATCAGCTAGACGAAACGGGGGAACCGAAAAATAACCTGGGCTCATTTGTTTGGCAACGTTATCGCAGCTCCCGCGATAACCAAGAGTTTGAGATTTGGTGGAGTTACAACGAGACGGGCAAATGGGAAGGCGAAAAAAATCCGCGGATGGCCTTTACTAAGCCCGGCCTCTATAAACTCTATGTGACAGATGTAAAACAAGGAAACTCCGGGGGGAAAAAAAATGAACCCCCGCAAATGTCGTTTCTACGTGCGTTTATTCCAGAGCTGAATCAACGCCTATTTCGTTCTCAACAGCCCACGGCAGAAAAGGTAGCGGCGAAATAATTCCGCCGGCGCTAAATCGAAAACTTGGGATTTTAACCGAACTGGTCCGTCGCAAATCAGACCGTTGGTTGAGCCGTGTTTCTACTAGGTATGTGGCAGCGAGTTTGTTAGACTCACTAGAACCAACTTACTCTCCGCCCTATTACTTTTTCTTGCTGAGCCGGTTCCCATGATCCAACCATGGTTCTTCCCGGCAGTCTGCTGCTGGCTGTGGCTTTGTTGCAGTTCAGGTCCATTGCTCGCCTGGGGACCAGAAAATTTGTTTCTGGTGATCAATCCGCGTCAACCCGACTCGGTCACTGTTGCAAATCATTACGCGGCGCTGCGGAATATTCCGTCGAGCAATCTGTTTTACTTGCCCTTCGATGCCGCGGGCGGAACGGACATCGAGACGTTCCGTACGACGATTCTAAAACCGATCAACGAAGCAATTGATCGGCGGGGACTTGCCGAGCAGATCGATGGCATCGTCTACTCGAGCGGCTTTCCCGTCTCAATCGACTTTACCGCCGAAGTCCCGCCGGAAATCCGTCAGAAAATCCTGGGCTCTCCGCAGGGTTCCCTGACCGGGCTGACCTATCTTTCGTATGCGGTTAACAAAAAATACGCGCCTGGCTATTTGTCGCTGCAGTCGAATAACTACATGCGCCAAATCGACAAGGGTATCCAGACTCAGCCAACTCAGAGCTTTCGAGCCTGGTACGGTTGGTCCGAAAAGGGAGCGCTCCTGGAATCCGGCGGCGAACGATATCTGCTGAGCATGATGCTGGCCGTGAATACGAATCCGGGCAACACGCTGCAGGAATCGCTTTTAGACCTTCGCCTCAGCGCCAATGCCGACGGGACCAAGCCCAAGGGGACAATCTACTTTTCAGAAACCAAAGACGTGCGTTCGACAACGCGCACTCCGCAGTTCGCCACGGCCATCAAAGAACTCAAGGCGCTCGGCATCGCGGCGGAAACCATCACCGAGGCCTTTCCGCGCGGCCAGCAAGACATTGCCGGTGCCGTGCTCGGTTTCCCCAACAACAATCAAGTAACCGAAAATGTCCGTGTCATCCCGGGCGCGCTCATCGAAAACCTCACGAGCTTCGGCGGGCGCTTTGACAAAGGACATGGCCAGCCGTTGCTGACCCAGTTCCTCCGCCTCGGCGCGGCTGGTTCCACTGGGACAATTTCCGAACCATATGCCATCCCCAATAA
Source organism: Pirellulales bacterium (assembly GCA_041736895.1). Lineage (GTDB taxonomy): Bacteria > Planctomycetota > Planctomycetia > Pirellulales > JALHPA01 > JANRLT01. The sequence goes on from JBGSSS010000085.1 coordinate 17,253, forward strand.
ATTCCCGCATGCCTTTTCCCAGGTTCATTACGCGCGCGGCTGCACACTGGCCGAGTCGCTTTACCAAGCAGTTCATGCTCCTTATCAATTGCTGATGGTCGGCGACCCGCTCTGTGCTCCCTGGGCGAACATCCCCGCGATCGAAGTTCCCGATATTAAGCCGGAGCAGTTGATCGTGCGCGGCAAGATCGGCTTCCAACCAGTCGCGACGGTCGCCAATGCCAAAGTCGACTCGTTTGAGCTTTTCATTGATGGAGCCCGGGTTTCACGTTGCGTGCCCGGGGAGAAATTGACCATCGATACCACGCAGTATGCCGATGGCTGGCACGAAATTCGGGTCGTTGGAACGCTGCGCGGTGCCATCGAAACGACAGGACGCTACATTCAGTACCTGCGCTTTTCCAATACCGAACGCGAGCTCACTTTTGCCATCAAGCCGAGCGTTGTCAAATCGAATCAGCCGCTGCAAATTCAAGCAGAATGCACCGGCGCTACTGGGCTGGTTTTGCAATGCAATGGCAGAACCATCTCACAGCAAGCCGGGACCAAACTCATCTTGAACATGGCTCCTGACAAAATGCTTGCGGGAGAAAGCCTGGGCACAGGGCCAACGACTTGGCGTGTGATCGCCCTGGGCACAGGCGGAGGAGCAAGCCATACGATCAGCCAACCAATTTCCGTGACAATTGAATAGGCCCACGCTCGAGGAGTTGGCCTATGCACATGAGCGACGAGCAATGGATGGAGCAAGCCCTCGCGGCCGCGGAGCTCGCCGCGGCGGAAAATGAAGTTCCCGTCGGTGCGCTCCTCGTCCGCGACGAGCAGCTTCTCGCCTCGGGCTACAACCTCCGCGAGCAAGCCAAGAATCCCACAGCCCACGCCGAGTTGCTGGCGATCACGCGCGCGGCCGAGATGCTCGATGATTGGCGGTTGGAACGCTGCACGCTGTATGTCACTCTCGAGCCCTGCATCATGTGCGCCGGCGCGATTCTCTTGGCACGAATTCCGCGTGTTGTGTACGGCGCGGCGGATCCCAAAGCGGGAGCCGTTCAATCGCTGCATCAATTGTTATCGGACTCGCGTTTGAACCACCGTTGTGATATTACCGGCGGAATTCTGGCCGAACGCTGCGGCAAAATCCTCAGCGAATTCTTTCAAGCGCAACGGCGATTAGGGAAGAAATAAGTGCTTGAATGACGCCAACTGAGTGTGCTACGATCGATGCCTGGATCGCCGAAAACACGATTCCGTTTTCGCTAGAGAATTCGGATGCGGCGATCGACCGTTTGCTGGCCGCGCTTGGGGACTCGATAGAATTACTCGGGATCGGCGAACCGCTGCATGGCGGCGAAGAATTTCTCCTCCTGCGGAATCGCTTGTTTCAGCGGTTGGTCCAAGCACATGGGTTCACCGCCATCGCGGTCGAGAGCAGTTTTCCCCGTAGTCGGCTCATCAATGAGTTCATCGTAGGACATGGCGATTCACTTGATGCCGTACGGGATGCTGGGTTCAGTCATGGCTTTGGCAAGCTTGACACGAATCGCAAGTTGATTGATTGGATGCGCGCTCTCAATACCGATCCGGCGCATGATCATAAACTTGCGTTCTACGGCTTTGACAGCCCCACGGAGATGACTCACACCGATAGTCCGCGCCAGCTACTGAATTTCGCGTTGATTTATCTCGCAGTTCTCGATGCCAACAAGGCACAAACGTATCGTCAAAAGTTCGAGCCCGACCTCGGCGAAGATGCGGCTTGGGAAAATCCCGCGGCCATGTTCGACCCGCCCAAATCGATCGGCCTTTCTCCGGCGGCTACGGCGTTGCGGCTGGCGACAGAGGACTTGCTCACGGAATTGACGATCCGCAGGCCGGAACTTGTTGCAAACAGCAGTGTCGATCAATTCGAAGCGGCGCTGCATTCCGCGAAACACGCACGCTCGATGTTGAATTATCATGCGGCCATCGCCACGGCTTCGGAGGATCGCTTAGCTCGTTGCCTGGGGATGCGCGATGCGATGATGGCCGAGAACCTGGCCTACATCGTTGAGCGTGAACGGCAGCGCTGCCCGCAGAGCGGCCGGGTTCTGGCCTTCGCCCACAACAGCCATCTGAAGCTCGGGCGAGCGGAATGGCAGCTCGGTCCTCAGTTACTCTCCTGGTGGCCTGCTGGTTCACAGATCAAGCAACTCCTCGGCGACCGCTATGCCGTCATCGGCGCAGGGCTAGGCAATTCCGCTGAAAATGGGATCAACACTCCTGAACCGGGAACGCTCGAAGCACGGCTCTGCGCTGCGCCTGGTCCGCTGCGATTCATCTCGACGCAACATGGGCGTGGTATTCCGCCCGAAGAAATCGCCGCGCTGCCAGTGCGCTCGATTGGCTGGAATCAATCGTATTTTCCGTTCACGGCCAAAAGCTTTGCGGACTTCGATTGGCTGGTCGTGGCGGATTCGACGTCTTATCAACGAGGCGGCCCGCCTCGGCCAACAACGAGCTGAATAACACTCTTACTTGCGTTCCAAGCCCAGCACCCCATCCCACAGCGGCGGAGGGGTTTGCTGACGATCCATGTACTCCGCCAGCAAGCGATGCCAACCTAGATCGCGCGGCAATTCGCCGAGCAGCTCGCCGCAACGCGGCCATTCTTGCGCCTCGAACGCCGCGAGGGCTTGCTCATAGATCGCCAGCCAGCGCTCTTGCATCGCCCTCCCCTCCCCTGCTTGAACAAGCAGTTCATGCGCCTCGACGGCTTGATTCATCCCCAACGGCCGCACGCGCCCGATGCGCCGCAGCGTGGTATCGGGTAGCTCCACCGCACGAACAAGAATCGCCGTGGCCGCGTCGAGCAGAATCTCGCCGGCGACCTGTTTGGTCATGCTTTCGAGCCGCTGGGCCAAATTCACAACCGGACCGAAGACGGTGACTTGAACCTGGTCCGAGCTGCCGATCTTGCCGGCAACGCCCCGACCGCTGGCGATCCCGATGCCGACATGAAAATCGCGGAGCGGATGCGCTGCCTCGTTCGCGGCAGCGAGAAATTCACGGCGAATAGCGAGCGCCGCCTCGCAAGCTTGCCGGACTCGCGCCGGCTGCGTCAATGGCCAACCCCAGAACCCCATCGCCGAATCACCCTGGAAATCGGCAACGACCCCCCCCTGCCCTAGGATATTGCGCGACATCACGCCGAGCGCTTGCCCGACACGCTCAAGCAAGGCGAGCAGTGCATCGGCATGTTGTTCGCTGTGCCGCGAAAACCCTCGCAAGTCGCAGAACAATACTGTGAGCTCAGTCTCGCGCGGCGCGAGGAGCGCTTCAGAATCATCGCTCGCCAGGAGCTCGCGTACGCGCGGCGAGAAGAACGGCGCGAGGCGCGCCTGGCGGCGGTTGAGGACGCGCAGCTCGCGCAGCGATCCCAATGTGGCGGCGACAATTTCACTGAACTTGAGATCGTCACGCAAGTCCGTCGGGTCTGACGGCAACGCGCCGGGCGTAGCGTTGGTCAATCGTCCAGCTAGGTAAATCACCCAACCGCGGCAAGCCTCGCCCGGGACCGGCAGACAGCACGCCCAGTCGCAATTCTCCATCACCGTGTAGCCGGGCAGTTCCGCGTTTTGCCAGATGTGCAGCAGCGTCTCGCCGCGCGCGAGACTCGCGCGGATCAGGCGTTCGCTCGGCCGAAATTCGCCGCCCGTTTGCAGCCGCCGATCCCAATACCGCACCACAAGATTGCCATTGGCCGAAGAATCCGTATCGGACTTGGCATTTGGCCCGGCTTTGGTCCCGCCGGGGGATTCCAACTCCACAATCGCCACGCCATCCGCAGCTGGAATTCCGGTGAGCAGCACATTGGCCAAGCGTTGGCACAACTCGCGATCGTTAGCCGCGCTCGTAATCAGCTCGGGCAAGCGAGTCAGGTTTTCAATCCGTAAATCCGGATGCCGAAAGCGCAAGCGATGCAGGTACTGCGCCGAAAACGATTGCTCCTGAAACGGCTCGGGCAAATCGAGCGTCAGCGCGATACGATCTTCGATTACGCTAAAGGTCGTCTTGCCAATGACGAAATGCTGCCCCGGCGTTACGTCCGCGGCGGTGACTGCTTCGCCGCGCAAAAAGATCGGGTTCTTGGCTTCGGCCAAATGTTCGATGCGGAGTGTTTCGCCGCTCCAGGTCAACCGCGAGTGCTCTCGCGAAATACGATCGTCCCAAGGCACTGCCCAGGGAATCGTCGTCCGTCCCAACAGCAGCGACTGCCCGACGGGGAGCGCCCGCCGCCAACGATCACTTGGCTGTTCGCCCTGAGCAATAAGATCGGCCATGCAGTGATTCGCAGGTCAGGCGGTGCCTGACAATAGTGGGTAAGCAAAGTCAAGCGTTGTCAGGCGGAGCCTGACCTACGGGTTGATCCATGTTCCAACATCCGCAGACAATACCACCATAAAACACCGCTGACGAGCGCAACGAAGACCAGGGCCACAACACTGCTCCGAATAAAACCGCTGCGTAAATCGTCAAGTGTTTTGCCGAGTACCGTATCGTAGGACTGTTGCACGAGCACATACCACCCGGTCTCTCGGCCGCGCACTTTGACCTGCTGCCAACCGGCGAGCCAGCGCTGGCGAAAGGCCTCACCGCCAGGCAGCTCTCCGACGGGATCGACGTAATTGTCGCTGCCATCGACTTCCGCGACGAGAATCTTGTCCTCGACAGTCTGATTGAGAAACTTCTCCAATTGTGCGGAATCAAACTTGGCCAGATTTTCGAACATGGGATGCTGCACAATCAAACTCGTCGAATCCGCAACGCGCGTGTCAATGAGCACCGGAAACAAGCCTTCGTCATCCTCGAGATGAATCAAGTTCTTGCCAACTTCGAACGTCAGTGCCAGTACGCCCAGAAACTCTTGACTGCCATCTTGCTTGCGCACGGGCGTGGAAATCGCGACGCTCCAATGCTTGGTCGATTGGCTGCGGTACACGGCCGAAAGTCGCGTCCGCCGCAGCGGCCGGCCGTCACTAACCCGCCAATCGCGATCTTTGTCGCGATCCTCGCCATGAAAATAACTCCGCCAAGCATAGTTTTGGCCGATGGTGGTGCTCTCGGGTGAGCGCGCGATTTGCAATCCCCGCGTGTCGGTGACAAACCAACTGGCATACTCGAATTCGTTTTGATCGGTGATGAGCGCCTGGAGATGTTTTTGCAATTTTTCTTGCAAGGGATGTTTTTTGAGCTGTTCGCGATACGGCTGCAATTGCATCTCGGCAGTGTTCGGATCGCTTAGTTTCCCGCCGATGGTATTGAGTTCTTCTTCGCTGTTGAATTCGGCCAGCAACGTGCTCAGTTCCGGATCGGCGGCGATTTGTTCGACTGTTTCGAAACGCTGTTCGAGAGCGTTTCCCGCAACCGCCGCGACATTCCGGCTTGCGAATCGCAGCGTATCAAATGCACGCGCAGTCAACGCGGCGCGCGACTGTTCCCATGACCGAGAAAACCAAAGCCAAGCGACGAGCGCCACAATCCCGAGCAAGATCGTCGGCCCGACGGCACCCAAGGCGAGCAGCGGCCGCAATGCGCGCTTGCGCGTGCGCTGTTCGAGTGCCGCTTGAATCTGGCGCACGTCACTAAACCGATCATCGGGCCGGAGAGCCAAACAACGATCCAAGATTTCGGCGAGCGCGTTGTCTACCGCCGGGTTCTCGCGGTACTTGCTCGGCGGCGGAGACGATGCAAGCAACTGCCGATACAGCCGCAGCCGGTTGGTAAGCTCCGTCGCCGTCTCAAGTCGTTCTAGCGGAATCGTTTCTCGGTAAGGCGGATTGCCCGTCAGCATGCAATGCAGCAAAGCCCCCAGCGCGTAGACATCCCAACGCGGATCAGGCCGTGCGGTCGAGTCCGCTTGCTCGGGTGCCATATAAAACAGCGTTCCCAACGCCGGTTGCTGTTCGTGAGCAAGCCGCGATTGGCCGAAATCCGCTAACCGCGGGCGTAGATCCTGATCCAATAGCACATTGGCCGGTTTCAGGTCGCAGTGCAGCACACCCTTGGAATGCGCGTGGCCTAAACCGATAGCGAGTTCGCGAAAAATCTCCACGGCCTGCGTCACGGGTAAAGGCCCGTCACGTTTAAGTTTGTCTTCGAGCGAGCCTTGCTCGATGTACTCCATGACGTAATACGGCGGCGCAGCGTCCCAGCCGACATCGAGCAACTGCACGACATAACGGTCCGCTGAAAGATACGCAAGCTTTTCAACCTCGCGCGCCATCAGCGACCAATCTTGATTGGCGCGCGGCGAGAAGAATTTGATCGCGACCTGGCGATTGGTCGCCCGATCAAGCGCGACCCAGACTTCGCCGAATGCCCCGACGCCGAGACAGCGCTGCGGCTCGTAACCCGGCAGATCGGCCGGCGGCCGCCAGCGGGTGAGACTCAACTCGCGCGCTTTCGCCAATTCTTCTTGCGGCTGCGCTTGAGTTTGGTCCAACATGAAAGACAACGTGGGATGGTGAAGCGCGGCTTCAAAGATCAGAGTTGGAGTGGACACTCAAGCGATGCATTACTCTTGCGAATTGAGCTATCTCTTAGCGATATTCTCCGTGGCATTCGTCGCATTTCTGTTTAATCGCGCCGAACGCGGCGCGGGCGGCATCATAATTCTTGGCTTTGACCGCGTTGGAAATATCAGTGGCCGATTTTTGCATCTCTTGTGCATATTTCAGGTACGTCGCATCATCGGCACTGCCGTAACCCTCGCGTTGGATCGCGGCCGCGATCGCGGCGATTACTTGGGCTTCATGCGCAACCATGTCGCCGCTTTTGGCAAACGCCCCGGCATCGGACATCGCCTTGTTCAGACGTTCTTCGGTAGCCGTATTTAGCCGAGTCATCAGCGGTGGCCGATTGGCGACCTTTTCCTGCCACTTGACCTTGGGGTCAAGATTCGGCGGCGGTTGGATTGTGTCGCCGCGAATCAGCGCGGCGAGATCTTCGGCGCGGGCCTTGGATTCGTTAAAAGCTTGGTCCGTGCTGACCTTGAGATTCATGCTCACACGGCCGAATAATTCACGGGCAGCGAGTGCCTCTTTTTTGAAACGCACGTCACTGTCATATTCGGCGATGATCGCGAACATGAGTCCCAGCATGCTATAGCTGATCCGCGAGCGTTTGTAACCGCCTCCTTTGAATTCGCTGATGCTCTTGACATCCTCGGCGACCGACTGTTGATACGATTTAATTTCTGCCAAGACATAATCCGGTTCAATAATCTTGGACCAGGCGGTAGTTCCGCCCGCCGCGGGTACCGGCGTTGTACTGCCGCCCGTACTTGTAGCGACATTGGTTGCCCCTGGCGCAGGTCCGCCCGCGGCGAAGTTCGGGCGAGTACCCTTGAGTTCTTTGGCCGCATCTTCGGGGAAGACACTCTTGAAGTCTTCATTCCAACGTTGCGGGGGGAGCGCGCGTTGCGGTCCGCCTTTATTTTGCGCCCAGACCGCTTGCAGCCCGACCCAAATGCAAGCCAGGGTAAACATCAACGCCGGTGCCATGGCACGTCGCATAGGGTACTCGATTCAGAAATCGGTGCAAAATCAGAACCACCAGTAGAACTGGTGGTATGAGGAAGGCCCCTAAAAGGGGCCGTGGGTTAAAGGTTACTCGTGGTCATCAAACAGGCCCCGTTCCTGATCCCGCTCGTCTTTCTCCTGTTCCTGGATGTAGCGGCGGAT
>JBGSSS010000099.1:0-3728 GCA_041736895.1 Pirellulales bacterium
GGCCGGGTCGAGGACCAGTCCGCGCAACGTCGCGGCCAGCGCCGCTGGGTTCTCCGGTTCGCACAAAATGCCGCCGCCCGTGTCGGCGACGTACTCCGGAAACGCGCCGTGCGCCGGCAGCACGACCGGGATGCCGTGGCCGAGCGCTTCGAGAACCGAGATCCCTTTGCTCTCGTGATAGACCGTCGGCACGGCCATGAGATCCAACGAGCGCAGGAACTCGAGCTTGCCCGCGCGATCGACCTCGCCGACGAAGTCGACGCGATCGGCGATGTTCAGCTCGCGGACGCGCTCCTTGATTCGATCGAAGTACGGCTGATCGGCGGACGACATGTAGCCGGCGACGCGCAGCTTGAGCGGCGGCAATGATTCATCACGCGCGAGGAGTCCAAACGCTTCGATCAAGTGATGCAGTCCCTTCTCGACCGCGATTCGCGCCAGGTACCCAATCGTCACGAGATTCGAATCCGCCGGCTGCGCGCGGTCCGCATAGCCGGCGAGATTCAACCCGTGGCGAATGACCGAGATCTTCTCGCGCGGCACGCTCAGATACTCCGCCATCAGGTCGGCGTAATAGCCATTGAGCGCGACGAACGCATCGATGTCGCGCGACTTCTCGCGGAGGAGTTGCCGCGCCTGCGAGTAATGCGGTTCGGTGAGCGCTTCGAGAAAGATGTCTTCGCCCATTAGGCTCGCGACGACGGGCACCTTGAGCCGTTCCTTGATCGGCCCCGCCATGCTCGCGAGCATCACGTTGCTCAGGTGCACCACCTCAGGCTGAAAGTCCTTGGCGAGCCAATGCAGGAGCTTCGAGATTTCCTTGCGCTGTTTTCCGTGCGTTCCTTGAAACGTGCTGACGGTCAGCTCGCCGAGGTCCGCGGCCTGCATCCCGCTGCTGCGCTTCGAGAGCCAATTCAGCAGCGCCGGCGAATCGAACAAGCGATCCAACAGCCACGGCGTGTGGCGGAAGAGCGCCGACTTTTGCTGCAAGAAGACATTGATCCCGCCGAAGAAAACGCGCGAGTGGCTGACGTTTTCTTCGTCAGTGCGGATGGGCGTGTAGGTTGGGATCAGGATCAGATCTTCGCCCAGCGCGCGCATCGCCGTGGCGAGTCCGTTGTCATGCAGACAAGCCCCGCAAATCCGCCCCGCCGCCCCAGCACCCAAGTAAGCGATCTTCATGGGAGAGAGAGGGAAGGGGAGGTATGTGGGTGATGAAGAGAAGTTACTTGTCGAGCGAATTGTATTTTAGTATGCGACTGGGTTGTGCAAAGCGCTGTCTTTAAGAAGCGACGACGCTCCAAATAAAACTGGTCTGGCCCCCTCCCCCTTGAGGGGAGGGCTGGGGAGGGGGTTCTTGGTGCCGCAAGATTATCCATTGCCAAATACTACTCATCGGGAAATGGAATCTTTTCATCACTCATCGTCAACTCTAGCCCCCCACCCTATCCCTCCCCCGCGGCGGGGGGAGGGGACCAAACCAATTTCATTCAGCGCGTGATTGTTCAAAACAAGGCAGCTACTACACTGAGCCTTCTTCTCGGAGTCATCTTCAATTCACTCACGCCGGTGCCACCACTTCGAGCAGCTCGATCGTCGGCTTCCCCGCGGTCAAGATCGCCGCCGTGCGGCCAAACGTCACTTGCTCTTCGTTGACACCAAAGACCTTGGCCAAGTCCGGGCCGCAGGTGATCTTCCAGAGCTGCGACAAGTGAATCGTGCGGTGGACATTGTGCTGGATCAAAACGCGGCCAAGCGGAATCTTGCGGCTGAGGATTTCGTCGCGAACCACGGGACTCAACTGGGTCAGGTCCAACCGCACGAGCCCGTACATGACAATTGCGCGGTCGGTTTGCCGATGCAGTACAATCTGGCGCAGGTAATGATCCCCTTCGGTTCGCGCGGCGAGCACTTCGACATCGACCAGACAGCGGTGAAAGTTTTCCACCGTCACGGTCATGTGATGTTCGTGCGCCAGCAGCTTGCGATACGGCTCGGCCAATTGGGCCGGCGCGCGGAGCGTGAACTCGCCGAGGTCGGCCAGCGACGCATGGAATGCCCCCGCCAAATGCACCAAGTCGGGATCGTACTTGACGAGCATGCTCACAGGGCAATTCGCGCGAAGAGGGGAGGGCAGGGAGGTAGGCTGCTCCTATTCTACGCGCGCGGGCAAGAGGGTGCAAAACGCGAGGATTCCCTGGCATTCTATTGCGGTTCGCGGGCTTCGATTTGCTTGATGGCTTGTTGCGCATGGTACCTAACAACGGAGGCGTCAGGATGACGCTCGGGGTCAGACAATTCGAGCATTCGATCCACCGCGTTACGTGTGCCAACTTTTCCCAATGCACGGCAAGCATTCATCTCAAACCAGCTATCGTGGCGATACAGCGCTTGTAGAAGAAATGCCTCCGCTTCGGGTCTGCCTAGTTCTCCCAAGGCTAGTGCGGCAAACCCGCCATGCTCATTTGTGTCGTAAACTAGTGTATGCAACAGCGGTCCAAACGCCCGCTCGTCGCGCGACTTGCCGAGCGCGTGAATGATTCCCGGGCGATGCTGCGGTTTACCCTTCAGACACTCGATTAGGATCGGCACCAGATCCGCATGCGGCCGCAAACTTGCGAGCCAAATGCCCCAAGCGCGATCACCCTCGCGAATTTCGCGCTCGATGCTGCCGGGCCAGAGATCGTCTTCGACTTGAATCGCAAAATTGGGATCGGCTTCCGCCAACTGCGGCAGTGAACGAAGCACGAGAGCCGCGTGATAACGGCTATGCCCGCGCCAGAGTATGGCGGCAGCATCGAGCTTGATTACCGGAGACGAACCGTGCAGCAAGAATTGAGCCAGCCTCCCTTCGACATCATTGGAATCGGAATATGTATGAGGGATTAAGAGCTCATTCGGCGATTGCCCACGTAAGATCCCCGGCGGAGCGGTGAGCCTCCCATTCTTCAAACACAAACCATCATAAACTCGACGATGGGGCTGAGTTTGAGTTGGATCAGGGAAATAATTTGGCTCCTGAGCAAAACAGATGGTGACATGGACTTTAGTCTCGCGCGGTGGCGGCAAGGCGTCGAGCAAGTCTTGTGGCAGCGAGTCTGGCAGAGGCGGCTCGACGAATAGATCTTCCGCGGCGATCTCGGGCAATTCTAGCTCAAGGTCGTTGTGCGGATTTTCTACTTGAGCGACGGGAGCGTTCTCTGGCGAGAATTCTTCGCTCGTATAAAGAGAAAGGCCCGCGGTCGCCAGCAGGGCAGCGCTCATCGCGATAGCAAAAGCGCGCAGCATAACAGCGGCCCCGATACTCAAGTGTGAAAAGAGTCGGCATGATTCGGATTACGAAGATATTCGCGTGCTGCGGCGACAATTATTCCGCGAAAAGTTGGGGCTATCCCCGCAGCTCCTGCTCTTTGTCAAATCATGATTTTCCGGTGTTTCATGGATGGGTGCCATGCTCACGCAAGACAGCCTCGCGTGGAACAGAAAACCTATGACGTGCGTGAGCATGTTTTCGACCTCGAGCCCGAACATGCCCACGCCCGACAAGCGATTTCGTTCAGGCCGCCTTGGTGTTGCGTGGGCATGGCACCCGATCTACGAGCTGTGGCACAGCAGAAGACAATCACCGCCCGTCCAGAACCGTTTCGATCAGATACCGCAGCAACCGCCTCAACTCCGGTGGGTTCAGCGCGTCGGCGATCGCTTGCGCCGCGCGGCGGCCGTCGCGG
>JBGSSS010000155.1:0-47082 GCA_041736895.1 Pirellulales bacterium
CTTGCTCGTTTGGCCGTCGTCTGCGGTCTTCTCATTTTCGCTAATGGGTGTAGTCATTGCGGTCATTGCAAACCGGGGCTGGTTGATTGTCTGATTGGCGGCAGTTGCTGCGATACCGGTTGTTGTGACTCGGGTTGCGGCGATTGCAACACGGGCTGCAGCAGTTGCGGGCATGGCTGTGGCCTGGGAAGTCATATCCGCAACAAAATGGCCTGTGCCCCGCAATTCGGCGGCGAAGTCTACCAAGATTGCGGCTGCGGCGAACTCTATCACGGCGATTGGAAAAGCCACCCGCCGTGCGCCGATCCCTGCGATTGCTACGGCAACCACACCGGTTGTGCCAACTGCTGTCAAGACTGCCGTCATCTGAACAAAGGCCGCTTCTGCGGACTCAAGGGCTTCTTCAAAAGCATGTGCCACGAGGGCCACGACTGCAACAGTTGCGGTTCCTGCGATAGCGGCTGTGCTTCCGGCGGTTGCACTAGCTGCGGCCACTAAGCCAACCTCAACCCGACGTGTCAGTTTTGAAGTTGCGCAGTTCCAGTGACTCCGGACCTAAAGACGATTGCTCGCAACTCGATTCGTGAGAATCGAAAACGCGCAACTTCAAAACTTATGTCGTGGGTATTATTGGCATCAGGCATAGCTTAACCTACTTCGCCTTGGGATCGACCTTTGGCCGCTTCGCGCCGCCGTTGAGCGTCCGCTCCAATTGCTCCGCCTTCTTCTTCGCATTGGCCAAGAGCGCGCCGACTTGCGCCGGGTTATCGGCTTTGCCGGAGAGTTCGTAGAGGAATCGGCTTGGGATCGTGGGGCGGAGCTTGCCCCACTTCATTCGGCCCAGGCACATGCTCAATGTCAGCCGATCTTGTGCGCGGGTGATGCCGACGTAACAGAGCCGCCGCTCTTCGTCCAAGTTTGCTTCGTTGTCCTTGAGCGAGCGATGATGTGGCAGGATGTTTTCTTCCATGCCGACCAGATAGACCTGCGGAAATTCAAGTCCCTTCGCCGCGTGCAGCGTCATCAGCACCACGGCGTTGCGCTTCAGTTGCGTCGCCTTGTCATCGCCATGATCGCCGCGGTCGAAAAGCGTGATTTCGTCGAGAAAATCCCGCAAATTCGGCTTCTCGGCGCGCTGTTCGTAACCCGACATCGCGTTGACGAATTCTTCGACGGAACTCCAACGCGTGGTGAGCTCTTCTTCGGTTTTGTAGATCCGGCTGAGATCGCTTTTGTAATCGATCTCGTTGAGCAAGCTGCCGAAGACCGAGGGGAGCGAGTCGGTTTGCGCACGTTTCGAATACTGTTCGATGAACTTACAGAACCCGCGCAGCGCGTCCATGCTCTTGGTGCCGCCGACGGTGTTCAACGATTCACGGGCGACGTTCCAAACGGGTTGCTTGCGCTCATTGGCTTGCTTGACCAGTTGCTGCACCGTGTTGTCGCCGATCCCGCGCGGCGGACAATTGATGACTCGCAGCAAAGCCACATCATCCGTTGGTTTAACGAGCAGCCGCAGATATGCTGAGAGGTCGCGCACTTCGCGGCGATCGAAGAACGATTGCCCGCCGATCAAGACGTACGGAATTTTTTGTTTGCGCAGTTCTTGTTCGAATACGCGCGGCTGGTCGTTCGTGCGAAAGAGGATCGCAAAATCCTTGGCCGCCGCGCCGGGCATCTGCAACCGGCGCGCGATGTCGGTCACGACCTTTTCGGCTTCGTTCTCTTCGTCCTGGCATTGCCAGATTTCCGGTTTGTCGCCGCCGGGGCGCGCGGCGCGCAGTGTCTTGTCGTGTCGCAGTTTATTGAACTTAATCACACGATTCGCCAGGTCCAAAATCTCGCGCGTGCAGCGATAATTGTCTTCGAGCCGCACGACCTTGGCATCGGGCCAGTCGTCCTTGAAGCGCAGAATATGCTCGACCTCGGCCCCGCGCCAACCGTAAATCGCTTGATCGTCGTCACCCACGACGCACAGATTGCGATGCCCCATCGCGAGCGCTTTGACGATGCGGTACTGGCTGGCGTTCGTATCTTGATACTCGTCAACCAGCAAATGCTCGAACCGCGCCGCTTCCGTGCGGCGCGCGTCAGGATGCTTCGTGAAGAGCTCTTCGGTGAGCAGCAACAAGTCATCAAAGTCGACCGCGTTGGCGTTTTTCAGCAGCCGCTGATACCGGCGATACCCGACCGCGGCCAGGTGTTCCTTGTCGTCGCGGACATGGCTTTCGGCTTCGTCCGCGCGAATGGATTGTGTTTTCCAACGGCCGATGTGGAAGAGCAAGTCCGCCGGCCGGAGCGCTTCGCTCGGGCATTTGATTTCGTTCAAGACTTGCCGCGCGAGGCTTTCCTGATCCCCGCGATCGTAAATCGCGTACTGCGGCGTGTAGCCGAGGTGCTGAATCTGCCGCCGCAGCACGCGTACGCAGAGCGAGTGAAACGTGCTGATCTCGGGTTTGCTGGGCTGTTTGCGGCCGAGGAGTTTGCCGGCGCGTTCCTGCATTTCGCGAGCGGCTTTGTTCGTAAACGTCACGGCCAAGATTTTTTCCGGCGGCGTCTTGGTCCGAATCAGCTCCGCGATCCGATAAGTCACGACGCGGGTCTTGCCCGTGCCGGCGCCGGCCAACACCAGCAGCGGCCCGTGCAGCGTATGCACGGCGGCCAACTGCGGCGGATTCAGGTCGGGCGGCATCGCAAAAGAGCAACAAGAGAGCGTAGAGCGCTCGAACAAGGGGGAAACCTTCGAGTTTAGCGGGTAGGTGGCCGCGATGTCCACGAGGGCTTATTGGCAATCGATTTCGATACTGCAGAATTGAAACTCGTCTAGGCAAAAAAGGGAAATGGGAAAAGGAAAAAGGTGGCGAGTACTACCTTTTCCCTTTTTCCTTTTCCCTTAATTTCAGAGTACGGCCATAAATCGTCTGAAGCGTCTTGCACTCCAGGTCCTCCGCGGCCTTGACGAAATTTTGCCGCTCGACGTATGATGGCGGGGCTATGGGAGTTGCGCAAATCTGGAACGGCTCGAACGCTGTACCTTCGTCTCGCCGCACCTCGCAGCATTGACCGACACATTTCCGAAGGATCGCACGATGGCCGCCCCACGCAAAATCGAAATCACGGAACATACGCCCAAGAACTGGATGGATCGCACCATCGAACAGCTCGCGCCGTATCGCCGCGCGATCCTGGGCCTGGCGCTCGCGGCCGTCGTGGGCATCGTCGCGATTATGTTGCTCTCAAATCAGAACAAGCAAAAGCAAGAACGGGCTTGGGACAACTATTTCACATTTGAACAGATCACGTCGGCGAACGAAGATGCCGCGCGCAAGATGATCGCGGAACTGGGCAATACCGATGCCGCGTTGATGCTGAAGATGAAGCTCGCCCAGCATTTGCAACGCGAAGGCACGCAACTGCTCTTCAGCGACAAAAAAACCGGCATTAAGAAAGTCACCGAAGCCAAGGAGAACTTCACGGCGGTGGCGGCTGGGTTGAAAAACCAGATCTTCGTCGAAGCAGCTCTGTTCGGTGCCGCAATGTGCGAAGAATCGCTCGGCAACGTCAAAGGGGCGATCACGGCGTATGAACAACAACTGCAGAAATTTCCGCAAGGCATGTACTCCAAGATTGCTGCGGACAACCTGGAACTGCTGAAGTCGAAGTCGAGTGATGCCGCGGAATGGTACACTGCCTTTAATGACACAGACCTCAGCGTCAAAACGATTGACCCCGTTCCCGATTTCGGCAAACAGCCTAGCAGCGGACTTGGAAGCGGAAGTGGACAAGGAATCGGCAGCGGGTTCGGTTCCGGCAGTGGTCTTGGCTCGGGCAGTGGTCTTGGCTCGGGCAGCGGACTTGGTTCGGGCAGTGGGTTGGGATTAGGCGGCGGGTTAGGGCCCAGCCTTGGTCCGGGACCGGCACTCGAAGGGCCTGGCAGTTTGATGCCCGCGATCGATCCGGCGCTGAATCCAGCGCTGAATCCTCAGGGAACGGGCGTCCCATCCTCAACCTACGGCTTGCCAGATTTCAAGCTTCCTGCGAACCCCGCCGGCACAGAAACTCCGGCTCCGGGTACACCTGCAACAGGCACCCCAGCAAAAGATGGCACGACGACGCCGGTAGATCCAGCCGCCGATCCCGCCACCAAAACGCCGGACAATCCACTCCCTTCGCTCGATGGCAAAACCCCTCCCGCGACGAGTCCGACGCCCGAGAAACCTGCCTCTCCAGAACCAGCGAAGAGCGAGCCGGCAAAGACCGACGCTGGCAAGACAGAGCCGGCAAAAAAGTAACACACTGGCCGCTCGGCAGCCCCATTTTCAGGTATGATGAAGCAACCCCTCGTTTCCCACGAGGGGTTGTTTTATTGGCAAAGAACGTGACCGCATGATGACTCAAACTCCGCAACCGGGCGAAACACAACAATACACCGTGACCGCGGAACAAGCGCATCAGCGGCTCGATGCGTTTCTCGCGATCCATTTCGATCAATACAGCCGAGTGCAATTGCGCAAGGCGATCGACAATGGACTCGTCACCGTCAACGGCCGCAACAAACCGATCAAAGTCGCGTACCGCTTGCACGAGGGGGACGTCGTCGGGATGACAATGCCGAATTTCCCGAAGGCCGGGCCGCAGCCCGAGGAAATCGCGCTCGATATCATTTACGAGGACGAGCATCTCGCTGTAGTGAACAAGCCGCCGGGGATGGTGGTGCATCCAGCGCGGGGGCACTGGTCGGGGACTCTGACCAGCGCGCTGGCGTTTCACTTCGAGAGTCTTAGCACGGCGGGCGGACCGACGCGTCCGGGGATTGTGCATCGTCTGGACCGCGACACGAGCGGGGTGATTCTCGCGGCGAAGACCGACTTCGCCCACAACGCGCTTGCGGCGCAGTTCGAAGCGCGGACGGTCGACAAGGAATACTTCGCGATCGTCGTCGGCAGCCCGGATTTGGATCAGGATCTGATCGATCTGCCGATCGGCATTCATCCGTATCAGCGCGAGAAGATGGCAATCCGCCGCGATCATGCGACAAGCCGCCCGGCGCGGACGATCTTTCAAGTCGTCGAACGCTTCCAAGGGTTTTCCGTCGTGCGCGTCTTGCCGAAAACGGGCCGCACGCATCAGATCCGCGTCCACATGGACGCGATCGGGTATCCGGTGCTCTGCGACAAACTCTACGGCGGCCGCAGCAAGATCACCCACGGCGAGATCCGCCGCAAGTTCGATCACCGCACACTCGAAGACGAAGCACTCGTCCTCGAACGGCAAGCCCTCCACGCGCGGCGCATCGGGTTCGCGCATCCCGTCGATCAGCGGCCGATGGAATTCGAAGCGCCGCTGCCGGCGGATATTGAGGGAGTGCTCAAGGAATTGCGCGAGTGGCGCAAGCTCGGCGCAGCGGAGTGAGGAATGAATTAGGGCTATCCCAATAGCAGCCCGCGGCGTAAGCAAGGGAGTACCACTTCAAAACTCCCTTGCTTACGCGTCGGGCTACTCCTTTGCCGGCTCTTCCCACCGCCAGAGTGTCAACGCATCTTGCTCGCGAATCACCAACTCGTTCCCGGCGACGGCCAAGTGCGCCCAACATGCATCCTGGGCGACGCGCTTCTGCGAAAGCAGTTCGAATTTCTCGGGATTCGCTCGAATGAGATAAAGCTCTCCCTCTTGATCAAGGGCGAGGATCTTATCGCCGTTGACGACCATGCTCCAATACTTGCCGTAGGGTTTCGTCGTCCAAACCGTCTTGCCTGCCTCGAGATCGACGCAGCAGAAACGCTGATTCTTGAGATGCATGTACGCATGTTTGCCGATAATCACCGGCGACGACATATAGCCTTGGCTCTTTTCACTCCAGGCGACTTGGGCGGTGAAGGAATCGGCCTCGGGTTTGATCTTGCGCAGTTCCGTGCGGCCGCCGTACGCGCTGGTGAGCAGCGCATCGTCGCCATAGGTCGTCGGGGTGAAGATGTTCATTCCCCGTTCCGCTTCGATCGGCACCGACCAGAGGACATTGCCCGTTTTGGGATCGAGGCCAGCGAGCTTCATGCGGGCTTGGACTAGCAACTGCTCCTTGCCGGAGAAAGTTTTCAGCACGGGCGAACTGAACGCGCTCCCCATCATGCCGCCGCCATCATCGAGCGCTCGCCACACGACCTTGCCCGTGGCCTTTTCCAGCTTCGCCACCGAGGCTCCGGCTTGAACGTAAACGTGCTCCCCGGCCACGAGCGGCGAGCTAACGAAGCCGAACGATGGCAGCGGCGTCTTGAACTCTTTGACAAAATCGACTCGCCAACGTTCTTTGCCCGTGGTTGCGTCCAAGCACACCAACACATCGCGCATGCCGGCGACGTACAACGACTCGCCGTCAAAGGCCGGCGTCGCGCGAATCCAAGAGCCATTGGCCCAGGCGAAGAAGGGGACCGACATCGCACCGGGCCATTCGGCTTTCCAGAGTTCTTTGCCCGTGGCTCGGTCATAAGCAGTGACGACTTCGGTGGCTCCTTTGACGGTCGCCGTGGTAAAGACTCGATCTTTGGAAACAAGGGGGCCGGAGTAGCTGGGACCTAAGTCCTTCATCCGCCAGACCTGCTTCAAATTGGCGTCATTCAACTCGTCCGGCCAAGGCGCGGCCTCGCGCAGAACCCCATCCCGCGCCGGTCCGCGCCATTGAGTCCAAGTCGCTGGCTGCTCGCTCCGCAGCGAGCCGCACAAGCACAAGACCAACAGGATCATTCCAGGAAATTGCATGGTCATTGAACTTCTCGCAGATGATGGGAAAAACGACTAGGCCAATTCTTGATTGTAAGCGCAGCAACGCCCAAGAGGAGAGGCATGCTCGAGTCTTTAGCAGCCCGACGCGTAAGCGAGTGAGTGTAACGTTTTATCCCTTGCTTACGCCGCGGGCTGCTATTCGTTGAGTCTTTACTCGAACAACAGTCCCATCAGATTCTTGGTCCCAACCACGCGGGGGCTGCCGAGCATTTCGCCGGCTCGAAAGCCCGCCGCGGTACCTTGCTGGATCGCGTACGCGCGGACTCGTTCTTCGATGTTCCCCTTGGAAGCCGGAAACTGCGTCTCGTAACAACGCACGGCCGCGATCTTGGAATCGAGCGTGTCGCTGATATCGACGACGATCTGGCCTTCGCCCGGCGGGACCAAGAGCGCGCCGAAGTTTAGCGTGTAGTGCAACAGCATCGGGACGGTGTGGACTTCGAGCTTTTCAAAATGCTCGTCCCACTTGGTCAGCCGCGAATAAAACACCGCCGCGTCGGTAATCAGCTTGGTCTGCCAATGATCAGGCGAAGCCAGCACCGTTTCGCCACCCATGCCCAGGACCAGCTTCGGCCGATAGCGGCGAAAGACCTTGGCCAGGGCGACTCGGGCCTCGAACGAATCGAACAGCCGCCGATTGGGCAGATCGAGCTGCAACCGCACATGGACCCCGAGCGCCGCCGCGGCACGCTGCGCTTCGGACAGCCGCACCTCGGGCCCCGGCGAATTCGGAGTCGGCTCGCCATCCGTGAGATCGACGATCCCGACGCGATGGCCTTGCTTGACTAGTTTGGCCAAAGTCCCGCCGATGGCGATTTCGACGTCGTCGGGGTGGGCGCCGACAGCGATGATGTCGAGTTGTTGGAGGGTGGCACTCATGAATGATCAATTATCGCTTACGCAAGTCGGGATAGGTTCGTCATGAGCTGCCAAGCTTTCTAGATAGAGACTAATCGCTTCTTTGATGTTGGTCAGAGCTTCGGCTCGCGTGTCACCCTGTGAAACGCAGCCTGGCAATGACGGCACTTCGGCCACGAACACGCCGTCTTCGTCTTGCTCGATGATGACGCGAAATTTCATAACCCACCTGAATTTTGGACGTTGAAAAGCAAACTCAATTTTAGCTGCTCAAGCCAAATTGTCCTATCGTTTTTTTAATCGGCGGCAACACTCATATTCCCATCTCCTCGCGTTGCTCTTCGACCATACTCGTGCGCAGATCCTCGAGCTCAATCTTGAGCGCAGTGCCAGACAGCATGATCTCCCACAGCGACACCAAGAGCGAGCCGGTCATTAGGCCAAGACTCGTCCCGAAGCACCAGCGGGCCGCATCGTCGTGATTCGTAAACAAGCACGACATCGAGACGACGCACAGCAGCATCGCGGCGACGCCGAGGGCTTGCATCCCTTTGATCAGGTTGATGCGTTTGAAAATGTTCTGAATCTGCCGGAGCAAATCGGGTTCCGGTTTGTCTTCGTGCTTGGCTTTGAGCATCCGCACAACATTGGCGAGAGCCAGAAACCGATTCGTGTACGCCAGCATCAGCAGCGAAATCGCCGGGAAGAGCAAAGCCGGGGTGCCGAGCGTGAATTCCATGGTGCTTACTTCCCCGACGGTTTCACCACCGCCAGCAAGAACGACGGGTTGAGTGCATCGAAGCGGACGCGTTCCAATTGATACGTCCCCCGCGCGACGTTGAGCATCCAGACGCCGACATCCGGCACACGGCGCGAGAGAATCTCATGCACTCCGGCGAGATTCTCGATGCTGCCGACATTGGCAACGAGACGCCCGCCCGGTTTCAGACGTTGATACACGCTCTCGACGAGATGCCCAATCTCGCGGCCGCTGCCGCCGAGGAAAATCGCGTCGGGATCGGGCAAGTTCGCCAGCGCCTCCGGCGCGCGGCCGAGAACGGGCGTCAGCGAAGTGACGCGGAACTTGGCCGCGTTGGCTTGGATTAGTTGATGATCCTCGACATCTTTTTCAATGGCAAAGACTCGGCCCTCGCGCGCGATTTGCGCCGCTTCGATCGCGACCGACCCGCTGCCCGCACCGATATCCCACACGACGCTCTTGGGACCAAGGTCAAGCTGTGCGAGCGCGACGCAGCGCACTTCCGCCGGCGTGAGCAGCCCTTGCTTGGGACGGCTTTGTGAAAAGTATTCGTCTGGGTTGCCGAAGAGGCGATGATTCTGCTGCTCGACCGGGCGATCCGGAACCTCGGGCTTGCGCACAAGAATCATGACGCTGAGCTGCGAAAACTCTTGCTGCGCGATGTCGGCCAGTTCGCCCTGTGTGACGCGTTCATCCTTCGAGCCGAGATTCTCACAGACGTACGCCGAGAAATAATCAAGCCGATTCTTGAGCAGCGTTTGCGCGATCGTGGCGGGCGAGAACTCTTCGGTCGTGAAGAGCCCGACCTTGTCGGCGACGCGAATTTTGGTCAGCGCGTTTTCAAGACCGTAGTTCGACAGGTTCGTGAGGAACGCCTCTTCCCAGCTTTCCTTGACCCGCGCAAACGCCATTTGCATCGAGCTGACGTGCGGAATGACCTCGAAGTGCTCCTTGCCGAGCTTGTCGCACAGGTACCGTGCGACGCCGTAGAACAGCGGATCGCCCGAGGCGAGTAGCACGACCCGCTTCCCGATGAGCTTCTGCATTGTCGCGAGAATTTCATTCAGGTTCGCGCCGAGCGTTTGGCGTTCCTGCGTTTTACTCACCGGAACCAACTTGAGCAGTGCGTCGCTGCCGACGAGCACTTCAGCCGACTGAACCAATTGCCGCGCGTTCGACGTGAGACCGTCGAGACCTTCGTCGCCAATGCCAATGATTTGAATTTTCTGCTCGCTCACGCTCGCACCCGGGTGGTTGGAGTCGCTCGTAGGATAACTGATGCTTTTGAACTTAATCGTTCACCTGCCGATGGGCATACCATCAGCAGGCTTGGGTTGGCGCTGAATGACGTTGAATTGGATTCAGCACTTTTTCACGATTCCAGATCGCTCGACACTAACTACGAGCTTATAAAAAAGAACCGCCATCCTCAATCGACGTTTCGGACTAGCCGAGGACGTGACCGAGAATGGCGGATGCAATGTAATGGAATTACTGTCGAAACTACCCTTGAAACGACGTCCCGCAGCCGCAAGTCTTCGTGGCGTTCGGGTTGTCGAAGAAGAACCCGCGCTTTTCGAGACCTTCGTAAAAGTCGACCGTCACGGCGTCCAGGTACAGTGCGCTCTTCTTGTCCACGACCATGTTCACGCCGTGAACGTTGGTTTTGGTATCTTTCTTTTCGTCATATTCGGTGTCAAACGTGATTCCATAAGACAAACCCGAGCATCCGCCGCCACCCACGGCGACGCGGAACATCGTCTTTTCCAAGTCGTACTTTTGCTCGCCCATTATCTTGAGCACTTCAGTAGCAGCACGTTCGGTCAGCTTCACACCCATGATTAGGAACTCCGACGAAAATTGAGGGATTTGAATTTGGTTTTTGCAGCAGTTGCCTGTGCCTCAATTATAGGCGACAGCGTGGGCAAGATCGAGAGCAAAAGCCCCGTTCGTTTCCCCAAAAACGGCACGCTGGCCAGCATCAGGTTCACCAGGGCTTCGTTTGACCCCTCGGGTTTGCCCAACCGGCGTGCCCGATTCCACCGCCACAGGCGGTACAACAGCACCGTTTTCGCCAGGGGCGAGGTGATTCGGAGGAGGGACCAAAGGCTGGACAGTTTGCTCATTATGTTTCCTTTCGGATTTTTGGACACTGATTGTTACTGATGAATTTATGATTAACACTGATCTGAAAAGTAGGAGTCGAAGCAAGCTAACTCTCGCTCAAATCTCCTGCGCAGATCAGTGAAAATCAGTTTTAATCCGTGTTTATCAGTGTCCAAAAAAGAATTCAGGCCATGCTGCTTAGCTTTCGCAGCCGCGACACATTTTCCGCTACTGTTTCTACGGCGAAATCGATCTCTTGGTTCGTGGTAAACCGGCTCAAACCAAAACGAATGCTCGCGCGGGTTAAATCTTCGCTCAGGCCGAGCGCTTTCAGCACATGACTCGGCTCGGGATTCGCGCTGGTGCAGGCACTGCCGCTGCTCACGGCCAAGTCCCGCATCGCCAGGATCAGCGACTCGCCATGAACGTATTCGAATGTCACATTCAAGTTGTTCGCCAACCGCCAATCCGACGGTGCAATCGCCGGACCGTTCAAGTACATTCGATCGATCTTCTCACATAAACCGTGATAAAGTCGATCGCGTAACAACCGCTGCCGCGGAATTTCAGTCGGCATTTCGCCGAGCGACAATTCGAGTGCTTTGGCAAAGCCGACGATGCCCGGAACGTTGAGCGTGCCGCTGCGGAAGCCCGCTTCTTGCCCGCCGCCGAAGATTTGCGGCTCCAAGCGGACCGGATGGTCGTGCCGGCGCACATACAGCGCGCCGATGCCCTTGGGACCGTGAATCTTATGTGCGGTGAAACTCATGAGATCAACGCCCAGCGCGCGGACATCGACCGGCAGTTTGCTGACGGCTTGTGTCGCGTCGCAGTGGACCAACACGCCCTGTTCATGGCAAAGCTCGGTGATCGCACGCAGGTCCTGAATCACCCCGATCTCATTGTTCGCCAGCATCACGCTGACCAGGCACGTTTCCGGCTTCAGCGCATCGCGGACCGCTTGCGGATCGAGATACCCTGCCCTGCTCTCTGCTGATTGGTTTTGGCCCGCTTCTTCGAGTTGAGGCGCTTGCGCGACCGGCAGCAGCGTAATGTCGTACCCGCGGTGGCGAAGTTTGTAGAGCGGATCGAGGACCGCTTTGTGTTCGGTCGTGGCGCTGATCAAGTGATCGCCGCGGCGTTTCGCGCGTTCGGCGACGCCGAAAATCGCCAGGTTGTCGCTCTCGGTCGCACCGCTCGTAAAGATGATCTCGTCCGGCACGGCGTTGATCGCCCGCGCGATCGTTTCCCGTGCGGTGCGCACAGCATCGCGCGCTTCCCAGCCGTACGAATGCGTCGTGCTGCCGGCATTGCCGTAGACGTCGCCGAAGTACGGCAGCATCGCCTCGACAACTCGCGGATCAACGCGGGTCGTGGCGTGGTTGTCGAGATAGATGGGGAGTTGCAAAATGCAGGGGTTGGGTATTGGGGATTCGGGATTTGGGGGAATGCGTTTCTTCATCCATCATATCTCACAAAGCCGCCGATGGGATTGGAGGGCATTAATGCGGATCTTTCGTCAGTTCATCAATCGATCAGCGTCAGGCATCTACATGGGTTTAGGTCCGGAGGACCGGAATGCTTAAGCCCAGTCCGTCAGGGCTGGGTTTGCTCGTATCAAAATCCAAAAGGCCTGGAAGGCCGACACTTGTGCCGTGTGCCAAGTGCCGGTCCTCCGGACCTTCGATGTTCGCAATGAAACTTTCCCAGGCCTCGCGGCCTGGGCTTAATCCTATCGGTCCTCCGGACCTAAATTGGGCGGAATCTTGCTGCTGGAAATGACCTTATTGTTTGATAAATCAACTTGTGATGCCCGGATGCTTCCACGGCGCGCGATACGGCCGCGCGAGCAATTTATTTGCCTCGTCGTCATTCACGATCGCGTTCTTCGTTGAATCCCATGTCAGTGTCCGGCCGAGCTTCTGCGCCATGTTCGCCATGATGCAACTGGCTGACGAGATGTACCCTTGCTCGACATCGGCGACCGGTTTTTTGCGTGTTTTGATGCAGTCGAGCAGGTTCCGCATGTGGCCGCGAATCGCTGGGGCGACGTGCTTTTCCAGGTCCTTCTCGGTCTTGTCTTCGGGATACTCTTCGAGTTCCATTTTGACGTCTTCATGCAGCTTTTCGCCTCCTTTGCCGCGCGGGACGAAGTCGTATTTCATCACGCTCGCTTTGAGCGTTCCCTTGTCGCCGTAGATCGTCAGACCCCACGGGTATTCGGGGTCCGGCGTATCGCCCCACGAGCGATGTTCCCAGACAACCGGAAACTCGGGGAAGTCGAACGTCGCGGTTTGCGTGTCGGTGATGTTGGCGTGGGATGCCTTATCAATGTAGATGCCGCCGCTGGAACTGACCTTCGTCGGCCAGCCGAGGTCGAGCATCCAGCGCACCGTGTCGAGCATGTGGACGCACATGTCGCCGACGATCCCGTTGCCGTATTCCATGAACGCTCTCCAACTCCGCGGGTGAACTGTCTTGGTGTACGGCCGCATCGGCGCTGGCCCGGTCCACATTTCGTAGTCGAGGTTCGCCGGTGCTGGTTCGTCGGGGGCCGTTGCTTTACTGCGCATGTGGTAGTAGCAGTAGATCTCGACGAGACCGATCTTGCCGAGCAGACCTGGCTTGATGACCCGCTCGATCGCGTTGATCAGGTGCGGCGTCGAGCGGCGCTGTGTGCCGATCTGCACAACGCGTTTGTGCTCGCGGGCGGCATCCAAGATCGCGCGGCCTTCGGCGACATCGACGCTGATCGGTTTTTGCAGGTAGAGGTCCGCCCCAGCATTGATCGCCTCGATCGCATTCAGCGCGTGCCAATGATCGGGCGTCGCGATTAGCACGAGGTCGAGGTCTTTTTCCCGGAGCATCTCGCGATAGTCGGCGTAAGTGCGCGGACGTTTCTTGTTGGCTTGACGCGTCGCGGTCATGTCGGCCGCGTCGTTGAGCATCGTCTTGTCGACGTCGCACAGCGAGATGACTTCGACGGGCGAGACCTGAATCAAACGAAACAGGTCGGCCTTGCCGTACCACCCGGTCCCGATCAGGCCGACGCGCTTGGGCTTGTCGCGGGCGCGGGCGAAGGCACTGGTTTGAATCGAGCTGAGCGCGAAACCGGCGGTGGAACTAGCGATAAACGAGCGGCGATCCATCTTAACTCCTGCGGAGTTGGGGTTCGGGATTGGGGATTGGGGATTGGGGGGAAAGCAAATTCAAGACTAACGAGAAAACAGCGTGACTCTGAAGCTGCAATCTGTATTCCCCCAATCCCAAATCCCGAATCCCAAATCCCGTTCGCGCAGCGAACTGCTCTGGACGATCTTGGCCGATTCGCAGAGGATTCGCAACCTTTTTCGTTTTGGGGTTCGGGATTAGAGGTTAGGGGTTGGGGAAAGAAAATGTGGGGAATCGCGACAAAGCAGAGCAATAGAAAAAGTTGCTTTCTGCATTTCCCAAATCCCGAATCCCCAATCCCGTCGCCCGCTCCGTGGCACATTGGTTGCATTTTGCTGGCATTGCCCTGGCGAAACGGCTATTTTACGCAGTATCTCAGAGAATTGACTCTGAGGGTGCTGCCGGAAGCCGCAGGGAATGCCCATTTCTATGGCATAACGGGATGTTTTCGTCCGCGTTTGCAGAAACTTGGGTGAGATTTGTTTGCTTTTTGCTCGTCCGTTGCCCAGACGTTAACCTCATCAGTGTTAGCGTCGCCGTGGCAGCCAGCTCCTGTCTTTGGGTGGCCCAACTCGCTCGAGGATTCCGCAATGCTAGTCGATATCAAAATTCCCGAAGGTCTCGCGGTGGACGAAAAATTCACCGAGCGACTGCTCAACGAGTATCGCACCGAAGGCTTCTTCGACGAAATGTTCGAAGCCGATGGCCAGCCACATCCCAAGAGTGCGGCCCTTGCGCAGCGACTCCTTTCGATGCCGCCCGAAGAGTTGCAGAAACGCCAAAAGGCGGCCGACCTTGCGTTCTTGAACATGGGCATCACGTTCAATGTCTATGGCCACGAGGCGGGTACTGAAAAGATCTGGCCGTTTGACATCATTCCGCGCATCATCGGAGAAGTGGAATGGCTGACGATCGAACGTGGACTGAAGCAGCGCATCCGGGCGCTGAATATGTTCATCGACGATGTCTACAACGAACGCAAAATAATCAACGAAGGGATCGTTCCGAATTGGCTAATCGATTCGGGCAAGGCTCTCCGCGGGCCTTGCACGGGTTTGAAACCACCGCGTGGCGTCTGGTGCCACATCACGGGCACCGACTTGGTGCGCGGCGGCGATGGCCAGGTGTACGTTCTCGAAGACAACCTCCGCTGCCCCTCGGGCGTGTCGTACGTCCTCGAAAACCGCGAGGTCATGAAACGGACCTTCCCGCAGGTCTTTAGCGGCTTGTCGATCCTCTCGGTCGAAGATTATCCCGAACGACTCCGCGCGATGTTGGAATACGTCGCCCCCGAAGGCGTCAAAAATCCGAACGTCGTCGTGATGACGCCAGGGGTCTACAACTCGGCGTACTTCGAGCATTGCTTCCTCGCTCAGCAGATGGGCGTCGAGTTGGTCCAAGGGTCGGACTTGTTGGTGCAGGACAATTACTGCTACATGAAGACGACCAAGGGTCTGAAGCGCGTCGATGTCATTTATCGCCGGATCGACGACGATTTCCTCGATCCCGAAGCGTTCCGCGCCGATTCGGCGCTCGGCGTCGCGGGTTTGATGAAGGCGTATCGCGCCGGCCGTGTGTCGCTGGTCAATGCTCCGGGCACCGGCATTGCCGACGACAAGGCGGTTTACGCGTATGTGCCGCAGATCATCAAGTACTACCTGAACGAAGAGATCATTCTGCCGAATGTGCCGACGTATATTTGCGGCGAGCCGGAGCAGTGCGAGCATGTGCTCAAGAACATTGAGAACCTCGTGATCAAGCCGACCAACGAAAGCGGCGGCTACGGGATCATGCTCGGCCCCCGCGCGACGCCGGTCGAACACGCGAAATACCGCGAACAGATCCGCGCGAACCCCCGGAACTACGTCGCGCAGCCGATGCTGAACCTGTCGCGCGTGCCGACAATCGTGCACGATCATTTAGAAGGCCGGCACGTCGACCTTCGTCCGTACATCCTTTACGGCGAAGACATCTTCGTACTGCCCGGTGGGCTGACGCGTGTCGCCTTGAAGAAAGGCTCGCTCGTGGTCAACTCGTCGCAAGGCGGCGGCAGCAAAGATACCTGGGTCGTGAAGACGAATGGCCGCGGGTAAACAGAAACACGACTTACTACAAACACAAAGCCCAGGGGTTTACCCCCTGGGAGCATTTCCCAGGGGGTAAACCCCTGGGCTTTGATTGCTCCTTACTGACACTACCTTTTTCACACTGCGAACGGAGAGCCTTCTCTGCGTTTCATACTTGAGTAAGAACGGCGAACACCATGCTAAGTCGAGTGGCGGATTCGATTTTCTGGTTGAGTCGCTACGTCGAACGGGCGGAGAACGTCGCGCGCTTCGTCGAAGTGAATCTCAATCTGTCGTTAGACCTGGGGAATGGATTGAACGAGCAGTGGATGCCGTTGATCTATACCACCGGGGATCATGAGCTATTTACCGATCGCTACGGCGTGCCAGAATTGCAGAAGGTTCTGCAATTTTTGACGTTTGACGAAGAAAACCCAAACTCGATTCTGTCCTGTTTGCGCTCGGCGCGGGAAAACGCCAGAACCGTGCGCGAGATGATCAGCTCGCCGATGTGGGAAGAGCTGAACAAGTTCTATCTCATGGTCCGCGGCGCTTCGACGGGCCGCGGCGCACTCGAAACACCGCTCGATTTTTTTCACGACGTGCGCATGGCGAGCCACCTGCTGCAAGGGCTCACCGATGCGACGATGTCACACAACGAAGCATATCACTTCACGCGCTTGGGGCGTCTGCTGGAACGGGCGGATAAGACGTCGCGCATTTTGGACGTCAAGTACTTCCTGCTGCTCCCGACGCTGGCCGATGTGGGAACGCCGATCGACACGATCCAATGGGCTTCGCTCCTCAAGAGCACAAGCGCGCTTGAAATGTACCGCAAAGTCCAAGGCCGCATCACACCCGAGAACGTCGCCGGGTACATGATCCTGGACAACGATTTTCCGCGGGCGATTCGGTACTGCGCCAACCGCGCGGGCAATTCGCTGCAAGCGATCACCGGCAGCCGGCCGGGGACGTTTCAGACGATTGCCGAACAGAAACTTGGCAAACTGCGCTCCGATTTGGAGTTCACGACGATCCAAGAAATCGTCTCGCACGGCATGCACGAGTTTATTGATGACGTGCAAACACGGCTCAACGAGATCGGCGAAGCGGTGAAGGATTCGTTCTTTACGCCGCAATCGCACAACGCACACAGCAACGGCTTTTTCAACTATCAGTGGCAAGGCCAGCGGATGGGGAATGCGTGAGTTGAACTAATCGCCGCATGAAAACGCTCCTCTTCGAGTCGCCGCTAAACAGGCTTCATGTTCCCGAAATCATTGCAAAATCCGGATAGTTCGCCTGACTGTTACAACCGCACCGTAAGCATACTCAACACGCGTCGAAATCCCGACTCCTGGCAGGAAGCCGCAATGTAGAGTTGTGTCCTTCCTTTTATAATCCTGCCTTACTACGACCGCTCGAGCCTGTTATGCCGATCCGTGTTGCGCTGCACCATAAGACGACTTATTCGTATGACCAAGTCGTTCAGATCTTTCCGCAGATCCTCCGCCTGCGTCCCGCGCCGCATGCCCGCACGCCCATTCTGAGCTACTCGCTCAAGGTCGAGCCGGGCAAGCACTTCGTCAATTGGCAGCAAGACCCGCAGGGGAACTACCTCGCGCGGTTGGTTTTTCAGGACAAGGCCGACCACTTGTCATTCGAGGTCGATCTGGTCGCCGAGATGACGGTCATCAACCCGTTCGACTTTTTTGTCGAATCGTACGCCGAGAAATTTCCGTTCGCTTACGAACCGTGGCTGGAGCGCGAGCTCCGGCCGTACTTGGAACTAGCCGAGACGGGTCCGCTGCTCAACGATTTCGTCAACAGCATCTCGCGCGAGCCGACGCGGATCGTCGATTTCCTGGTCCCGTTGAACGTGCGCGTGCAAAAAGAAATCGGCTACACGATCCGCATGGAACCGGGCGTGCAAACACCCGAGCAAACGCTCGAAAAGAAAACCGGCTCGTGCCGCGACTCGGCCTGGCTCTTGGTTCAGGTCCTGCGCCAGTTGGGGCTCGCCGCACGCTTTGTCAGCGGGTACTTGATTCAACTCGCGCCGGACGAGAAGCCGCTCGATGGGCCCGCCGGACCGACGGCCGACTTCACCGATCTGCATGCCTGGGCCGAAGTCTACCTGCCCGGCGCTGGCTGGATTGGCCTCGACCCCACTTCCGGTTTGTTCGCCGGCGAAGGCCACATTCCGTTGGCGTGTACGCCTGACCCCTTCAGCGCCGCGCCGATCACCGGCAGCGTCGAGCCGTGCGAATCGGAGTTCGGGTTCGAGATGAAGGTCACGCGCGTGCGCGAAGACCCCCGCGTCACGAAACCGTACAGCGACGAACAATGGGACGAGATCATCGCCGTTGGCCAACACGTCGATACGGTCCTGGAAAAGAACGCCGTGCGTCTGACGATGGGCGGCGAACCGACGTTCGTTTCGATCGACGACATGGAAGGCGAAGAATGGAACACCACGGCCGTTGGCCCGAACAAGCGGCTGCTGTCGAGCCAACTGCTCACACGGCTCCGCAATCGTTTCGCCGTCGGCGGCTTGCTCCATTACGGGCAAGGCAAATGGTACCCTGGCGAGCAATTGCCGCGTTGGGCGTTCGGCTGCTACTGGCGCCGCGATGGCGTGCCGATTTGGAGCCGGCCGAATCTGATCGCCGATGAAAACGTCGACTACGGGCATGGGCCGGACGAAGCAAAGCGCTTCGGCGAGCGTTTGGCGCAGCGTCTCGGCGTGAGCCAAGAATTTCTGATCCCCGGCTACGAAGACGCGTGGCATTACATGCTCCGCGAACGCCGGCTGCCGATCAACGTCGATCCGCTCGAGAACAAAATCGAAGACGCGCAAGAACGCGAACGCGTCAGCAAGATCTTTGAGCAAGGGCTGAAAAAACAAGTCGGTTTCGCCCTGCCGTTGGAACGTCGATGGGGCGGAAATCGCCTAGTTTGGGCTAGCGGACCGTGGTTTCTGCGCCGCGAGCACATGTTCCTTTTCCCCGGCGATTCGCCGATGGGCTTACGGCTGCCGTTGGATTCGTTGCCTTGGGTTCTGCCGACCGAACGCAACACAGTCGCCGAGTGGGATCCGATGGCCAAGCGCCCGGGTTTGCCGACGCGCGATGAAATGCTGGGGTTACGCGATGTCAACCCGGCCAACTATCGCAACGATAACTATGACCGCAACGGGTTCTATGAAACCGCGGCCAACAGCAATGGCTTTGCCGAACAGCAGGAATTCGGCGGCTACCAACAAGATGCCGCCCCGGCCGAAACTCGCTACGCCGTGACGCAAGCGCGCGGCACGGGAGACGGAGGTTCCGGTGACTCGGGCATCGGCGGGTATGGCAGCGGACCAGGCACGGCATTGCTTGATACACCGCCTCCTACGGACAAACTCAAGACTCCGACGCGCGAGGAATCTCGCCCGTGGTTCGTCAAGGTCGCCGACGGCACCTGGGTCAATACGGCGTCGGCCCCTTATGTCGGGCAATCCGCGCCGTGGATCATTCGCTCGGCGCTTTGCATCGAACCGCGCAATGGCCGGCTTCATGTATTCATGCCGCCGTGCTACACGGTCGAGGATTACCTCGACTTGATCACGCAGGTCGAGGAAACGGCCGCCGAGTTGAACATGCCCGTGATCATCGAAGGCTACACGCCGCCGAATGATCCTCGCTTGAATCATCTCAAGGTCACGCCCGACCCCGGCGTGATCGAAGTCAACATGCAGCCGGCGCACAACTGGAACGAGCTGGTCAACATCACCAGCGGCATCTACGAAGATGCGCGGCAGACGCGGCTCGGCTGCAACAAGTTTATGGTCGATGGCCGCCACACCGGAACCGGCGGCGGCAATCACATCGTGATGGGCGGCGCGACACCGGCCGAGAGTCCGTTCTTGCGGCGGCCCGATTTGCTCCGCAGTTTGCTCGCGTATTGGAACAACCACCCGTCGTTGTCGTACCTGCTCTCGGGTCTGTTCATCGGGCCAACGAGCCAGGCACCCCGCATCGACGAAGGCCGCCACGAGCAGTTGTACGAACTCGACATCGCGTTCCAACAACTGCAAAAGAACCAGCAGCCGACACCGTGGCTGGTTGATCGGTTGTTCCGCAATATCCTGACCGATATGTCGGGTAACACGCACCGCGCCGAGTTCTGTATCGACAAACTCTACTCGCCGGACAGCCCGGCGGGCCGCTTGGGTTTGGTCGAATTCCGCGCGTTCGAAATGCCGCCGCACGACCGGATGAGCCTGGCGCAGCAGCTTCTGCTCCGCGCTCTCGTCGCCCGGTTTTGGAAGCAGCAATATCACGGCGAATTGGTCCATTGGGGGACGCGGATTCATGACAAATTCATGCTGCCGTACTTCATTTGGCAGGACTTCCGCGATGTGATCAACGATCTGCGCGACAATGGCTTCCAGCTTGATCTCGATTGGTTCAAGCCGCATTTCGAGTTCCGCTTCCCGCTGTACGGCGAAATTATTCGCGAAGGCGTGCAGTTCGACCTGCGCTGCGCCCTCGAACCGTGGCTCGTCCTCGGCGAAGAGGGTTCCGCCGGCGGCACCGTCCGTTACGTCGATTCGTCCGTCGAACGCGTGCAGGTGCACATCCGCAATCACCTGCCCGAACGTTATGTCGTGACCTGCAATCAACGCGCGGTGCCGTTACATCCAACAGGCGTGGCGGGCGAATACGTCGCCGGCGTCCGTTACCGCGCATGGCAGCCGCCGTCGTGCATGCATCCGACGATCGGCGTTCATACGCCGCTGGTGTTTGATATCTACGACAAGTGGAGTCAACGCTCGCTCGGAGGCTGTCAGTGGCACGTCATGCATCCCGGCGGATTGGGCTACGACACGTTCCCCGTCAATGCCAATGAAGCTGAAGCTCGCCGCAACTCGCGGTTCTTCAACTACGGACACACCGCCGGAACCTGGGCTCCTCCGCGGCAAGAGATCAATAGCAAATTTCCCATGACGCTGGATCTGCGTTACAGCGAAACTTGAACAGCTCACGATGACGAGAAAGACAATTCGCTATGACGCAAGCGTAGGGGTAGCCCAACGCTTGCGTCATAGCGATTGAACATGCATCAGCTATCGACCGTTGTCAGCACAAAAAGTATGATGGGGACTTCCCAATGAGTGGGGACTGTTAGCAGTGCTTTTGCACGGTGACAGTCGGACGGGTTCCTGACAGGCGATAGAGAATACCCGGATAAGCCGCGATGAGTGTGGCGCACGCTACCAGCACGACGACAACGATCCCGGAGGCTCCGTTTTTCGGAGGCTACTCGGCACAGTCCACGCACTTCGACGAGTTGTTGAGCGGCCCCAGTCAGATCCGTCCGGCCTGGCAGAAATTCGCGGAATCGATTCAGCGCGTCGGCAAAGTCGAATTCACCCGCCGCTGGGAACAAGCTCGCCGCGCGCTCCGCGAAAACGGCGTTACCTACAACATCCACGGCGATCCGACGGGCCGCGATCGGCCGTGGGAACTCGACCCGCTGCCGCTAATTCTCTCGGCGCAGGAATGGAATGGCCTATCGCAAGCACTAATCCAACGCGCGCGGCTGTTGAATCTGGTCCTGGCCGATCTTTACGGGCAGCAATCGCTCGTGACCCAAGGAATATTGCCGCCCGAAGTCATCTTCGCGAATCCCCTTTATCTGCGCGCTTGCCACAGCGTGCCGGTCGCACACGGGAACTACATTCAGTTCTACGCCGCGCATGTCGCGCGCGAAGCCTCGGGCAAGTGGCAACTGCTGGCCGATCGAACGCAGGCTCCCTCGGGTGCCGGGTACGCTGTCGAGAATCGCATCTTGCTTTCGCGGATGCTGCCCGACACCTATCAAGCGTGTGAGGTACAGCGCCTCGCCGGATTCTTCATTAGCGTGCGCGATACGCTGCGTTCGCTCGCGCCGAAGCAGCGCGAGAATCCGCGGATCGTCTTGCTCAGCCCCGGCCCGAACAGCCCGACGTACTTCGAAGACGCGTACCTGGCGCGGTATCTCGGTTTCACGCTCGTCGAAGCGGGCGACTTGACGGTGCGCGACAACCGCGTTTACCTGAAAACACTCGGCGGACTAATCATCGTCGATGTCATCATGCGGCGGATCGCCGACGCCGATTGCGATCCGCTGGAACTGTCGCGCGGCTCGCGCAACGGCGTTCCCGGGTTGACGCAAGCAGCCCGCGCGGGGAATGTCGTGATTGCGAATCCGCTGGGGAGCAACTTGCTCGAAGCGCCGATTTTCATGGCGTTTTGGGAGAAGTTGTCGCGGCATTTGTTCAACGAAGATTTGCAAATCGGCGGGGCCAAGACCTGGTGGTGCGGAGATATCTCGGGGCTGAACCTGACGCTGGCGAACCTCGACCGGCTGCTGATTCGGCCGGCATTCGATCCGCGCGGGGCATCGATTTTTCCCGCGCAGCTGACGAGCGACCAGCGCCAGGAATTGATCGCCAAGATCAAGAAGTCGCCGACGCAATACGTCTCCCAAGAACGAATCGATCGCAGCACGGTGCCGGTCTGGTCGAATGGCGAAGTCGTGCCGTGGCGGATGGGTTTGCGCTCGTTTCTCATGGCGAGCGGCGACTCGTATCAGGTGCTGCCCGGCGGACTCGTGCGCGTGACGCAGACGGACAAATACCTGGCCGAATCGACGCTTGCCGGCCAAGGAAGCAAGGACGTTTGGATTCTCGCCGACGGTCCGGTGAAGCCGGTGACGTTGCTGCATCCGGCG
Organism: Pirellulales bacterium; assembly: GCA_041736895.1. Classification (GTDB taxonomy): domain Bacteria; phylum Planctomycetota; class Planctomycetia; order Pirellulales; family JALHPA01; genus JANRLT01. The sequence continues at coordinate 22,501 of JBGSSS010000155.1, forward strand.
AGCGAACCGCTGGGACTGATGCGCAGCGGCAACGATCTCCCGAGCCGCGTCGCCGACAACATGTACTGGCTCGGCCGCAACGTCGAACGGGCCGAAGGGGGCATCCGCCTTGTCCGCTGCTTCATCGCGCGCTTGCTCGGCGAAACGGGGAGCGGCGATCAACCGGAACTCGCCGCCCTGCTCCGCGCCGTGACGGGCCAAGGTCAACTCCGCCCCGAATTCGCGCTGCACAACAGCGCCGGCCAGCGGATTTCGCTCATGGAAAGCGAGCTCCTCGCGTTTGTCTTCGACGATCGCCGCGCGGGCGGACTGAAAAACACTTTGCTCGCGGTGCAGAATCTCAGCAATGTCGTGCGCGATCGGATTTCGATCGATAGCTGGCGAATTTTGAATCGCCTGACACAAGACGGCATGGGCAATTTCCCGCTCGGCGTTGTGCGGCTCTCGGATGTGCTCGCTTCGCTGAACCAGATGATCCTCACGCTCTCGGCGTTCAGCGGCATGGGCATGGAAAGCATGACCCGCGGCCCGGCGTGGCGGTTCCTCGACATGGGCCGGCGTTTGGAACGCGCGCATTACACGTTGAGTCTGCTCGGCAATATGCTGGTGCCGGCCGAGGCGCAAGAAAATGGGATCCTCGAAGCGCTGCTGGAAATCGGCGATAGCTCGATGACCTATCGCAATCGTTACCTGAACATCCTGCAAGCCCGCGCGGTGTTCGATCTGCTGATGACCGACGAGAGCAACCCGCGTTCGGTGCTGTTTCAATTGCAGGCGATCTTGGCCCACGTCGAGCGCTTGCCGCAGGACGACGCGCACGCGCTGCTCAGCGATGAACAGCGCACGATTCTGAGTGTGCAATCGGCGGTTCGGCTTTGTGACATCTCGCAGCTTGTCGAAGTCGACAAAGGGGGCCAGCGGCGGGCGCTCGAGAAATTCTTGCATCGCCAGATGTCGCTGCTCCGCGGTCTATCGGATACGCTGACGCACAAATACTTGGTCCATGCAGCGGCATCGCGGCAGATGACGGAAATTCGCTTAGGAGCCAGTTTTTAAGCTCAGAGAAATGCGAATGGGACACTGATTTGACTGATGGATGGATTGGCACTGATCTGCAAGTGAAAACAGAAATCGGAAGCGGAAAAATTGCAAATACAGATTGAACAGAAGTAAGCAAAGGTAGCAAAGAAAATGCATTTCTATTCTTTGCTAACTTTGCTGCCTTCTGTTCAAAATGATTTCCTGCTCTTATTCGTTTCATCCCATTTACGTTTCACCAAGCAGCGATGTGACTTTTAAGTAAATGATCTCTCTGGAGTGACCGTGAATAACAATATCAATCGCTTTTCTGATCAGTACAAATCAGTCAATCCGTGGTAATCAGTGTCCCATTCTGAAATGCTGACCTTATTGCCGAGTTTAGTTCGATGAAATACAAAGTCGCGCATGCCACGGTCTACGAATACAGCGAAACAGTCCCGTTGTGCCACAACGAGGTCCATCTGACTCCGCGCGAGCATCACTGGCAGCTCTGCACGGTGCATCGCGTTTCGATTCGCCCGCTGCCGACGTGCCTGGAACATGTGCGCGATTACTTTGGGAATCACAGCCAGTTCTTTACGATCCAAGAAGGCCACCGCAAGCTCAGTGTCACCGCGGTGAGCAAGATCGAAGTCAGCCCCCCGCCGATCGTCGACCCGGCGACGACGCCGCGCTGGACCGAGGTGCGCGACGAATTAGCCGCACGGGAAACGCCGTTGAATCTCGACGCGCTGCAGTTCCTCTACGATTCGCCGCAAATCGTGCAGACGCCCGAATTGCGCGAGTATGCCGCGCGCTCGTTTGAGCCGGAGCGAACCTGGCTTGCTGCTATTTTGGATCTGATGTCGCGCATTCATCGCGATTTCAAATATGACTCAACGGCCACGACGATCAGCACACCGCTTGCAGAAGTGCTGAAACTCCGCCGCGGTGTCTGCCAAGACTTCGCGCACCTGATGATCGGCTGTCTCCGCTCGATGGGTCTTAGCGCTCGCTACGTCAGCGGGTACTTGCTCACGCGCCCGCCCGAGGGCAAACCTCGCTTGGTCGGTGCCGACGCGTCACATGCTTGGGTCTCGGCTTGGTGTCCTGGCGTCGGCTGGCTCGATTTCGATCCGACGAACAATTGCCAGCCGTCGGTCGAGCATATCACGCTCGCCTGGGGCCGCGAGTACAGCGACGTCTGCCCCATCAAGGGCGTCTTCATCGGCGGCGGCCATCACTCGATGAGCGTCTCGGTCGACGTGCAGCCGATCGAGCACTAGTTTTTGTAGGCGCGTAGCGTTAGCGAGGGCGACAAAAGTAGCGTGGGCTTTAACCCACGCGTCAAGAAATGAACGACAGGATTGAATAGGAGGCAGCAGAGAGAGACAAATACAAATACAGATTGAACAGAAGGACGCAAAGGCAGCAAAGAAAGGCAAAAAAGTTTTGAATTCTTGACTTTCCTTCGTTCGCTTTGTTTCCTTCTGTCGAATAATTTTTTGCATTTGTTTTTCGCTTGGGTTGAAACCCAAGCTACTTGGCCCGCGCTACTCGTCGTCCGCGGCTTTGGCGTTCTTCTTCGCCCCTTTGCCCTTCTTGGCGTCCGAGGCGACCGGCGTATTCTTCTCCGGCATCGGGGCGTTGACCTCTTTGCGCCAACTCTGCAACTTTGCGAGCAGTTCCTTGGCCTTGTCCGGCTGATCCTTGGCCAAGTTGTTCTTCTCGCCAATGTCACTCGCAAGATTGTAAAGCTCCAAGTGCCCGTCCTCGAAATATTCGATCAGCTTCCAATCGCCAGCGCGGATCGCGCCGCCGGGTGTCGTTCGCCAGGTATTTGCTCCCTGGCCCAGGTAACCCGGGAAGTGCCAGAAGATCGCGCGGTCTGCCAAGCCCGATTCCCCGCCGCTGCTGAACAGCGGCAGCAACGATGTCCCATCGAGCGTTTGATCCTTTGGCGCCGTGGTCTTGGTCACGTCGAGGATCGTCGGCAGAAAATCGACGCTGATGATTTGCTTGTCCGTGGTCTTGCCCTCGGGGATTTTCCCCGGCCAGCGGGCGATGAACGGCACTCGATGACCGCCGTCGTAGAGCATTCCTTTGCCGCCGCGGAGCGGAAAGTTTTCGGTGATCCCCTTGCCGGTCCCGAGTTCGCCGTACCCACCGACGCCGCCGTTGTCGCTGCTGAAGATGACCAGCGTATTCTCGCTGAGCTTGAGTTCATCGAGCTTGGCGATGATTCGACCGACGCTTTCATCGACGCTCGCGATCATGGCGGCATACGCCGGATCGTCGTGGCCATCGGAACCAGGTTTGCCTTTGAACTTGGCGATCAACTCGGGCTTGGCTTGATGCGGAGAATGAACGCCGAAGTGCGGCACATAGAGAAAGAACGGTTCATCCTTGTGCCGCGTGATGAAGTCGACCGCCTTGTCGGTCAGAAAATCGGCTAGGTACTGATCCTTGGGATAGTCGGTCTGGGGCGTGGTTTTGAAATTGAAGTGCTTGCCCGAGGACTCGATCGCTTCGGCAAAGCCGCGCTTGCTCGGATGATGCTCTGCGTCGCCGCCGAGGTGCCACTTGCCGAACATGCCGGTCTTGTAGCCGTTGGCGGCTAGGCACTCGGCGACGGTTTGCTTTTTCAAGTCGAGCTGCGTGACATTGTCGACCGGCTTGAGCGGCCGCGCTTGCCAATTGAAGCGATCGATGCCGCCGACAGTGTAAATGCCTGTCCGCGGACCGTATTGCCCGGTCATGAGTGCCGCGCGCGTTGGCTGGCAATTGAGGCCGCACGTGTGCGCATCGGTGAAGCGCAAGCCCTGCTTCGCCAGCTTGTCGAGATTCGGCGTTTCGTAATACTTGCTGCCGTAGCAGGACAAGTCCGAGTACCCAAGATCATCCGCCAAGATGAAAACAACATTCGGCGGCGCAGCCGAGGCGAGGCTCGTGGGAAACAACGCGGCCAAGCCGATGAGACTTGCCAAGAATACAGTAGAAATCGCAGTCCAGCGCATAGAACTCCCCCTAGGAAAGAAACCAACATCCCCGATCAGTCGTATAATAACGTAGCAGAGAAGGCGGGAGCAATCGAATTTTTATTTCTCTCGCTCGGCAGGCATGGTTTTCGCTCGCGAAGTTTTCAAGCAAACGAATGATGGAGGCGAAACAGATGACGCGCAAGTGCATAATCTGCGGCAAATCGATCGCGGCGGAACGGCTCGAAGTCTTGCCGCACGCCACGACTTGCGCCGAGCATAGCCACGAGCAAGCCGGCGAACGCCACGACCCCAACGAGGTCTGCGCCAAAGCCAACGTCGAAGGCCGCAAAGGGTTCTCGCCCAAGAATTAATCCATGCTGTACAGAACGCTCCTCTTCGAGTCGCCGCTAAACAGTGCAATCAATTCTTCACTTTTCCGTAGCCTTCTCTTCTTTCTCCGCCAACGCTGGCCATTCGATGATCCCGAGGCGTTGCAGTTCCTTGGTCAGGAGCCAACAGCACAAGCCCCACACCAATCCGGCGACCCAACCGGCCAAGACATCCGTCGGGTAATGCACCCCCATGTAAACTCGGCTCACGCCGACGAGCAGCGAAAGCGTTAAAGCAATTCCGAGATAATATGCGCGCAAGCGGTACTCTGGCGTGAAGCGGCCGAGCAGCGTCGCGAGCGTAAGAAAAACGACGGTCGAGAGCATCGCGTGGCCGCTGGGAAACGACGCGGTATACTCCTCGGTCAAATGCGGCACCAGTTCAGGACGGGGGCGTTCGTAGTAATCTTTGAGCCCCGCATTCAACAGGCTCGCTCCGACATTAATCGCCAAGATCAGCGTCCCCACGGCATACATTTTCCGCAGCCAGAAATACCCCACGACCGTCATCGTGAGGAGCCCCAAGAAAGTCACGCCGCCGAGCGCCGTGAGATCGCGGCCAACCTTGGGCAGCCACTTCGGTCCGATGGGGTCATGCAGATCATTGGGGTCGCGCAACGCCCGCAATGCCCAGTCATCGAACCGCAGTGTGTCGCCGTCGCGAACCTCGTCGGCGATTTCGATGAAGCCCCAAATGGCCGCCACGGCGACAACAATTACGACAATAACACTCGTTTCATAACGGCCGATCCATTCCATGAACGCCGCGTAGGATGGCTGCGGCTGCGGTTTTTCTGGCGGCGGAGAGCTGAGTTTCGAATCGATCTTAGGCATGATCTTTGCTCATTCAGATTATTTTGTGGCACGGATGATCTATGATGATTTCATCAATCTCCTAATTTCGCAGCATTCATCGTACCTTATTCAAATGTTCCGTTAAGCCTATTAAGCCTATGCGTGCCATCGTGCTGTTGAATCAGGGAGCAGGAGCTGCCGACAGCGAACGCACGCGCGAAACGCAAAAGCTTGTTGCCGAGAGTTTGCAGCAATCTGGCATCGACGCGGAACTCCGCGTCGTGCCGGTGAGCGAATTGGCCGCGGCGGCCCGCGAAGCGGCTGAGTCGAAATGCGACGCGGTGATCGCCGGCGGCGGCGACGGCACGATTAGCACCGTGGCCGGAGCCTTGCTCGGAAAAGACGTGCCGCTGGGAATTTTGCCGCTAGGAACGCTGAACCATTTCGCGAAGGATCTCGGCATTCCTTTGACGATACCCGAGGCGGTCCAAGTCATCGCCGCGGGGCATCGTACGCTATTGGACGTTGCCAAGGTCAACGACCGTGTGTTCATCAACAACTCGTCGCTCGGCATCTATCCGCGGATGGTGCTCAATCGCGACGCACAGCAAAGCCGTTTTGGCTGGGGGAAGTGGACCGCGATGGCGCACTCCATGCTCCGCGTCTTTCGTCGTTTTCCGCTCGTGGAAGTTCGCCTGCATACGGGCGAGGAATCGATCGTCCGCCACACGCCGCTCGTCTTTGTCGGCAACAATCAGTACCAAATCGACCGGCTCAACATTGGCAAGCGGAGCAGCCTCGATCGCGGCGAACTCTCGCTCTATATCGCCAACGTGCAAAATCGCTGGGGACTTTTCAAGCTGACCCTGCGGGCAATGATCGGCCGCTTGCAGCAGTCGCGCGATTTCGAGTCGCTCTCCTTGCAAGAGTGCTCGATCACGAGTAAACGCCGGATGCTGCATGTCTCGGCTGATGGCGAGGTCATTGAGCTGCAGCCGCCGTTGCATTACAAGAGCTTGGCCCGCGCGTTGGCGGTCTTTGTTCCGCGGAATGATAAGTCTCAACCCACGTAGCTGAAGTCGTAAGACTTTGGCGCATTTGAACTGGCGACGTCTTCTCCCGCACATCCAAGGTCTCACGACCTTGGCTACGATGAAAAAAATCGCGCACATCTCCGACCTGCATTTTGGCACCGAAGATCCGGCGGTTACAGCGGGTTTGTTGCGTGATTTGGCGGAGTTTCAGCCCGATCTCGTCGCGGTCAGCGGCGACTTGACGCAGCGCGCGCGGCATTCGGAATTCACCGCCGCGCGTGACTATCTGGCGCAGATCGCGGCGCCAAAAATCATCGTCCCGGGCAATCACGATATCCCGCTGTACAACGTCCTACGGCGTTGGCTCGCGCCGTTGCAGAACTATCAAGAAACGATCACGCGCGAGATGCATCCGCTGTATCAGGATGATGAAATCGCTGTCGCCGGGATCAACACGGCCCGGTCGAATACTTGGAAAGAAGGCCGCGTCTCGCATGCGCAGATTGCGCGCTTGCAAGAACAATTCAGTGCGCTGCCGGCGCACCTGGCCAAGGTGCTTGTTTGCCATCACCCGTTCATTCCGCCGGAGCATGATCCCGAAGCGGCGGTCGTCGGCCGCGTGCGGCAAACGCTGAAGATGCTCTCCAGCGTGGGCTGCGGGCTGATCTTGTCGGGGCATCTGCATCGCGTTTCGAGCGGCGATGCGCGGCCGTTCCATGTTGAAATGGCGCGCTCGGTGCTCGTCTTTCAAGCCGGCACGGCGATCTCTCAACGCCGCCGTGACGAGCCAAATGCTTACAACCGGATTCAGATCTCGGCTGAGCAGTTACAACTGCAAGTGCGAATGTGGGATGGAACAACTTTCGAAAGCCGTTCGATCAAAAACTTCCTCCACGGGGAACATGACTGGATTCCCTCTAGCTGAAATCGTGAAACTTCAGAGTAGCGGCATCTATCTTTTTAGCCCGTAGCATAAGCGAGGAGGTCCTGCGATTTTTTGTCGCCCTCGCTAACGCTACGCGCCTACAAAAAAACGCGGAGCAAACGTCTTCGACTGTAGCCAAAGGTCGTGAGACCTTGGGTTTGAAGCCGCGCCTATGTCCAAGGTCTTACGACCTTGGCTACCTAGAGCGGGTTCAAGATAGATGTAGCGTCGCTGACGTAGGCGAGGCAAGCGGCCGTGTTCATTGAGCTAACGCTGTGGAGAGCGAAGCAGACGAATCCTAAGATTCGTCGATGCAGCTCGACGAAGCACCGCGCCGCCGCAGCCCGTCAGAACGCTACAGATAACTTGAACGCGCTCTAAGTTAACAGGGTTCGTTGTTTGTAGAAATTGACAGACTGACGTGTTCGAGTCCAGCTTTCCGCGAGACAACAAACTGCAAAAAGCTCGCTTTGTGATGCGAATTCAGGGTCTCTACAGATTCTATCGCAATCTGGCACGGGCTTTGCTTTTGCTTAGGCATTCCAATAACCCTTACTTCATTACGGAACTTCATTACGGAGAATGACTGCAATGACCGCTGCCACAAAAAAATCGCCCCGTCGCACCCCTCGTTTCAATCCGACGACATTAGCGGAACGTTTGGAGAAAATCCAAGCCGGCTGGCAAACAAGCGAACGCCACGATCGGGCAATTCTGGCCCAAGCCCGTCAGCTGCAACTCTGCAAATTGGCCGGACTTTTTGGCGGATAATCCAATAACCCTCGAGTCCGCTCAGTCCTGCTGCCGTTTGACGATGGGTGGCCGGAACGAACGAAGTGAGGACCCGAAAACGCAGTTCGTTCAAACAGCTTTAAGTACCATGGCGAATGAAATACAATGACGGCAGGGCGTTATGTTGATGCCCAGAATTTTCCTCGTATTCACCGTTGCCAATCGCATGTCTCAGACGGACCTACACCAGTTCGTACATGACTTTAGGACTCCCCTCTCGATTATCTCGATGGGCGTCGAGGCGTTGAAGAACGCTCGCCATGACGAGGCGCAGTTTGCTCAGATCTCGATGATGATCCTCGAAGAAGGAGTTAAACCGCTCGATTCGATGATCTCAATGCTAGGCAATGAGCCAAATACCATACGCCCTCGCTAATGCGTCGGGTTATTATTTGGTGCTGCTGTCCGTGGCGAGAATTTTCTGCAGCTTATCGAGCGCGCGGGTCAGCATCACCCGAATCGCTCCGTCCGTCTTGCCGAGTTTTTCGGCAATATCCTTGGACGGCATGTTCTCGTAATAGCGCATCCGCAGCGCTTCGCGTTGTTCCTCGGGCAGATCGGCCAGCGCTTCCCACATCCGGAACTCCCGGTCATTTCGCGAGAGCGCGCGGCTCGGCGAAGTAATACTCGCCACGAGCAGATTGATGAGTCCCCCGCCGGAGCCTTCCTTGGAGCTATTCGACGATCCGCCGCCATGGCCAAGCGGCGTTTCGCGTTTGGCCGAACGTTTTTGCGCGGTTACCAACCGCCGATGCGCATCGACGATGCATTCTTGCGCAAAGTGGCAGAGGATCCCGAACGGGTCGCGATCGTTCTGCGTGAAGAACGCTGCCTGCTGCACCGCGCGGATCATCATCTCTTGAACCAAGTCCTCGGGCTCGATCTTGCTGCGCAGCAGATACCCCAGTTGGTTGTTGACGTAAACAACCAACTGGGGCCGTTTGAGTTGAGCGTATTCCGCGACTGCATCACCGCTGCCAGCACGAAGCCGAGCGAGCAATTCTTCGGGAATTTCCATGGCGAAAACCAGCTAAAGTGATCGAGGGTGGTTATCGAATCATCTTAATCCAGTTCCGACCGATTTGAAAAGGAAATCCGGGGATATGAACAAGTTCAGGAGCGATAAGCGGAAAATTGCTTTGAAGCATCTTCATACGAGGCGAATTCTTGCTGAACAGCACAATCACAATCGTTCCATATCACCCAATGACCACCATGAATCGGAGTTAGATACCAATCCTTGTCTTCGGCATCACCGATTGGTTCAGCGAAATGAGTCATCTCGGCATAGGTCGCGTAGCCGCACTCATGTGCGAAGTCTTCGTGGCGCGCCAACGAGACAGGGATCGCGGCACCTGGCGGGAGCTCGTAGTCAACATCCGCTGCGAGCTCCAACGCATGCCGTGCGTGATCCAAGCAACCCGCGGCTTGCAACAATCGCCGAGCCTGAATCACGAGTTCATCCGAGACATGTTCATGGTTCCGCCATTCGATCTTTGCCTGCTCATCCAACGTCAGAGAATTTGCCATCGTCGCACTCCTTGACCAGAAAGCTGTGCTAAGAAAATAGAGAAGGAAGCATTTGCATCAATTCTATTCCGAGACTTGATCGCGATGAGTAAGATTTCTGGCGATCAAAGGATAAATTTTTTAGCCCTGCCCTAACGGCAGCGGCTTTGCTCCAGCCTCGCGGAAAATCGATTCGGCTCTCAAGAGTCGGTTGCTATTTTCTTCGGCAGTCCCCCCATGTGGTTCCACCGCCACGAGGATGTCGCCCGTGATGACAGCCTGGTCATAAAAATCCGCGACCTCGCGTTCAAAGCCGCGGGTCATCATCGCGCCGACGAGTCCGCCGACCACTGTGCCAGTCCACATCCCCGTTCCGCCGGCGACGACAAACGCCGCCCCGCCGGTAATTAACCCCGCCGCGACTGCGGTTAAACCGAACAACGTCATCCCGACAGCGCCGCCGATTCCGGCGGCGACGGGCACATTGCGTCCGGCTTGATCTTGGTGTTCGTACTCGCGGAAGTAACGTTCTTTGGTGTCGTCCGAGCAAACGACGGTGATTTCTTCTTTCGTGAAACCGGCGGCCAGCAAATTTTTGACGGCCTTATCGGTTTCTTGAATCCCGGTAAAGATCGCCGCGCGAATCGGTTTGTCGCTGTTTGAAGTGGGAAACAAAAAGTCGTTCGAAGCAGTTGCAGTTTGCATGAGGTTCTCCTTTACAAAAGACTCGTGCAAATCAAATACCGTATTCGGCTTTTTTGCGATTCACGATGAGGAAGTCAAATTTGCCGTCTTCCTCACGGGTTGTGAATAGTTTCACAGTGCTACGTTACTGCCCCAACACCAGGGGAATATCAAAGTGGCTCTTGCACTACCAGTGAATCAACCAGCCAGCGTGCAGCTTGTTTCATTTTCGTGAGTTTGAAAAATTTCTTCTGACCCATTGCTAGCTTCGTTTATGCGAGTCTATGAGCATTTCAATGAAGCGACCTCCGGCGTCCGAATTCGGAGCAATCATTGAATTGACTTTAGTGGTACTAACTTTGCAGCCCTCGCACGACAGGCGACACACTATTCTTTTCTTTTTGAGTGAGGATGTAACGATGCGAATTTCACGATTGATGATGACCCCGGCGCTGGCACTCTCGATTACGGCGATTGCCTACAGCGAGCCACCGACGATCCCGCGTGCCGAGCCAGCGGCTACGCCCGCTGAACAGCCCCGAATTCTGCCAGCCCCAAATCAACCCGGTCAGCCGCGCGTCCAACCAGGCCAGCCGATTCAAGTACAACCCGGCCAACCACAACCAGGTCAGCCACAACCAGGTCAGCCGCTGCAACCTAACCCTACAACGACCACGGTCAACAAACCAGTTACCGGGGATCAAGCGAATCAAAATGCCAGCCAACAAGTCGCTTCCTTGCTAGCAATCTGCAATCACAAAGAAGTGAAACTGGCGGAACTTGCTAAGAAGAAATCCGAAAATAAAGAGGTCCAGCAGTTTGCCGAAATGATGATCAAGGATCATTCCGAAGCGCTAGGAAATCTCGGGAAGTTCGGCGGACAATCGGGCCTCGGCACGACGAACACCGCGGAACAACCGAATCGCACGGATTCGAGTCGTCCCGCAACTGCCGCAGGTGCCACGTCGAACCAAGGCGGTCTTGATTTCGTTGCCGTTCATCGCCAAGCCGCCCAGAAATGTTTGAGCAAGGCTGAAAAGCAATGGAGCGAACACAAATCGCCCGAATGCGACATGGCCTACATCGGTGCTCAACTCGTCGCCCATGAAGAATTCATCAACCATGCCCAGGCGATGCGTCAGTATGCTTCGCCCGAACTGCAAAAAGAGATCGATCGCGAAGTCACCGCCGCGGAACAACATCGCGATGAAGCTCACAAGCTGATCAAGAAGCTGGGCGATGAAGAAAAGAAATCATCGTAATTGAAATTCAATTATTGCTGATTGAAGCCGCGCTGTCCCAAGGACAGCGCGGCTTTTTTTATTGCTATGGAAAGGCCGTTTGGCAGCTCGCCCTCGCTGACGCGTCGGGTTAAGATTTGCCCCGCCCAAACGAAAACACTGCCGCATCCGGCGTCTCGCGGCCGATGTAGAGATCCCGAATCAAGCGCGCGGCAATCATGCTGAATGTGATTCCATTGCCGCCGTAGCCGAGCGCCGCGTAACTCCGCTCGGCCTTGGGCAGCTTGCCGATGTAGGCCAAGCCGTCTTCGGTTTCGGCAAACGTTCCTGCCCAAACAAATTGCGGCTCGAGTTCCGTGCCCGGGTAGCGCCGTTGAAACTCTTGGATCAGAATCGCCGCCTTCGCGGCCAACAGCTTTTCGTCGGCGTGCGTCTCGGGCTGGGCCACGTCTTGCCCGCCGAGAATCAGATACTTGTTCTGGTGCGCATGACGCGCGTAAAAGTAGGGCCGCGCTGTTTCCCAGAGCAATAACTCGGGCGGGAGGCTTGGCTGGTCGTATATCTGACGCGCGGCCACTGCAAAGGTGCTCCGCAACGTGCCGTGTGAGAACGAAAATTGATTGTTGGCTTCATATCCCGTCGCGAATACCACGGCCTGCGCTCGGATCAATCCCGTCGCGGTTTGAATTTCGACATGCCCGGATTGCTCCGTGACTTTCTCGACGGTCGTCTTGCCATGAATTTGCACACCGGCTTGGGAAGACTTCTGCAGCAATTCCAGCGTCAGTGCCAACGGATTGATTTGTGCCGCGACGGCGGACAAGATCGCGCCGGGCGCTTGGAGATTCCCCACATCGCGGACGGCAGTTGCTTCCAAATAGGCCGTCATGAATCCAAAATGGCGCAGGCACTCGTATTCCGCGCGCAAGTCCACGACATCGCTCGGGCTGCTTGCAAGATAAAGACTCTTGCGGTGCTCGAAGGCGACCTTGGTGCTCAACTGGCTCGCCAATTCCTCGAGTTCGCTGATCGCCTGCACGCCGCGGCGATAGGCATGCACGGCCGCCGCTTGGCCGACTTTGTCGATCAGTTCCACGAGCGGCGTGTCGACTTCGTATTGCAGCAGACCTGTGCTGGCCGCGGTGCTGCCAGTCGCCGGATGACGCTTGTCCACAAGCAGGACTTCGATCCCATGCTGGACCAGAATCCAACTCAACAGCGCGCCCGTCACGCCGCCACCGATGATCGCAATTTCGGTGCGGGCGTCACCCTCAAGGGGCGGAAACTCAGGGGTGGCGTCTTGCAAACCTTGCCAAAGTGAGTGACCGGTTCGCAAGTCCATGGGCTGGATCGTATAGATGATGGATGGCAATAAAAAAGCTCCCTGATCGAAGATCGATCAGGGAGCAATTTAAAACGCAAATTCGGGGCCAAACTTAGCCGCCTGCTGGCGGTGGCGCGGGTACTGGCGGTGGAGATGTCGTCGATGGCATTGGCGGCGCGCCGGCCGGCAGATCGCTTGGCGACGCGGTGCTACCAGGGGCCGGCGGCAGGTTGCCTTGGCCGTAAGTATTGCCTTGGCCATTCGGAGTATAGCCAGGGTCACCCGATGTCACGCCGCCATAGACAACCGCGCCGTTAGTAGTGCAGCAGCCATTGGAGACGGGTGCAGCGTACGTGGCACCGCAACCCGTATTGCAAGACGAAACCGGCGCGCACTGCGAGGCACAACATCCGCCGCGGCGATGGCGATGACGGTGTCCGGCTTCCGCATCCACGGCCGTCGCCAGCGTCAAGCCTGCGCTGCACATGCCCAAGAAAAACATCTTCGAAAAGAAACTCATCTCAACTCCTCCTAAATAGAATTCGTTTTGGAATTGCCAACCGCGGGCAATCCCCACAATCGCTGTCGAAGTACAGCAATCAGTGTGCCGCAGCGAAAGTTGCGCGATCAAATAGGATGGGTAAATTTCTCCCAAGTCCCAGAGAGTCGCTAGCGATTAAAATATGCCGCATTTGACGCACTATTTCTGGCCGTCGAGCATTTTGCTACGAATAGACGCAATTTTAAGAGCATGAAAATTATTCAAGAATTCCCCAACATTCTAGCGGCCATATTTGAACTGATTCTTTTGCGACCAACGCTGGGATCACTCAACAACTATCTGACAAGCAAGCACTCCAACGGCAGATGATCCGAGATGCCCGTCGGGTCGAAATTGTTTCCGGAATAGGTCGCATGCGGCTTGGGAATTTGCTCGCCCTTGGCCTCGGTGAGGAGTTTTGGCTCGCGGAGTTCGCGTGTCGAATCTTTCTTCCACAGGACGCCCTTCCCGCCAAGCAACCCGGGCGAGACGAGGATATGATCCAAGACACCCCACTCGTTTCGGTAGACGTAGGTGCCGCGGTCTTTGGACTTGAGCAAGGAACCGCCCGTGTTCAACAATACGCCGTCCTTGGCCGCAGTGACATCGAGCGTCGAACGAAGCGCATCCTGGATCGCCGGATCGGTCGGGAGCTTTTCGTTGAAGTCGCCCATGCACACAATATCCGCCGCCGCATCGCCCTTCAGGATTCCATCGAGCCGCGTGCGCAAAACTTTGGCCGCGGCAATGCGATCGGTTTCCGGATTGTTCAGCGACGGCCAGTGATTCATCATCACGTAGAGCACATCACTTCCCCAACTGAACTTGGCTTCGAGAATATCACGCGTCGTTTGGATCGTGACGGGATGAACCTTTTCCTCGGCCAGTTTCAGCACCTTGGCATCGTAGACGATCGCGACGTCGATGCCGCGCTCGTCGGGCGAGTCGTGGTGCACGACCTTGTACTCGCGCTGCGGGAGCTTGATTTTCGCGACCATCTGTTCGACGACCGCGCGGTTTTCCACTTCGGCCAGGCCAAACACATCGGGCCCGCGGCCGCCGTTCATCGCTTGGATGACCGTAGCGAGGTTCTTGCATTTGAACGCCATTTTTTCGGCGTCCCAGCGGGTTTTATCGAAGTCTTCCTTGTTCGGTTCATCGACGTCGTCGAACAGATTCTCGATGTTGTACGACGCGATGTGCAGATCCTCGGCGCGAACGTAGAACGTCAGAGCATTCAGGCTAAGCAACAAGTACAAACAAGGACGGAGCAGCATGGGTAGCGTCAATCAGAACCACCAGTAGAACTGGTGGTATGAGGAAGGCCCCTAAAAGGGGCCGTGGGTTAAAGGTTACTCGTGGTCATCAAACAGGCCCCGTTCCTGATCCCGCTCGTCTTTCTCCTGTTCCTGGATGTAGCGGCGGATCAACGCCTCATCCAAGCCCACGGTACTCACACAGTAGCCGCGGGACCAGAAACTCCGTCCAAACAACGTGCCACGCGTTCTCATCAACTCGCGATGAATCCGCACCGCACTCTTCCCTTTCAAATACCCCAGTGTCATGGCGATCGAAAACTTCGGCGGAACCGACAACAGCATATGGATATGATCCGGCTGAGCGTTTCCCTTCAGCAATTCGATCCCCTTCTGCCGGCACAAATCCCGTAGGATTGCACCAATCTGCTTGCGACATCTCCCAAAGAACACCCGTTGCCGGTACTTTGGTACAATCACCACATGGTACTTGCAGTCCCACTTCACATGGGCCTGACTTTGCCAATCCTTCATGACGATCCTCCTCGTTGAAACCCCGGTCAGGGCCTTCCTCAGGAGGATCGTCTTATATTTTCGCTCGAAACGGCAGAGCCTCTTCAATTCTCACCGGCAGAGCCGGTGGATTAACTTGGATTTAAAGCAGTGGAGAGTCATCTTTTCGTGACTCATTCTACTCCGCCCGCTCGGAAGCCGGAATATGCACCACCGTTAAAGCACAGCAATCCCAGGCTTTGCTCCCGCGATTCGCGTTCCAGGTGATGTACAAGCGCTCGCCGCTCGGATCAACGGCCGTGGCGTAAGTTCCCTTGAGTAAGCAGCCGTATTTCTTTTGGAAGTAAGGACTCAGAAACGCGATGATTTTCTTCTTGTTCGTCCGCGTGTCGTACTGCACGACCGCGCCGTTATCACGGTCGCTCCCGCCGTGCGCTCCTGGCACATAATAAAGGTACCTGCCCGTCGGGTCGGCATCGAGCGACGCGATGTACTGCTGCGAACCGGCGGCGGCGCTGCCGAGCTTCGTGACCGTCTCGGTTTTCGTGTCAAACGAGTAGAGCTGCGCTTCGTTGCCGCCTTGGCCCGTCGAGACCGTGTAGACCTTGTGCTGCGGCGTCTCCTGCGTCGCGGCGCGGACGCCAATCATGGTCCCCTTGACGGGCGTCGGCACCGCGTCAGGTTTTGGTTCGTACGACATTAGTTCCCCGTCGCCGCCGCCGGGAACGTAATACAACTTGCCGGTCGAGCGAGCAAAGATCATGTACCGCGCCGGACCATTCTCGCCGGCGTAAAGCAACTTGCGATTCTTCAAGTCGTACGCAAAGAACCGCACGTCTTTTCCTTCAACCTTCTCGCCCGAAGCGGTGCCGCCGTAGAAGATCAGCTTGTCGGGATCGAGCACACTGTTGGGAATGCAATGCTTGGCGACGGGGGCTTGGACGACGACTTCGGTCTTGCCGGTCTTCGGATCGTAGCGAAAGATCCAATCGCCTGCGTAGTGATATTGATCGGTCGTTACACTCGTCGAGCCGCGATGCGTCGCAAAGTAAAGACAGTCATCGCTGCCCAGGTCGATGCGGCTATGAATCTTGCCCGGCGTGTAATGCCCTTGGGGAAGGTTCAGCACCTTGGTCACGTCGCAGACGACCTTGAGCGACTTCTGCGCGGGGTCGTATTCGGTCAGGTACGCCGTGCCGGTGCCGTGACTCATATCCTTGCCATTCGCGGCCAGGTGATCGCCGATCGCCGAATAGTACTTGCCATTCACCGCGAGCGAATCGCCCCAATTCGACCACGGGTTGCCCAGGTAATCTTGCCCGGGGTAATACATAAAATCGACTGTCGGCGCGGTTTTGGCGACGGTCACCTCGGGCCGCAGCGTTTCCGGCGCTTTGAGAAAATCGGGCGTCGTGACCGTGACGACCTGCTGGCCATCGGGCAGCGTCGGCGGAAAGACGAGTTCGACCTTGGGTGCCGGTGCCGCCTTTTTACCAGGCGCTTTCTTCGCGGGTGCAGGTTCATCGGCACCATACGCAAGGTTGGCGACGAGCAGGAGCAATGCCAAGTGCGAAATATATGTCCAACTAAAGTGCGTTTGCATTAGGGATTCCGAGCCTGTTGTTGAATGACGAGATGTTGATCGGCTTTGACGCTGGTTTTGGTGATCTTGCCGCGTCCGTGCGGGAGGGTGACTTCGACATCGACTTTGTCCGCCGGGCCGAGACCAAAATGAACATCGGCCGCGTGACTCGAAACGTAGCCATAGCCGGGCATGATCTCGCCAGAGCCGAGCAGCGATTTGGCATCGCCAGTATTACCCGCCGCATAAATGCGCACCATCGAACCGATCCCCTGACGATTCACGTCACCTTGGCATTCGAGTGCCACTTCAAGCCAATGCCCGCCCGGCGTTTCATTGTGCAGCAACAGCGAATCCGCTTCCGGCCACCAACTCGCCAGAAAGAAATCGAGCTTCCCATCGCGGTCGTAATCGCCGCTAGGGCCAGGTGCGGCGTAGAAGACTTTCTTGTCCTTCAGCATCTTCTCGAAGAACGCGACGGTGCGGGTCGTTTTGCGATCTTCGTCGTTGGGAAAATCGTTGGCGTCGAGACCCGTGACTTCGAAGACCGGCATCCCGTCTTTACTTGGCTTGCCGCGGAAAATAATCGGCCGCGGCGTTTCGCCGTCGAACTTGATCATGCTCGTGCTCAGGTCGAGCAACCCGTCGTTGTCAAAGTCGCGCAGCTCGATGTGCGGCGACTTCATCGGCAGCGGGACCAGGCCCGCCGCTTCACCGACTTCAACAAAGCGCGGCCTCGACGTGTCGTCCGCGGCGCGCGCTTGTTGCAGGTAGAGCCGATTGCGCACCGGCTTCAGCCACGGCGTTTCAAAGTGCTGCCCCAGCACCAAATCGACCAGCCCATCACGATTCACATCGCCGCAGCAAACGCCGCAGACCATGTTGTCGCCCTTCGCCTCGGGCCAGGCAAAAATCTCGCGCGAGCCGGGCTCTTCGACAAACTTCCCATGACCATCGTTCATCAGCAAAACATTGCCGCCATTCTGCGCCGCGAGAAAAATGTCGGGCCAGCCATCGTTGTTCAGATCCGCGGCAAGCACACCAAGGCCCGGAATGCCGGCGGGAATGCCGACTTCCGCGGTGACATCCTTGAATTGCAACTTGCCGAGGTTGCGAAACAGACGCGAGCTTTTCGTCGGCGAGCCATTGTAACCCGGCAGCGGATCTTCGCCGACCAGCAGATCGAGCAAGCCATCGCCGTCGTAGTCGAGCGCCGTCGCGCTGCGCCCGCCGAATTCCAACGGGCACGCGCCGTTGTCGGCCGAGATGTTGGTGAATTTGCCCGCGCCGTCGTTGCGGAAGAGTTGACAGCCGCGCGGCAGTTCGTCGGCTGGGATCGGTTTCTTGCCCGGTTTCTGCGGCATGCTCGCGACATACAGATCGAGATCGCCATCGTTATCGAGATCGGCGAAGAGACCAGAATTCGCCCGCGCGGGAATGCGCAGTGCCGCTTGATCGTCGAGCGTGAATTTGCCCTTTTGATTGCGGAAGAGCATGTTCGGTTTGCTGCCGGCCTTGAAGAACGTGCCGACATAGAGATCGATCCACCCATCGCCATCAACGTCGCCCCAGCCGGCGGCATGGCCATGAATGCCGCTGATCTCCGGCAGCAATCCCGCCTCGCGCGTGGTGTTGCGAAAGACAATCGGCGGGTCTCCGGCTTCAAGAGGCAAAGCAATCGAACTCGCAATCAAAGTCAAGAGGAGCAACGCAGAACTAGCGCGGCGAATTTTCAACATGAAAACAACTCCCCAGTTGTCTTAACAAGAAAGGATCGTCAGATCCTCGAAGCGGCAGGAGAGAGTTATCATCCCAGACAGAGCGGGGTGAGTCAAATTTTGAATCGCTATGACGCAAGCGGTGGGGCACCCCTCCGCTTGCGTCATAGCGATTGAACAGATAGCAGAAGTGCAATGCTCACTTCTCGGCCGATTGCTGATACTCGGCCAGCGCCGCCGTGAGGCGCGCCACTTCGACTTCGGCATCGGCCAGGAGTTGGCTCATTTGCTCGGGGTTTTGGTTGGCGCTTTGCTGCTCGAGCGCTTGCATGACTTGCACGGCGGGTCCGGCGTCGAAATTGGCGGCAAGCCCCTTGAAGCTATGCGCCGCACGTTGCACGCGATTCCAATCGTGCCGCAAGATCGCTCCGCGCAGCTCTTCGAGCAACGAGGGAAAGTCCTCGAAGAAGAAATTGATCAGATCGGCCATCAATTGTTGATCGCCCCCGAGTCGCTTCAAGGCCGTGGCAATATTGATGACGTTCCCGTTGAGCGTGTTTTGCATGGGATAGACCGTCAGGTCAAGGGGCTTATTGAAAAACTGCGCATCGCAATCATGTTGTTTCTGATCGAAGACTTGCTTTATTAAACCAAGAAATTCCTGGTTATCAAACGGTTTGGGGATAAACGCATCGACCCCCACGGCAAAAAAACGCTCGCGGTCCAACGGTTGATGTCGCGCGCTGGTGGCAATAATGGGAATTGTCGGATGATGCTTGTCCAAGGCACGCAAGATCGAGGTCGTTTGCAACCCATCGAGGACCGGCATCTGGAGGTCCATGATGATCAGATCAGGATGTACCCTCGCAAAATCTCGAATCGCTTCGATCCCATTCGACGCGATATGCAGTTGATAGCCCGCTGGCTCCAAAATTCGCGTGAACAATTTTTGGCTCGCGACGGTGTCCTCAACGACCATAATCCGCAACGGACGATCGGGTTGTTGCGTTGATGAGTCGTTTTGCGTGGACACGGGTGAAGCATTCAAAGAAGAATCAAAGAGCGCTGCGGAATCGCGAGACAATGATCCCCGGCGATCCATGGAATGATCAAAATCGGCGTCCGATGCCTGTTGCCGAGTGTCCAAGTCCATGACCGACTTTCCCAGCCCCTGCGTTCAAAGAATCCCTAACAAAGGGTTGCCGTGGTGAAAACTTGTCGCTTCAAAGACTTGCTTGCAAGTTGTATGCCTAGAATTTTCTGGAAGATAAAAAAGTTCCAGCAAATGTAGCGATGATTTCTATGGCAGAAATGAAAATTCACATAATTTGCGACATTGTTTGATCCTAAATCTTTTGAAATACAACATTTAGGACAAGGAACTCTATCCGAATTGCGTCAGAATTCCCGCCACACTGAATCAATTGATTCCAGTTGCCCGCTCCGCCAATTCGGCATCCGTAAATTCGTCGTAGTACGTTGCCATGAGGATAAATAACTGTTGGCGGTCCAAGGGTTTCGGCAAATATTCGTTACAACCGGCTTGGAGGCAGCGTTCACGATCGCCCTGCAACGCGGCGGCCGTGAGTGCGACGATCGGCAAGCTATACCCCAGGGAACGCAGCTTGGCCGTGGTCTCGAAGCCGTCCATCACGGGCATCTGCATGTCCATGAGTATCAGATCGAACGGCTCCGAACCCGGCGGATACCTTAACAGCAAGTCCAAGGCTTCCTGACCATCGTTGACCAAGGTGACCTTGGCTTTGATATCTTCGAGCATCCGGCGGATTAAAAATTGTATGCTGCGCGTATCTTCGGCGACCAACACGCGCAGCGGGATTTGAATAATGCTCGATTCATGCTGCTGGATTTGAAGTTGATCCGAGCGAATCATTTCCGCCGACGAGGCAAGTTCCGCGGCTTCGTCATTGGTGATTGGCAACTCAAACGAGAGACAGCTTCCCTTGCCCAACTCGCTTTCGGCATAAATGCGGCCGTGCAGCAACTCGACGAGCCGCAGGCAGATCGTCAACCCCAAGCCCGTGCCGCCATACTTCTGCGAGAGATGGCGATGCTCTTGATTGAAAGCCGTAAAGATGTTCTGCAGTTTTTCGTGCGGGATGCCGACGCCCGTGTCGCGGACCTCGATACGGATCATCTGAGGATTCCGCGGATCGACGGGGAGAACATGAATCGTGACCATACCGCGTTCCGTGAACTTGACGGCGTTGCCGACAAGATTGATCAAAATCTGGCGCACGCGCAACGAATCGGTCGTGATTTTGCGCGGCATGCGTTTGGGATAGTGCGTGATCAATTCGATTCCGCGATCGGTCGCGAGCGGTTGAAAGAGCGAGCGGACCTCTTCGATCACCGTGTGCAGCGCGCAGGGCTGCTGATGAATTTCGAGTTTGCCCGCTTCGATTTTGCTCAGGTCGAGCACATCGTTCAAAATCCCCAGAAGCATTTGCCCCTGATTGCGAATCATTTGGACCATCTCGCGCTGCTCGTCGTCGGCGACACGCGGGTAGAGCGTATCGGCGCAGCCGAGCACTGCTGTGAGCGGCGTGCGGATTTCATGGCTCATGTTGGCCAGGAACGCGCTCTTTGCCTGGTTCGCCGATTCCGCTTGCAACTGCGCTAACCGCAGCGATTCCTCGAACTGTTTGCGTTCGGTTGCATCGCTCATCACGCCGACAAAATGCGTCACCGTGCCGCGGTCGTCGCGCAACGGGCTAATCCGCAGTTCATTCCAAAACGCGGTTCCGTCCTTGCGATAATTTTGCAGCGTGATATGGCAGGACTGGCGCAAGATCAACGCGTTGCGAATATTCGCCACGTCGTTGTGGTCGGTCAGCGGGCCTTGCAAGAATTCGCAATTCTTTCCCAACACTTCCTCGGCACTGTAGCCCGTCAGCAATTCAAAGCCGCGGTTCGCATAGACGATGCGGCAGTCGGGATCGGTTGCGGTGGTGATCAGGATTCCATTGGTGGCGGCTTCCAAAGCGCGGTTATTTAAGCGCAGATGCTCGTCCGACTCGCGGCGATGGGTCGTATCAAAATTCATCCCGACCATCCGCACTGGCTGGCCTTGGTCGTTGCGTAGGACGATCCCGCTCGCGTCGAGCCAGTGCACCGACTTGTCGTCGAAGATCACGCGAAATTCGCAAGAATACTGCTCGCGCATGGCGATCGCCGCGTCCAGCCGATCTTGCAAATTCTTGAGATCGTCGGGATGGACCCGCGCGAACATCGCTTCGGACGATATTTCCGCAAGCTCCGCGGAAAAACCCCAGATCGCGCGCATTCGCTCATCCAAACGGAGCAGGCCCGAAGCAAAGTCCCATTCCCAAACGCCCATCTGACCGGCGTTGAGCGCGAGCCGCAGTTCCTGTTCATTCTGAGCCAACTCTTCTTCGATAACAGCTCGGGCGGCAACTTCTTCTTGCAGCCGCGCATTGACCTCGAGCAGATTGTCCCGCTGGGAGAGCATCGTGTCCGAAGAAAGATTCCCCTGGCTTTCAAACAAGCGATACCGCCGCCGGGATTCAAACGCGAGCAGCAAGACGACAACCCACGCCCCGACGCCCAAGAGAACCCTTCCCCCCCAAGCTAGCAGCACAGCCGAAGTTCCGTCCAACAACGCCACCAAGCAATACAGAATTCCCGCGCTGAGAAAGATCCAAGGATACGCTTGCGACAAGGCGGAAAACCCTGGCTCGATGCCACGGCGGCGGTAATATAGAAACAACAGCCACAGCGCCAAGAAGGCGCTGCCGAGCAATATCGGAGCGGCATAACCAACCGTGCCTCCAATCGTGGAAGCAAGCTCGGCAGAATCGGCTGTCGAGAACAACATCAAATTCATCTTCCGCCTGAAATTGCAACGCGATAGAAGCACGACCCTCTTGCTGGATAAACGAGCGCCGCGCCAACAAAGCAACCCTTGTGCGCGTTATACGCACAAGGGTATGTCGCTGTTATTAAAACAGCGGATTCGGTTATCAGAGCTGTTCGCAAACTAATGCCGTAGTTGTGAACGACTAATCTAGATTTGAACGACTTAGAGAGTTGTCCCAGGGCCTCGGCGTCCCATGACCAAGCTGATCACGAACAAGATGATAAACACGACGAACAAAATCCAAGCAATGTTCATCGACATCCCCGCCACACCAGTTGCGCCTAAAACCATCGCGACCAGTGCAATAACCAAAAATGTCAGAGCCCAACTTAACATGATGATTCTCCTTCTGAAAATGAGTCCTGCGGTGAATTGAGCCCATGTCAGCAGGAGATCATGAGCAGGGTAAGTTTTGTTGCTAGCGAAGGAATACTATTGCAAGGCGTGTGCCAATAACCCTGGAGCGGGAAAAACGGTATTATTTTGGCTTTTTCAGGCTGAGTCTGTTTCGTGAACGACCAGTTTGGTGGTTTTGAGCGTTACGATGACCTAAGATTTCATACCGGCACAAAAGTTGCCCAAATAACGCGATTCGATCACTCAGCTGCTTGATCCACTCCCTTTGAATGAGACTATGTCTTCTACCAGCACGACTCGACCTGCAGCGAATCTTTCCACTCAGACTTCTACTGCGGAGCATCCCGGCATGGGGGCGATCCCGCATGACCGCGGCGTCGCCTTTCGCGTTTGGGCGCCGCATGCCGAACGCGTTTGCATCACAGGCACATTCAACAACTGGGCTGAAACAACGGAGCTTGAAAAGCGCGACAACGGCATCTGGTACGGCGATGTGCCGGAGGCCAAGATCGGCGACGAATATCGGTACCTGATCTTCAACGGCGAGCAGAAACTTTCGAAGATCGATCCCTACGCGCGGCAAGTCACCAATTCCGTTGGCAATGGCGTTGTCCACGATCCGCATTACGATTGGTCCGGGGACAACTATCAATTGCCCCCGCGGAACGAGTTGGTCATTTATGAAATGCATATTGGCACATTCCATGACGATCCCAAGACCAGTACGCCGGGAACCTTTGCCCGCGCGATTGAAAAATTCGATTCGCTGAAACGGCTCGGGGTTAATGTGATTCAAGTCATGCCCACGGCCGAGTTCGCCGGGGATTTTTCCTGGGGCTATAACCCGGCGCATATCTACGCGGTCGAGACAGCCTACGGCGGTCCGCGCGCGTTCAAGGACTTTGTCCGCGCCGCGCATGCCGCGGGCCTCGGCGTGATCCTCGATGTCGTCTACAACCACTTTGGGCCGAGCGATCTCGATCTCTGGCGGTTCGATGGCTGGAGCGAGAACGAGGGCGGCGGCATCTATTTCTACAACGATTGGCGTCGCAAAACACCGTGGGGCGATACGCGGCCCGATTACGGCCGCGGCGAAGTCCGGCAGTATATCCGCGACAACGCGCTGTTTTGGCTCGAAGATTTTCACGTCGATGGCCTGCGTTTCGACATGACGCTCTATATCCGCACGGCCGATGGCAAGGAATTGCCCGATGGCTGGGGCCTCGCGCAGTGGATCAATCGCGATCTGCATCAAAATCGTCCGAACTTCATCACGATCGCCGAAGACTTGCAGAACAACGATTACCTGACCAAACCCGACGATCAGGGCGGTGCCGGTTTCTCCGCGCAATGGGACGCGAACTTTGTCCATCCTGTCCGCGAAACGGTCATCACGGCAGCCGACGAACACCGCTCGATGGAAAAGATCGCGCACGCGGTGCTGTTCAACTATAATGGCGATCCGTTTCAACGCATCATTTACAGTGAATCGCACGACGAAGTCGCCAACGGCAAGGCGCGCGTCCCCGCGGAAATCGATCAGCAAGACGGCGACAACTTTTTCGCGCAAAAGAAATCGACGCTCGCGGCGGGTTTGGTCTTCACCACGCCCGGCATACCGATGCTTTTCCAAGGCCAGGAATTCCTGAGCGGCGGCTGGTTTCAAGACACGGTGCCGTTGGATTGGGATCTTACTCAGGAATATCGCGGCATCCTGCGGCTCTATCGCGACCTGATTTACTTGCGCTTGAACAAGCACGGCAACACGCGCGGACTCTGCGGACGCGGCGTACAGATTTCGCATTGCAACGACATGCAGAACGTGATCGTGATTCATCGCTGGGACGAGCACGGACCGGGCGACGATGTGCTCGTCGTGAGTAAGCGTCCGGCCAACCGCACCTCTATTTCTTCCGTCGTTGGCGTAGTTTTTGGTGGCGTCTTTTGCGTTCCTTGCGGCGGATCTCGTCGATGTTCCAGCGGTGCTGGGGGTGGGCCAGCAACCAACGGTCGGGCAAGA
>JBGSSS010000187.1:0-29737 GCA_041736895.1 Pirellulales bacterium
GCTCCGGCGGCCAACGCGCGTCCCGAGCGTCTAGGTGGCAATGCGGCTCACGGCGGCGGAGAAAGCGCGGCTCCTCCGCCCGAGGGCGAAGCACCCGCCGATGGTGCCGCTCCCGAGAAAAAACCCGGGGACGAACTCTATGAGTGGCGCTACATCGATCACAAGGGTTTTCCGCTTTCCAAAGCGCAGCTCGATGGCGCTAACAAGAACGATCTCTATCGAATGATGCCGTTCAAGATTCAAATGCACATCCTCCAATCGTCCATGCCGAAGCTCTTCGAGGCCTTCAAGGAAGCGCCGCTTACGCTGGAAATCACCCAAATCCGCGTCAACGCTGAGACCAACGCGGCCAGCCAGTTCGCGAACTTGGGGAACTCAACGGGCCTCGAAAGCCATGGCAACTCGGGCGGCGCCGCTGGCAGTCCGACGGGTTTGCTCCCCGGCGAGGTTGTTGTGGAAATCCATGGCACGGCCTACCTGGCGCAGCCCTTCGATGAGAAGAAGCTCCCGCCGCCGGATGCGGCTGTTGCGGAAAACGAGACCTAAGCATTTTTGTAGCCCGTAGCGTTAGCGAGGGCGACAAAAGACTGATCTTCACACGCTCGCTAACGCTACGGGTGATAAAGTCCGACACGAACCGCGCCAAGACGGCGGACATTTTTTACAATTGAATTCACGGACCAACGAGAAGAGCCTTTTTTACAGGAAGCCCGATCATGAAAGCCTCGAGTCAAGCCGACGGTTGGAAAGGGAAGCTCATCCAGCATGGGGAAAAAGGAGTGCTCGGCATCATCGGCCTTCTCGTCCTATGGATGATGTATAGCGGGATCAAAAAAGAGGGCTTGAAACCGGAGAAAAGTCCGGCGGAGCTGCTTAAACGCGTCACTATCGGCGAAGATCACATCGCCCAGGCCCCGAAAATCAAGACCGGGGATAAATTTGACCACAAACCTTACGACGAGTGGATCAAAACGGGACTCGAAAAACTCAAAGTCGAACCTTATCCTTCGAACTTTGAACCTGACGAATTTCCCAAGATTGCCAAGCGCTCCCAGCCGACGGTCTTCCCGGCCGAAGAGGTCCACGCCACATCGCTCGTCGTCCAAGTCGCGATCAACGACCCCCAAAGAGTTCAAGCACAGCAAGCCATCATCGCGAACCAAAATACCGCCAAACTCCGTGCTGAAGCGATCGCCGCCGCCAAGAAAGCCGCGAAAGAACAGGCCGAAAAAGCCCGCAAGGATAGAGCCGCGGCCAACGTGCGGAACCCTGGCGGAGGCCGTCCCGTCGGCGAAGGGCGGAGACCGCCTGAGAATCCGCTCGAGTTGCCCGTTTTTCCTCAGGATGAGCCGATCGCTCCCGTTGTCGAACAACGCCTGCCTCACCCGGCGATTCAGAACCTGACCGGCGTTACCAGCGAGACTTACCCTATCGCGGTGGTCACGGCCCTGATCCCTTATCGCAAGCAGATTGAGAACTTCAACGAGACCATGGTCAAAGACCGCGACATCATCCCCGGCCGCAAGCCCGAGGAGGACTCGCCCATCATCGCCACCTTTACCGTGCAGCGCGCCCGCGTCGTGAATCCCAATGACCCCGAGGACAAATTGGTCTGGGAGGACAACACGAAACAAGCGCAGGATTTCTTTGCAACGAACTTCAAGTACTTGACCAAAAGCGATGATCCGGTCGTGCTCAGCTTGCACGGCCCGGCCACCCCGGGTCTGCCGAAGCAAAACATCCCGAGTTGGTTCACGGTCTCGCCGTTGCCGACCTTGGCCGACCGCAAGTGGCAGCGCGAGGTGACGCATCCGCGAATTCCGCTGATCACCGACCTGACCGAAGAAGAAATCAAGGTCGAAGAAGCCAATGTCTTTATGCCCGCGGCTCCCGCGCCGGGCGGCGGTTTCGGTCCCCAAGTCCCAGTGGAACCCGTCGCTCCGACGGAAGTCGAACTGCCCGAGTATGTGTTGCTGCGGCACATCGATTTCAAAGTTGCTCCCGGCGTGAACTACCGCTATCGAGTGACACTGACTTACAAGAATCCGAATGTCGGGTTGGACAGCAAGTACCTCGACACGGACGTAACAATGACCGAGACGCTCACGACAACTCCAAGCCGCGCATCCAATTCCGTGATCCTGCCGCCACTATATCAGACTCTTGCCGGCGGCGATCTGACGTATCCTCCGGCGAAGCGCTTCGAGGGCTTGCCTACCAGCCGGGTCTGGCAATGGGTGATCGATCTCGATCGCGATCGTCCCACCAAAAGGGGCAGCGGTGAAGTGGCCAAGGATTTTGCGCCCGTCGCGGTCGGGGACATGCTCGATCTCGTCGGCACGGTCAAAAACAACTTGAACCGCCCAGCAGCCCAGGGCGAGGAATTGGTTGATTACAACTTCAAGGCGCAGCGCGAAAAAGTGACGGCCGGGCGGGGAATTCCGTACCTGGTCGATGTCTTCGGCAAAGAAACGCCACCACCACCGCGCCCGCCACGGACACCACCGGTGAGACCAGGTGAAACCCCTATAGCGCCTCCCGTGACAACACCCGAACCGCCGCGCGAACAGCCCTACACGGAAATCCTCTTCGTCGATCAAGACGGCAAGCTCCGCAGCAGCGTTTCGACCTATGCCGAAACGCTGATTGACAACTACAAGCTCCGCTATGAAGCGGCACCCGCGGGTGCCGCGCCGGGCGGAGCGATGCCAGGCCTGGAACATGGCAGAGAAAATCCGCTCTTCATGCCGCGGGGAGCCGCAGCTCCGGGCAGAAATCCAACCCGCTAACCGAGCGCCGTGAACAGCGCCAAGCAGCGAAAGGCCAAGACGCAAGTCTTGGCCTTTTTTCATTTTGTAGCCCATAGCGCTAGCGAGGGCGGCAAAATGCGCATGCTATAGAACCTCGCCAAGTAGATATTCAGAGCGGCCCGAGCGAGTTGAATTCTTGAGATCTCTCGGCTCTCGCTAAAAGTGCTTGCGAATGTCTCGAACCGCAGCATGGCTGCGCGCTACGAATCCTGCGCCATGATCTCGAGCGGATTGCCCGAGGGATCGCTGATGTAGACGCTGCGCGTGCCGTCGCGGTGCTCTTTGAGTGGTCCGAATTTCGCGGCGTCAGGATGCGCGAACGCGAGATGCGGCGGGTGCTGTTCGGGAATAACGAGGGCCAGCGACATGTTGGCAAAGGTTAGCATGGCCCAGGTCGTATCTTGATAGGCGACGGTGCAATGAAAGTTCTCGGTGTACCACTGGACCGCCTCGGCAATGTCCTTGACGCTGATCGCCACATGATGCAGCGCATCCAACGGCTTCACCGGCTTGAAGGTCGTCGTATCGGCTAGGGACTTGGGGGTCGTGGACATCGCGTACTCTAGAGAAGCGGTGACGAAACAGAGGCGAAACTCTTGCGCAATTGGTCGTTACGCTAACGCCATTCATTATCCATTGTCAATTGTCCATTATCCATTGCCTTTACAGCAATTCATCCAACTCGTTAACCAATTGCTCGAAGCGCTCCAGCGCCGTTTCCACCGGCTGGGGGCTTTCCATATCGACGCCCGCTCCGCGGAGCAAATCGAGCGGATCGGCCGAACAGCCGCCGCCGAGGAAGCCCAGATAATCCTTGAGTTCCTTCGCTCCGCCGTTGACGACCCGCTCCGAGAGCGCGATCGCCGCCGAGAGCCCCGTCGCGTATTTGTAGACGTAAAACGCCCGGTAAAAATGCGGAATCCGCAGGCATTCGAGCGACAGACAATCATCCAGCGCAAACTTCGGCCCGAAGTAGGCTTCGAGCAAGCCGCGGTAGAGCGACTTGAGCTTGGCGAGTGTCAGCGGTTCGCCCGCCTCGCAGCGTTCGTGGATCAGCGCCTCGAACTCGGCGAACATCGTCTGGCGAATGATTGTGCCGCGGATGGCGTCGATCTCGCGGTTGATGAGCGCCGCGCGCTGCTCCTTGGTTTTAGCTTGGGCCATCATGTGCCGGCTCAGCAATTGCTCGTTGAACGTGCTGGCCACCTCGGCGACGAAGATCTTGTAGCTATAGTAGCGGAACGGCTGATGCTTGGCCGACAAGTGGCTGTGCATCGAATGACCCGCCTCGTGGGCCAGCGTAAAGACATGGTCCAGCACGTCGGGCTGGTAGTTCATCAAGATATACGGCTGCGCGTCGTAGGTGCCGTAGCTGAACGCGCCGCTCTGCTTGCCGCGGTTCGGATAGCGATCGCACCAGCCGGAGGCGAACCCTTTTTCTAAGACTTTCACATAGTCCTTGCCGAGCGGTTCTAGTGCGTCGAGAATGACTTTTGTTGCCTGGTCCCAGGTGTGTTTGACGCGCTGTTCGCTAAGGATCGGCACATA
Organism: Pirellulales bacterium; assembly: GCA_041736895.1. Classification (GTDB taxonomy): domain Bacteria; phylum Planctomycetota; class Planctomycetia; order Pirellulales; family JALHPA01; genus JANRLT01. The sequence continues at coordinate 4,359 of JBGSSS010000187.1, forward strand.
GGTGTCGTAGTGATGAATGTCGGGCAGCTTCATCTTGCGGCGGCGAACTTCGTAGTACTGATGCACTGCCGGTAGTTTGTGCCGCACGGCCTTGATCAGGTTGTCGTACACCGAGACCGGCACGTTGTCGGGAAAGAGCGCCGCCTCGCGCGCGTTGGCGAAGCCCCGGGCCTTGGCGTAATAGACATCGCGCTGCACCGAACCGGCGAGCGCTGCGGCAAACGTGTTCTCGTGGGCCGCGTAGCCGGCATAGAGTCCTTCGAACGCCGCCTTGCGCACGCTCCGCTTGCCCGAGTTCAAGAACGACGAGAAGCTCGAAATCGTCAGCTCAACCTGCTGCCCGGCTTCATTTTTGATCGTGCCGAACTTGAGATCGTTGTCGTTCAACTGGCGAAAGACGTGGTTCGCCGTCTCGCTCATTTCGGACTGCATCGCCAGAATTTTTTCACTCTCCGGCGAGAGCGTATGCGGCTTGTAGCGCAGGATCCGCTCGAGCGAAAGTTTGTGCGGCGCAAGCTCCGGGCTGGCCAGAAACTTTTTCATCCGCGCATCGGGGATCGCCATCAGCTCGGGCCGGAAGTAGCTGGCGATCTGCGCGATCTGGCTAGAGCGAAACCGATAGCGGCCGATCAGGTCTTGATAATGCCCATCGGCTAGGTTCTCGGTCGTCTTCAGATACGCGTAGACCGAGACGCGCTCTTCGAGCCGTTCGAACTCGTTGTCGAAGTCGAGCATCTCGGCGAGCTTTGCCGCGCTTTCGCCGAGCTTCCCTTCGAACTCGCAATACCGTTCGCCGAGCTTGCTCCACTTAGCAAACGCCTTCTCCCAAGCGGCATCATTGACAAACAGACTCGCCAGATTCCAGCAATCGCCAGGGGCAACTTGCGAACGCTCCAGCAAACCGGCAGGTGTTTTTGACTTCTTCGTTTTCGGTTTTGTTATGGGCATGTTCTTCCAATCTATTCTTCAAAAATACGAAACACGGAGTTCACGGAGGACATTCAGAGCAGCACTGAGAATACAATATCTCGCTCCTCTATGCCTCTCCGAATTTCCTCTGTTCCGCCGTGTTGAGGAATTGTATTAAGGTTTCGCCACACGGTCCGCTTTGACTTCGTTCTGCAGCGCCTCGCCCCGCTCGAATGCCGTGATGTTGCCGAGCGTCACTTCGGCGATTTGCTGGAGCGCATTGCGCGTGAAAAACGCTTGATGACCCGTGATCAGCACGTTGTTGAACGTCAGCAGTCTGGTGAATAAATCGTCGTGGATGATTCGCTCGCTCAGGTCGCGGAAAAAGAGATCGGCCTCTTCTTCATAAACGTCGAGGCCGAGGTACCCGAGCCGTCCGGACTTCAGCGCCGCGATCGCCGCCCGCGTATCGACCAGTCCGCCGCGGCTGGTGTTGATCAGCATCGCGCCGGGCTGCATCTTCGCGAAGGTCTCGTGGTTGAAGAGATGCTTTGTCGCCGGCAGCAACGGGCAGTGCAGGGTGATGATCGAGCTTTGCGCGAGCAGATCGTCGAGCGAGACATACTCGATGCCCAGTTTGCGGCAGGTTTCATTCGGATACAGATCGTACGCCAGCACGCGGCAGCCAAACCCGAGCAAAATCCGTGCGGCGCATTCGCCGATCTTGCCGGTGCCGACGACGCCGACAGTGCGCCCATGCATGTCAAAGCCGAGCAACCCTTCGAGGTTGAAGTTCCCCTCGCGCACGCGATTGTACGCTTTATGGTATTTGCGATTGAGGGTCATCATCATGCCCACGGCGTGCTCCGCGACGGCGTAAGGGCTATACGCCGGCACGCGCACGACGCGGATGCCAAGTTCTGCCGCGACGGGCAGATCAACTTGATTGAAGCCAGCGCAGCGCAAGGCAATCAGCCGCGTTCCGCCCGCGTGCAAAGTGCGCAGCACCTCGGCATTGAGTTGATCGTTGACAAAGCAACAGACACCGCCGAACCCGGCCGCGAGCTTGACGGACTCGGGTGAGAGCCGCGGTTCGAGAAAGTGCAGTTCCTGGCCCACGCCGCGTTGCACAGCCGCTTCGTTAGCGATGGCAAAAAATTCGCGGTCGTAAAGTTTCGTACTGAAGAAAGCGACACGCATATTAATTGCTCGTCGTAAAAAAACACCAAAGCCAAGGAGTTTATCTCCTTGGAGAATCTACTATGTCCGCGCGCTTTCCAGTTCCTTGATCCGCGCCACGATAGTCGCGTCGTCGGGAATCCCGCGCTGCGCGCGTTGCTGATCGAATTGAATCTGAAACTCTTCGAGCGCCGGCTCGATCTTCAATTGATTCGTGCTATTCAGACGATCGATAAACAGCCGTCCGTCGAGGTGATCTGTTTCATGTTGCACGACGCGCGAGAACAAGCCATCGAGCTCGTAGTGCAGCGGCTTGCCTTCGAGGTCATACGCATCGACAGTGATCTGCGCCGGCCGGCGCACGTCGGCATACAGCCCTGGTAAACTCAGACAGCCCTCTTCGGCTTCGGCTTGCCCCTTGGGCCGCGTCAACACGGGATTCACGAAGACGAGTTCCTTGCCCGTCTTGCGATCGCCGGTTTCGTTGACGATGAAGAACCGGTACGGCAGATCGACCTGGTTGGCGGCGAGTCCGATCCCTTTGTGCTTGTACATCAGTTCGAACATCTCGGCGACCCAAGCGCGGACTTGCGCATCGATCTTCTTCAGCGGCCGGCTCGGATGGCGCAGCGTTGGATGCGGATATTGGATAACTTCAAGGGGCATATCAGGAAGACAGGGGACAGGATTACAGGAAGACAGGAATTTCAAACCGTCGTCAATAACACGATCAAGATCGAGCGGCGAAAAAAAATGATTTCAGCGCCAACTCAAGCCTGCTCATGGTATGCCCATGGGCAGAAGAATCTCGCGCCGTTGTAACTCGTTATTATCCGCATCGAGGACATTTCCACAATCGGCGATTCGCGGTGAATTCGGGGCGGTTTCTCGATTTCGAGCGTTATTGCCAGGGGACGGAGCCCCGGGGCTTAGGGTAAAATCAGCAGGCATACCACTCTGTTCTTTCCCTTCATTCTCTGACAGATGCTCAACCTTGATAGCGAAACACCGGCGCGGTGGTGGGCCCAGGTGCAGGGCGATATTCCGACCTTGCTTATTGACCACGCCCATTGCGAAAAAAAAGCCGCCGGTGCGGCGATGAACTTGCTCTTTGCCTACGTCGATCGCGTGCCGGATTGCCGCGAGTTGACCGAGATCGTGCGCGAGGAGTTGGAACACTTCGAAATGGTGCTCGATCTCCTCGCGCGGCGCGGGATTCCCTATCGCAAGCTCTCGCCCGGCGGTTACGGCGCGAAGCTGCATGCCTTGACGCGCCCGAACGATCCCGAGCGCGCGGTCGATCGGATGCTGATCGCCGGGTTGATCGAAGCCCGCTCGTGCGAGCGGTTCGATCTCTTGGCGAAGCATGTGGATGACCGCGAGCTGGCCGAGTTCTATCGTTCGCTCTTCGAGAGCGAAGCGCGGCATCACAGCACGTATGTGCGGCTGGCGAAACATTTTCAGAGCGATGAGCAAGTCATGGTGCGGCTGCGCGAACTGGCCGCCGCCGAAGCACGGATCGTCGCCGAGGGCGATCCGCTGCCGCGGATGCATAGTTAAAGGCAGGCGAATATTAGGATTGTGTTTAGTTAATGTTCTGAAATGATGAAATGTCGACAACGTGTTTAGTTTTGTATGAGTTGTCTTGTTTTTGCTTGCTTTCGTAAGTTGCCTAGATATACTGAGTCTTGTTTATCGCAAGTTCAACTTAACATCTTCAAGTAAAGAAACCGCATCTCGTTTTTCTCTGTCTGACAAAATCGTTTGCCGATCCGATTCGGTCCCTGTTTCTCCGTAATTTTTTTGGCTTCTTTTTTCTGCATTGGAGTAGCTACATGAGAAGGTCCCTGTTCCGTTTTGCCCTCACCGGGCTATTGGCCATCGGCCTCAGCACCGCGAGTCACGCCGCGATTATGCTGAATGAAATTTTCGTGAATCCACCCGGTTCTGACAACGGCCAAGAATTTATTGAACTCAAAAGCACCACTGGCGGTGTGGAATCAATGGCCGGATTGACACTTTTGATCATCGAAGGCGATGGCAGTTCGCCCGGTTTGATTGATCAAGCATTGCCCTTGAGTAGCTTCTCCACCGGCACCAATGGTTTGTTTCTGTGGCGCGATGCGTCCTCTGTAATTTCGCCAGCACCTCACGTAGATACTACTTTGAATGTCGCCGACTTTAGTCCCGATATCGAGAATGGTTCCAATACATTTTTAATCGTCTCGGGTTTTACCGGCATGGTGGGCAGCGATATTGATGTTGACAATAATGGTCTTGTGGATGCCACTTTCTGGACAAGTGTTATCGACGGCTTGGGTTTTATTGAAAATGATGGGGCATCTAATGTGGCCTATGGCGCTGATCTAGGTTTCTTGAATTTTGGCCCCGATGCTGGATTCAACGCAGATGTCTTAGTCCGTCTAGAGAACGGCATCTGGTTCGGCAGCGATGTCACGGGCACAAATCCTGGCGGGCCGTACGATTTTGATCCTGCTCGCGCCGCATTCCAGAATGGAGCCGCAGCGAATATCGCAACCCTGGATATCACCACCGCTACGCCTGGCAACACCAACCCGACAGCGAATCCCATCCCAGAACCCTCGACCTATGCCTTGCTCGGCACAAGTGCCATTGGGTTGGCTTTTCTCCGCCGTCGTCGGACGGTTTAGGCAGTGACACGGTAACTAGATAAACAACTTTGACCGACATCACACACAGCCCGGCAGATCCCGCGTGATCTGCCGGGCTGTTGCGTTGTGTTAGGGGGAAGTATTCTGATTTAATGGGAAAGCCGGCAATCAACGACGCGGAAAAAGAGCAGCCAATACCATGGTCCGCTGAAGCAAAGGTCTTGTGCTGGCTGGCCGAGCGTTTTCCGAAGATCAACTGGCGCTTGATGCGCCATGTCGCCGCCACGGCAGAAAACATCGCGAACTCTTTGTCTGCTTCGTCGAGTGCATGGACCTGGCCGATCCTCGATAGCTTGGGCCAATGCCAAGGAGTGCTGCATGGCAGTTCCAATTCAGCGACCGCCACGCTCACGAACTATGATCAATCGATTGTGGAACGCGCGATCTTTTTGTGGGGTGACTTGCTGCGAATCGAACACGAACGAAACTACGCCAGCGAGCGTGCGGCGCGCGCCGAAGAATTGGCCTTGGTCGATGCGCTGACCGGCTTGCCGAATCGCCGCGCTTGGGAACAGGCCCTGGCACGCGAAGAGCAACGCTGTCGCCGCGCGAACCATCCGGCGGCGATCATCTGCATGGACCTGGATCGCTTGAAGGAACAAAATGACAGCGCTGGCCATGCGGCGGGCGATGAACTCCTGCAAAAGGCGGCCGACTGCCTGCGCCGCGCGATACGCCCTCACGATCTGGCCGCGCGGCTTGGCGGCGACGAGTTCGGCATCCTCTTGGTCGAATGCGCGGGCGAGTGCATGCCGACGATCATCGAACGCTTGCGCGCGGCACTCGCCGCGGCCGATGTCTCCGCCACACTCGGCTGGGCCGCGCGGGCGAATGGCAACGATCTGCATGAAGCGTGGCGCGCGGCGGATCAAGCGCTGATCACGGCAAAGTAACGTGGGCTTCAGCCCACGCGTGAAAAATGCATGAGCACGGAGTCACTGAGAGCACAGAGAAACACGGAGAAGAAAAATTCAAAATACAGGCCACAGATGAACAGCGATTTTCACAGATAATACAAATGCAGCAACCGTATTTGCATTTATCTGTGTCTCATCTGTGTCTATCTGTGGCCTGTATTTTTGTATTTACTCCAGACGCGTGGGTTAAAACCCACGCCACTACTCCAACGTCACCTTCTGTCCTTGCTTGGGCAGCATCACATTCCATTGCCGTTCGCCGCGCAGCGTCTCCGCGAGTGCCGTCATGCTCGGCAGTTCGCCGTGGGTGAGGAAGACCTGCTTCGGCGTTGGCAGCGGCTGGAGCCAGCGCAGCAGCTCGCTCCGATCGGCGTGGCCGCTGAGGGCCGGCATTCGCGCGATTGCCGCGCGGACTGGCACGTCTTGGCCGTGCAGTTTGATAAACTTTTTGCCGTCGGCCAACAGCCGCGCGCGGGTACCCGGCGCGGAATAGCCGCCGAGGATAATTGTATTTTCTTCATGCGGCAGCCGCTGGCGCAGGTGATGCAAAATCCGCCCGCCGGTCATCATGCCGCTCGACGAGATGATCATCGCCGGGCCGCGGAGCGAGTTGAGCGCCTTCGATTCTTGGCTGGTGCGGACGAGATGAATCTCTTTGCCGCGCAGAACGCAGTTTGGACCGGTGAGCTGCGATTCGCTCAGGTCGTGCTCGTCCGAGTAGGTGCAGTAGATATTCGTCGCATCGACAGCCATCGGGCTGTCGAGGTAGATCGGCACCTGCGGAATGGCCTTCTGCTGCATCAGCGTCCGCATCAGGTAGATCAACTGTTGCGACCGGCCGATGGCGAACGCCGCGACGACCATCACGCCGCCACGCTTGATCGCCGTGTTCACGACCTCGGCGACTTGTTCGAGGACCGGTTCAACTGGATGATCTCGGTCGCCGTAGGTGCTTTCGCAGATCAGGTAATCGCACGCCGGCGGCGGCTTGGGATCGTGGTAAAGCGGCGCGGTGTAGCGACCGACATCGCCCGAAAAGAGTAACCGCGTCGTACGGTCCGCGCGGCGCACTTCCATTTCGATCATCGCCGAGCCGAGCAGGTGACCCGCGTCGTGATGCCGTGCGAAGAACGGCCCGCCGAGTTTGATCCACTCGCCGCGGTCGTGGCTTTGCAACAGCTTAATCGTGCGGCGAACGTCATCGGCATTGAAGAGCGGCAGCGCCGGCTTGTGCTTGGAGAAACCTTTGCGGTTCGCGTAGTCGGCGTCGTCTTCCTGGCACTTCGCCGCGTCGAACAGCGTGATCTCGCACAGTTCGGCCGTCGCCGGCGTACAATGAATCGCCCCGCGAAAACCCTGATTCACCAAGCGCGGCAGCAAACCCACATGATCGATGTGAGCATGCGTCAAGATCACGCTGGTCAGCGAATCGGCCTCGAATGGAAACGGCGTCCAATTTCGATCGCGCAGCTCCCGCAGTCCCTGGAATTGGCCGCAATCGAGCAAGACCCGCGTGCCGTCGCATTCCAGCAGGTACTTGGACCCGGTCACCGTTTCCGCCGCGCCGTGAAAAGACAATTCGAGCATCGTGGAGCATCGTCAAAGAAGGAAGAACGCTTAGACTTGCGTTTCAGTATAGCAAATCGCGCAGGCCAGTTAGCGGCCCTGTAGGTCCTGCTGTCCTCAGCGGGACCTTGTGCAAGTGTCGATATCCCAATTCATTTTCGCTTCACGCATTGCCAAACGCCGCACAGTGTCCGGTCGGAGACCGGGACCTACAACGCACAACCGTTACGCCCGTCAAGCTCCGCCGCGCAGCCCCAGTTTTCCCGACCGAATTCACAGTTCTTCGCATGCTATTGAGAAACACTTGCCGATACGATAGGCGGACAAGGAGTGCCTGTCTCTCATGAGGCGTGAATCCCGAAGGATTTTACGGGCTGCCGCGGAGATTCTTGGGAGCAACGGATTGCGCGCGGTTCCCGCCGTGACGTTCGATCTACTGTTTGCTCTTGAGTTTCGACCCCATGATTACGCTTCCCTCGGCAATTCTCCCCGCTGCTCCCGAAACACTAGATACCGACGATCATCCGCTGCACAGCCGCGTGCTCAAAGCCCTGGCCACGCAAACCCATCTGGTGGGCAAGAATCTGCGCTTTGAAACCCGTGCCGGCCGCGTGACGATCCACGGCAAAGTGCGCAGCTTCTTTCTCAAGCAGATGGCGCAGGAAACGCTCAAAGGGATCGAGGGTGTGGCGCAGATTGATAATCGGATGACGGTGGATTGGGAGCCCGAGGCGTTCAAGCCAGCGAATGTTTAAGAACGAAGATCATTACCGCCTGGTTTTTTCGCAAATAATTCGCTCTTTGACGAAGACTAGGGCGAATTTCCTAGCCCTGCATCAATTCGCACTTGCGGGAAAACGTATTTCTACCTTTTCTTCAGGCAGCTTCATTGCCTAGTCGCGTCGGTCCGACCGCGATATATTCATAACTCATATAGAGTTACATCGCAGCGCGGCGAGCCTTTATCGCCCTTGCCGTGTCGTTTCAATGCCCGCGGATACCATCCGCGGCTTTGTGAAATGCCCGCCGATCTCATCGGCGGCTTTGTTCCCTGCTTACTGACCACCACTCATGAAGACCGACGAAATCCGCGAGAAGTACCTGACCTTCTTCGAAGAAAAAGGCTGCCGCCGCTGCCCCAGCGATGTCCTCGTCCCGCGCTGGGACCCGACCGTCCTCTTCACACCCGCCGGGATGAATCCCTTCAAGGATCACTTCCTCGGCAAGGTGAAACTCGAATTCACTCGCGCGACCAGCAGCCAAAAGTGTCTCCGCACGGGCGACATCGACAACGTCGGCCGCACGGCTTACCACCACACATTCTTCGAGATGCTTGGCAACTTCAGCTTCGGCGATTACTTCAAAGACGAAGCCATCCATTGGGCTTGGGAGTGGCTGACGAGCAAGAAGTGGCTCGGCCTCGACGGGAGCAAGTTGAGCGTCACCGTTTATCTCGACGACGACGAAGCGGCCGATATCTGGCATAAGAAAATCGGCCTGCCGCTGGATCGCATCACACGCTGCGGCGAGGACGAAAACTTCTGGCCGGCCGAAGCGCCGAGCAAAGGCCCCGACGGTGTCTGCGGCCCGTGCAGCGAAATTTATTACGACGTCGGCGACGGCAAGAAGGTCGAGATCTGGAACCTCGTCTTCACCCAATTCAATCGCGTCGGCGATCCGCCGAACAACTTGAAGCCGCTGCCGTCGAAGAACATCGACACCGGCATGGGTCTCGAACGCATCGCCAGCGTCATGCAAGGCGTCGATACGAACTACCACATCGATACGATCCGCCCCCTGGTCGAGGCCGCCGCTGAAGTCTGCGGCGCGAAGTACGATCCGAAGAGCGACGACGGCCGGCGCTTCCGCCGGATCGCCGACCACGTGCGCGCTTGCACGTTCGCCGTGCACGAAGAGGTTTATCCCGGACCGAAGAAGCAGGGCTACGTAATCAAGCGTCTCCTCCGCCGCGCCGTGCTCGACGGGCATCAACTCGGCGTGAAGAAGCCGTTCCTGTGTCAATTGGTCGGCAAGGTCGCGGAACTGATGCGGCCCGTCTATCCCGAAATCAGCGAAAGCGTGAATCGCGTCAGCCGCGTCATTCAAAGCGAAGAAGCCAACTTCCTCAACACAATCGACGGCGGCGTTGAACGGCTCGATCGCTTGTTCGAGACGATGAAGCGCGAAGGCCGCGCCCTAGTCGGCGGCAACGAAACGGCCGAGCTTTATACAACGCATGGCTTCCCGCCGGAGTTGCTCGAGACGCTGGCCGCGGAGCACAACCTGCAAGTCGATTGGCCGGGCTATAAAGCCGAAATGGAAAAGCACAGCATCGCGTCCGGCGGTGGTGTCGTTGCCGACGTCTTCGGCCACAAGCCGATCGACACGCTCAAGAAGACACTCGAACCGACGCGGTTCCTCGGCTACGACGCGTCAACAGGCCACGGCACGATCGTCGGCATCATCGCGCAAGATCAGTTGTGCGAAACGCTCGACGAAATCGGTCACAAGGACCCCGTCACCGTGGTCCTCGACGAGACGCCGTTCTACGGCGAGAGCGGCGGGCAAGTCGGCGACACCGGCACACTCACCGCCGATGGCGTTGAGTTTGACGTCATCGACACGCACAAAGACGCCGGCTTCATGCTCCACATTGGGCATCTGAAGAAGGGAACGCTCAAGCTGAATCAAGAACTGACCGCGACGGTCAACGAGCAGCGCCGCGCCGGGATCAAGCGTGCGCACACGGCGACGCACATCCTGCACTACGCGCTGCAAAAGTTCGTCGGCAATCACGCCAAGCAGCAAGGGTCCAAGGTCAGCGACGACGAACTCCGCTTCGACTTCGCCAACCATGAACCGGTGTCGAAGGAAATCCTGCAGCAGATCGAAGCCGAAGTGAACGACCGCGTCACTGCCGTCGAAGCCGTCGATTGGAAGTACCTGCCGATTGCCGATGCCCGCAAGACGGGTGCGATGATGCTCTTTGGCGAGAAGTATCCCGAGATCGTCCGCATGGTGAGCATCGGCGAGTTCAGCAAGGAACTCTGCGGCGGCACGCACGTCAGCAACACCGGCCAGATCGGCCTCATCCGCGTCACCGGCGAAGAATCGGTCGCCAGCGGCACGCGGCGGATCCTCGCCGTGACGGGCCGCGCCGCGCTCGAACGAATGCGCCACGCCGAGTCGGCTTTGCAAGAGGTCGCCGTCGCTCTGCGCACCAGCACCGCAGAAGTGCCGAATCGCGTCGCCGCGCTGACCAAGGAAATCAAGGACCTAAAAAAGCAACTCGCCAGCGGCGCTAAGGCCGGCGTCAGCGTCGAGAAGCTCATTGCCGACGCCACAACCATTGGCGGCACGACCGTCATCATCGCCGAAGCCCCGGGTGCGGAAGCCCAAGGCCTGCGCGAGCTCATCGACACGATCCGCAAGAAGACCCCATCGAGCGCGATCTGTCTGATTGCTGGCGGCGACGACGGCAAGGTCACAATCGTTTGCGGCATCAGCCGCGACCTGCAAGACAAGAAGCTCAGCGCCGGCGAATGGATCAAGCCGGTCGCCGAAGCGGTCGGCGGCAAAGGCGGCGGCCGCCCCGACCTCGCCCAAGCCGGGGGCAAGCAGGTGGAGAATATTGGGAAGGCGCTGGAGGCGGCGCGGGAGAAGATTTCTGCGTTGTTGAAATAAACAAGAGGCTCGCTCGATGGACACTGTTTACGTTGAAACGACAGTGATTGGCACTATTGCTGGACGAATGCACCCGGATGCCCGGATTGCCGCCCGGCAAACTGTCACACGCCAATGGTGGAATGACGCTGCAATTAAATACAAACTGTTTGTGTCAGCAATGGTTGTTTCCGAATGTAATGATGGAGACGCAACTGCCGCCCAGGAACGATTGGAAATCCTCGACGGAATTGAGCTATTGAATGCACCCGAAGATGTGGACGCGCTTGCTCAGTCCCTCATTGATCAACATGCCGTACCTGCGACAGAACCCCGTGATGCCTTTCACATCGCAATCGCAGCCGTTAACGGTGTACAATATCTGGTGAGTTGGAATTTCAAGCATATTCTGAATCCAACCGTTCAGGGTAAGATCGCTCTCGTCTGTCGCGAGAGTGGATTTGAACCGCCGATCATTTGTACTCCAGAGCAGCTTCTTGAGGCTCAAGATGATTCCTGATCCCATCGAAGAAATCAAAGCCATCCGCCGAAAGCTCGCGGCGAAGTTCGACAACGATGTGCGCCGTATCGGCGAAGATCTGCGCCGTCAGCAGCGAGAATCCGGGAAGACTTACGTTACACTACCAAAACGTGAGCCAGTCATTGTTCACGTCGTAAGTAAATCTTGATCATGCCAGTCGCCGAAGCGGTCGGCGGCAAAGGCGGCGGCCGCCCGGACCTCGCCCAAGCCGGCGGCAAGCTGGTGGAGAATCTTGGCAAGGCGCTGGAGGCGGCGAAGGAGAAAATCGCAACAGTAATCAAGTAAAGTGAACGGAACTTGAGGAAGATTTCATGCTAACCGCTGAACAACTGAGCGCTCGAATCGATTTAGAAATAGGCAACAACTGGTCCCAGAGAAATGGACACAATTGCAATCTCAAGCAGTGTCTTTTGGCTGTACCGGCTTTACAGCAATTTGAATCGTCGAGCGATCCTACAAAAACAATTGACTTGTGGCTGATCCTCGAAGAAGACCCAGTGAACCGTGATGGTTACAAGGTGGTGTATGACGAATCGACAAACAAGTTCGGCTTAGCATGCAAGTTCATTTCAGGCCGAAATGGTTATCTCGGTGCATACGGGGGCACTTTTTTAGAAGCGTTTGACGCAATGTGAACTGGATTAAGTTCGCGGAATAAATAAGTCCTATAAGCCGACTCGCATCCAGGCTCAGCCGATGCCATAATCAAACGAAGAGTCTGTGCCACTTCTGGACGAGGTCTCATCAATGTCCATCGCCCCATCATCGGACGCCGCATTCGACCTGAGCGGGATTGAACCGCCTCGGCTGGTCGTGCGCCCACTCTTGAAATTGGATGAGGAGCAATTCTTTCAACTGACGCAGCAAAACCCCGAACAACCGTTGGAACAAAATGCCCAGGGCGAGGTGATTATCGTGTCTCCTACGGGCGGATTTAGCGGACGCAGCAACAGCAAGATCAACAAGCAACTCGATAATTGGAATGACATCGACCAACGCGGCGAGGTCTTCGACTCCTCGACACTCTTCCGCTTGCCCAAGGGTTCCGCTCGTTCACCCGATGCGGCTTGGGTCGAGCGTTCGCGGTGGGAAGCGTTGACCGAGGAAGAGCAAGAACGCTTCCCGCCGCTTTGCCCCGACTTCGTCATCGAGCTGCGCAGTAAAACGGATCGGCTCGTTGATCTGCAAGAGAAACTAGTCGAGTATCTCGACAACGGCGCGCAGCTGGGCTGGATCATCGACCCCCTGCTGAAACAGGTTCATATTTATCAACCCGGTCAGCCGGTGCAAATTCTGGATCAGCCGGCAACCGTCGAGGGAACGGGTTGTGTTGCGGGCTTCACCTTGGACTTGAAAGACATTTTTCGATAAACACTCAATGCCCAAACGCGCCCTGGTCCTGATCGACATTCAAAACGACTACTTTCCCGGCGGCAAGTGGCCGCTCGTCGGCATTGATTCGGCCGCGGACAATGCGGCGAAGCTGTTGGCCGCGGCCCGGGCGAAGGGCGATGTCGTCGTGCATGTTCGCCACGAATTTCCCAGCGCCGACGCGCCGTTCTTTACGCCGAACTCGGATGGGGCCAAGATTCATGGCAAAGTTCCGCCGCGCGACGGCGAACCGGTCGTGTTGAAAAACCATGTCAACTCGTTCAAGGAAACAGACCTGAAAGCGATCCTCGATCAACACGGCGTGGACGAGGTCGTGATCTGCGGCGCGATGAGCCACATGTGCGTCGATGCGGGCACCCGCGCGGCGAGCGACCTGGGCTATCGCTGCATTGTCGTCCACGATGCATGCGCGACGCACGATCAGAAGTTCGCCGACCGTGTGGTGCCTGCCGCTGATGTCCACGCGGCATTCATGGCCGCGCTGGGGTTTGGGTACGCAAAGCTGGTTTCGACGGAGGAGTATCTGGCAGGAAAACAATAAATATCGAGCGGAGTACACCTCGTTGATGAACCAGAATTCATTCCATAGTATGCGACTTTTTTACTCGATACCCTTTCAAAATACCATCGGCGCTAAAGTCAGATTACAATTAATCGAAGGACCAAAAGGCTACTACGCACGACCATACATTCCTGGTAAAGCTAAATGACAAACCCGAGTTGCAATCACATCTCACGACTCGGAAAATTCGCGCGATACTTTGTTCCGAACTTCTTCTAGAATGCCCCAGATCATGAATCGATCTCATCTTGAAACCATGCTGTTGTTCTTAGTAGGAATTTTCGGCCTGCTGGTTCCGGCAAATGCTCAACAACTCGAACCGTCGCCAGCCGCAACATCACCACCCGTCACCGCCAAGCCCGACTTCTTAATCACGGTCGAACCGGGCACACTGCCGATTGTCTTATCCGCGCCGCATGGCGGGATCGAGCCGATCCCGGGGATTCCGGTTCGCGTCGGCAAGAACGTCGAGCGGTTTGTCACGTCGCGCGACGGAAACGTCGACAAGATCGCGTTGCTCACGGCGAAGCAGTTGGAGAAGACGCTTGGCGGACGGCCGTATTTGGTTATCGCGCGGTTTGAGCGCAAGTACGTCGATGCCAATCGCGCACCCGAGGCAGCGTACGAACACGAGGAAGCCAAACGCCAGTACGACGCCTATCACCGCGCGATCCAAGACGCGCTCGTTGCGATCAAGCGCGACTGGGGCCGCGGGCTGGTTGTCGATATTCATGGCCAAGCGAAAACGTCCGACGGCATCTATCGCGGCACCGTCGATGGCGAATCGGTGAAGCAACTCGTGAAGGAACACGGCCGCACTGCGGTCACCGGCGAGAAGAGCCTCTTTGGGATGCTCGAAAAACTTGGCTACAAAGTCTTACCCGGCAATAACGACAAGGACCAGGTCGAGCATTTCTACAACGGCGGCCACATCACACGGAGCTACGGCAGCGACCACGTGGCCGACATCGACGCGATCCAAGTCGAATTCGGCGACAAGTTTCGCAAGACGGATCACCTGGACAAAACGTCGGCCGATCTGGCCGAAGCGCTGACCGTCTTTGCCAAGGAATACCTGCCGCGCGAGAAGAAAACGCAGGAAGCGGCGCAATAACAATCAAAGCCAAGGAGTTTACCTCCTTGGAAATGCGTCTGATTCCAGGGGGGTGAACCCCTGGGCTTTGCTTGCTATAACTGATCGCTATGCAGGAAATGCCTTCCGATCTCGACGTCGAAACCTATCGCACCTGGAGCGTTCCGGCGCTGCTGACCGCTGGCGTTGGGGCCGTTTCTTGGATTGCTCTCTTCTCGGGGACGCTGATCTTTGTCCCGCTGCTCGCGCTGATCCTCGGATTGCTGACTTGGCGGCAATTGGCGTCGCGGCCCGATCACTGGCTCGGCGCACGTTTCGCTTGGTTCGGCGTTGCCGTTGCGATCTTATCGCTGGGGTTGTTCGCCGGGCGCGAGTGGAGCCAACGGGCATGGCTTTTCGAGGGAGCGCGGCAGACCAGCGAGCAATGGCTGCAGTATCAAAAGGAGGGCCAGCCGCTTTTGGCATACGACCTACTCCGCCGGCCGCAACAACGCCTGCTCTTCAAAGACGCCCTCACGAGTCTGGTGAAAGAAAACAAAGAAGAGCGCGAGAAACACGAAAAATACACACACCAGCGCATCGTTGACCTGCTGCAGCGCACCGGG
Organism: Pirellulales bacterium; assembly: GCA_041736895.1. Lineage (GTDB taxonomy): Bacteria > Planctomycetota > Planctomycetia > Pirellulales > JALHPA01 > JANRLT01. The sequence goes on from JBGSSS010000187.1 coordinate 19,479, forward strand.
CCGACATTGGAATGGCAACTCGACAGAATTTCACCGCACACCGAACTTGAGCATCGAAAATACGTCAACGTTCTGTACAAGGTGCAGTATCAAGAGAACCAGCGTAAAGAGACGATCCCGGTCGAGTTCCTCGTCGAACGCGCACTCTATCCCGCCGACAAAGAATATCGCTGGATGATCATCGGCGTCTCGTCGCCGTTGATCCAGGGAGAAGTACCGGAAGAGACGGGGCATTCGCATCAATAAGTGACGTGTCTTGTGCACAAAGGCTGATTCGCCCGTTTAGCGGCGACTCGCAGAGGAGCGTTATCGCGTGATTCAGCCGGGGACTCACGTCCCCGGCTCAGTGATTTTCGCGTCCCTTTCTCGCGTGGGTTCTAACCCACGCCACTAGTGCACCCGATGACCCGGCTTCGCGCCGCTGTCGGGCGACAGCAGGAACACTTCCGCGCCGCCGCCGCCGGCGGCGGCGACCATGCCTTCGCTGAGACCAAATTTCATCTGCCGCGGCAGCAGGTTCGCCACCACGATCACCAAGCGTCCTACCAACTCCTCGGGCTTATACGCCGCTTTGATGCCGGCGAAGACTTGCCGCGTTTGATCGCCGCCGAGGCTGACCGTGAGCTTCAACAGCTTTTTGGCTTCGGGGACTTCTTCGGCGTTGATGATCCGCGCGACGCGGAGGTCGATCTTGGCAAAGTCGTCGATCGTGCACGTCGCCGCCAACGGTTCAGCTGCAAGCGGCTCCGGCCCGTCAGCGTAAAGCACCTTGTCCGGATCGTTGGCCGTTTTGACCATATCCTTGACGTTCTGAACCGCTTCGTTGAAGAGTTCGCCCGCCTTGTGGGCGACGCTACTCGCGAGGGTTTTCACCGGCTCGGCGACTTCGCCGAGAGCCTTCTTGATCGCTTGCCCCGCGGCCTTCGCGGCATCGCCGGTGGAGAGTGTTTCCTTGGAATCATCGACCATCTGCTTCACCTTGGCGGGATCGACCCGCGATAAAAGGGCTTGGAACGGCGCGACCGGCGTGCCGATGAGCGGCTGCTGGCTATCGTTCCAGTGAGTAATCGGAGTGTTGAGTAGGGCCTCGGTCTGCGCCTTGAGCCGCGGCAGCACGGGCGACAAGTAAACGACGATTTGCCGAAACAAGTTCAGCGTCACCGTGCAGATATCGCGGACCTCGGCCGCGCGGGCCGGGTCCTTGCGCAACTTCCACGGTTCCTTGCCCGCGACGTAGCCGTTGGCCGCGTCGGCCAACTGCATGATCAAGCGCATCGCGTGGCTGTAGTCGCAATCTTCGTACGCTGTGGCGATTTCCTCGCCGAGCGCCGCGCCTTTGGCGAACAAGCCTTCGTCATCGGGGTACGTCTCGCTGAGGCCCGACTCCGCAACAAATCGTGCGGTGCGGCTGGCCAGGTTCACGACCTTGTTCACCAGATCGCTGTCAGCCTTTTGTGCGAATTCTTCGAGATTCATGTCGATGTCTTCAACGCGCGACGACAACTTCGACGCATAGTAATAACGGACATACGCCGGATCGAGGTGTTTCAGGTACGTCGATGCGAGCACAAACGTCCCGCGGGACTTGCTCATCTTCTCACCGTTGACGGTCAAGAAGCCATGGATGTGGACCTTCTTCGGCAGCGTGTAACCCGCGGCGTATAGCATGCCCGGCCAGAAGAGCGTATGGAAGTACGTGATGTCCTTGCCAATAAAGTGATGAATCTCGACGTTCGGATTCTGCCACCAATCGGCTAGCTTCTCGTTATGCCTTTTGCACCATTCCCAAGTGCTCGCGATGTACCCAATCGGCGCATCGAACCAGACGTACCAGTAGTTGCCCGGCCGATCCGGAATCTCGAAGCCAAAGTATCGCGCCGGCCGCGAGACGTCCCAATCCCGTAGCGGTTCCTTGAGAAAATAGTTCTTCAAGTAGTTCGCGATCTCAGGCTGCAGCGCGCCGCTCGAATCGACCCACTTGTCGAGAAACGGATGCAACTTTTCAAGCTCGACAAACGAATGAGCCGAGCTGCGCAGTTCGGGTGTGGCACCCGAGAGCGTACTGCGCGGGTTGATCAACTCCGTGGGGCTATAATTGCTCAGGCACTTCTCGCAGCTATCTCCGTATTGATCGGGGGTGCCGCATTTGGGGCAAGTTCCCTTCACAAAGCGATCCGCCAAAAACGTGCCGGCGACTGGGTCGTAGAGTTGCTCAACATCGCGTTCGGCGATCAGATCTTTGGCGCAGAGAGCCTGCCAGAACTGCGCGCAGAGTTCGCGGTTTTCGTCGCTATGCGTGCTGCCGTAGTTGTCGAATTCGATGTCGAACGCGGCGAAGTCGCGGATATGCGCTTCGCGCATTTCGCCGATGACCTGTTCTTCGCTGCGGTTCTCGGCGCGGGCACGGTTCATGATCGCCGTGCCATGTGTGTCGTCGGCGCAGACATAGATACAGCGATTGCCGCGCAGCCGCTGAAACCGGACCCAGATATCGGTCTGCAGGTACTCGACCAGATGCCCCAAATGGATGTGCCCATTGGCGTACGGCAGAGCCGAAGTGATCAAAATCTGCCGAGCTGGCATGCGTGGTACTCAGTGGGACAAAGTGCGGGGAACGACGGCATTTTAATGGAATGGCGGCAATTCCGGTAGCAGCCGAAATCGGGTGCCACTCGCCGCGGCGAGTGGCACCCGTCAAAACGCTATCAACAAAATTGCGCCTACGCGCATCTCACATTGGCATTGCTCGATTCTATAGTTCCAGGCACAATCTCGCCCACTTTGTCTGGCTTGCCAGCGGATAGGTCAAAATTACAGACCCATCCGCACGTCAGGGGTTCAATGGCGGCCAGAGAAATGCGTATCAAGGATTGATGCGCCTTATTCCAGGGAGGGTTTCTTATGTCGGCTTTGTTCGCCCTATTCTGCGCCGCGGCGGTTTCCACAACGCCCGAAGTCACACTCATCGATTTCCGTTCGGATGGCTGCGGCCCCTGCCGCGCGATGGATCCGCTCGTTCATGAAATGAAAGACGCAGGTCTGCCGATCCGCATTGTCAGCGTCGACAAAGAACCGGGCTTGGCTCAGCAATTTCGCATCGGCCCGATCCCGTGCTTCGTTGTCGTCGCCAATGGGCAAGAAGTTTCGCGGCATGTCGGTAAAGCGACGCGTGCTGAACTCGAAAACATGCTCCGCGCGGGTCAAGCCGCCGCCGCCGGCGCGCCGCCGCAAGAAGTTGTCAAAACCCGCGAGCGTTCCAACAGCTCATCGGCACCAATTCAATACGTCGGCAACGACTCGGCCAACAGCAAACCGAGCCTGCGAGGGATGCCGCGCGGCGGGCAAGCCAACATGAGCCAAAGCCTCGCCGCTCAAAACCAAGTTGAGCCGATGATCGAGCTTGAAAAGCCTCGCATCGCCAAGCCGCAAATGAAAGAGGTTGATCGGCGTTCGCCGCTGCCGGACGAAACGGTCAAGCAAAGAATCTCAGGCACGGATAGCATCAGCAATCAAGCATCCGCGCCTGCCAATCTGCGAGAGGCCGCGCTGCAAAGCAGCGTCCGCTTGATCCTGCACGACGACAAAGGCCGCGCGACCGGTTCCGGCACGGTGATCGATTGCCGCGAGGGCGAGGCATTGATCCTTACCTGTGGGCATATCTTTCGCGAATGGAGCGATCGGGGCCGGGTGAGTGTCGATTTCTTCGACGACTCGGCCGAACGCGGCGTGTCCGCTCGGGTGGTGAAGTATGACCTGAAAAGCGACGTAGCGTTGCTGGCAATTTCGACGCGCCGCCAACTGCGTGTTTCCAAGGTTGCCTCCCCGCGCACGCGGCCGCAAAGCGGCGAGCCGGTCCTTGCCGCCGGCTGTGAACATGGCGAAGATGTCGCGCCGTATCCTTCGCGAATCACCAAAATCGATCGCTACAAAGGCCCGCCGAATCTCTGCATCGCCGGCCAACCGCGGCAAGGCCGCAGCGGCGGCGGGTTGTTCAACAGCCAAGGCCAAGTGATCGGTGTCTGCAACGCCGCCGACCAAGAAGACAACGAAGGTCTCTACGCCGCCCTCGGGGCGATCCATCAATTACTTAATGAGGCGAAACTCGAGTTTGTCTACCGAGAAGATGCGCCCGTGCCGGCGTTCCAGCGCGAGTTCGATCGCCAGTTGACGCACGAGCCGCCTGCCATGCCCAACGCGATGCCCTCGGCCAGTCGCGATGATCGGCTTCGCAACGAGCAAGCCATGAACACGATGGATCGCCAACCAACCCCGTTACAATTTCCTGCGCCGGGAACCAACACCTTTCCCGCCAACGCGGGGTTCAATAACGGCCAGCTTAACCTGCCGCGACCAAATACTCAGCCCGCCACAGCGCCGCTTAACAGCGGAGCCGCCACCGCGGGGAGCAATGAAGTCGTGTTGATCTTCCGCGACGAGAATGCACCATCCGCGCAAGGCCGTGTCGTGCATTTGCGCAATGTCAGTCCCGACTTGATGTCGCGGCTCGAACAGGAAGAAAAGCAGCAAATGACACGGGCCCCACTGACTTCGCCAGTGTCTCCGAACGGACAAGTACCCGCGGTGAATCCGAATCCGGTGAGTAGTGCAGGCGCGAATCTATTGCCGAGCACCGGCGGCTTGCGCCGCGACACGAGCGCGGTTCCGGTGTCTTTCAATCGGTAGGCCCGGCTGTGCCGGGCAAAGAGCAGATTTTCTAAGTCAAGCACGCACCGCAGGCAGCAAGCGCGGGCGAAGCGCTTTGGCTTGCAAGGCCTCTGCTCCGAACAGACCGCTGCCTTTGTGCGGCAGAGCCGCACCTACCCCTGCGGGCCATCAAGCCCCGCAGCCAATTTCGCCAGCGCTTCGGTTTCGATCTGGCGGACGCGTTCGCGCGTGAGGCCCATCGATTCGCCGATTTCCTTGAGCGTCTTCGGATCTTGCTCATCGAGACCGAACCGCATGCGCAGGACCGTCGCTTCGCGCGTGTCCATTTCCTTGAGCATGCCCATGACGTGCCGCAGATTGTCCGTGTTCATCAACACGTCGTCCGGCGTCTTGGCGTTTTCGTCCATGACCATATCGCCGAGCGACCAACCCGTGTCGGCTTGATCGGTCTGCGGCGTCAGGTTGTAAATCTTGATCGCCTTTTTGATGATCGGCAGTTTCTTGCGGGCGAGGCCCAGCACGCGGGCGACTTCTTCGGGCGTGGGCGTCCGGCCGAGTTCTTCGGTCAGGCGAGCCGAAGCACGGCGCCACTTGCTGAGCAGTTCGACCATGTAGGCCGGGATGCGGATCGTCTTGCCGCCGTTGATCAAAGCGCGCTTGATCGACTGCTTGATCCAGTAGCTGGCGTAAGTGCTGAAACGCGTGCCCATGCCGGGGTCGAAGCCTTCGACGGCGCGAAGCAGGCCGAGGTTACCTTCTTCGATCAGATCTTGCAGGCCGAGCCCTTTGCCGGCGTAACCGCGGGCAATGTTGACGACCAGGCGCAGGTTCGCGCGGACCATCCGGTCGCGGGCGGCGCTGTCGCCTTCGCCGATCCGCTTGGCGAGCGATTGCTCGTCGTGGATCGTGAGGAGCGCGGTCTCGTTGATCTCGCGCAGGTACGTTTCCAGGGGCGTCTGGACGGACGACGATTTGCGGCGAACGCTGGGCATGGATCACGACGCGCGGTTGCGCGGATTTGGGCCGGGGAATGAACGGGAGTATCACCGTGCTCATTCCCTGAGCCAATCGTGATCCCAAACAAGGCCAAGCCGGGCCGTGTTAAGAATCTCGCAAGCTTCCTTGACTTGCGACAAAGTGTGTTATCGTCCGCGTGATAGCACATTCTGAGGCAGTCGGAAAACCCGGCCAAAGATGCTGGGTGTAACGGTTGTATCGGGTGCTTCAGCACCCGCGTCACAAAGCCGCCGATGGCATCGGCGGGCTTTTTTAATCGTGCAGACGATGCAATCACAACGGAAACGAATCGTCCAGCGGAGGATCTGGCCGATCCCGAAGGTAGTGATACCATTTGTCACGCAGTTCTAAATGCCGCGCCAAGTACATCAGGCACGTTCGCTCTAGCCGGCTGTTCCAGAAGTCGTGTTTGCCAGCCGGTTCGTACGGAGGCCATGTTTCTTGGAAAGCCCCGCTCGAATTGCGAACATTTTCGTCGAGCTTCAATAGCGCGTCGCGCCACCGCCGCCGCGTGTCGTCATCCCAGCGCCGCATCACCGAGTACGCGATGTAGTTGTACGCACAATCCGACTGCGAGCATCCGAGCGCATCCAGTTCGCGTATGCATTCCGCCATGCCCGGTGTTTCACGCGTTGCCCCGAAAAGGATCGTCGCCTTGCCCCACATCGCTAGCTCCAACGGACGAAGCCGATTCTCCGGTGTCGGTTTCGCGCGTTCGGCGAAGGCTTTCGCCGCTTTGATTGCCGAGGGCTCAACCTTCAAGTAGCTTAGCACCCCGCGTTCGAAACACATGACGATCCAGCCCGTCGTGACTAAATCCGGAGCAGAGGTGCGATCAACGCCCCAACCTCCATTTTCATGCTGACAATTCACTATGGAATTCAAAGCCCCTTGCACGTACGGCAACAGGGCTTTGTCCTTGGTCAAACCATACGCCTCGCAGAGCGCGAGCGTCGCGATGGCGTGCGAGACCATGTGGCCTTCGGCATCTTCAAATGAATAAATCTCCTTCGTCGAATCGGAATTCTGGTCATCAATGTGTTCGATCAAATAGTGCAACCCGGCCGAGATCTGTTTTTGATACTGCGATTTTTCTTGGTGCGTATAACCAGTTTCCAATAAGCACAACAGCGCCAAGCCCGTCGCGCCGTTTCGACCCAGCCGCGGCGTCAGGTTTCTTTCCGCCGCGGGTAAGCAAGCCACCCAACCGCCATCGGGATATTGTTGCGCGGCGATCCAAGAAAGCCGCTTTTCGCGAGATTCACTGTCGAAGCCATTACCAGAATAGTAAAGCCCAGCTTGGTTCAATTCTTCCAAAGGTCGGTCGGCGAATTCATCAATTTGCGGAACCACCTCATCAATGCATTCCAACTCAATGAGATCCTCACACTTAGAGTAATCCAGCATCGAAAAATCTTCGACGATCGAATTGCTCTCATTGGCACGGCTATATTGCTCTACCGGCAACGAATCATGCCGCAACGTCAGCAGCAAACCCGTCAGTGCGGCCAGGACCGCCAACAGCAAGAAATACGGTGGCTTCATAGCAAAGCAAAAGAGAAAAAGGAAAAAGAGCCGCAACTTATGTTCGCAACAAAGCAACCCATTTATTTCAGGTTGCGGTGCCTTGAACTCCGCCGTCTGCTATCCCTAAGATGCAAGTTTCGCTCCATTGCCGTATGAGAAACCCATGACCGACTCGCAAATCATCGACTACCTGAGCACCCTCACGCACGTCGAACTTCAACACAAAGGCGGCAACACGTTCTTCTTCACCGGTCCTGGCCGCGTGATGCCGTTTGCCACACTGATTACCAACGACGGCTATCAAACACCTTGGGCTCTGCCCCGCGCGGGCGAGTTCCGGCTCAACCTCGGCGTTGGCAAAGAAAAATTCGATGAACTCTTTCCCGGTGCGCTCGCTGACAATGGCACTCTCTCCGACTCCTTCAACTTCACCGCGCTCGATACACTCTTTCCACATCCTGAATACGCCGGCTACGGCTGGGTCAGCGTGCTGAATCCCAGCGATGTGACCTGGGCCACCCTCCAGCCGCTGATCGCTACGGCGCATCAACTCGGGTTGAAACATGCAAAATTGGAATAGCAGCCCGCAGCGTAAGCAAGTGTTGAACATGCCCCGCTCGAATAGCAAAAACGCTCCGCCATAAAAACAAGGATTTCCGATGAATTTTCGTGGATTTTCCTGGCTAATATATTGATTCACAATTGCCTCCCCGTTGCTTGGCCCTGACGATCAACAACGAACAGCAGCAAATCGAAACTAATTTTGAGTCAACTTAGAAATCCAGCACATTCGGCCTTCGTCATTTCGTGATTTTTTAGAGCGAATACCTTTCCGATGAAAACAATACTTTTCCTTGCCGCATTGTTATTGGCAATCGAGTCCCAACTCGTCGCCGCTCCGATTCTGATTCAATACCAAGCCGAGGTCCGAACCGATACCGGCTTCTTGGGCTACTCTTATCCGATTGGAACGCCGGTCACGGGTTACTTTCTCTTTGATACATCGGTCGGCGATAGCAATGCTGCGGATCTGAACCGTGGCTTCTATAACCATGCGGGCAACGGCGGCTTCGCAGCCAACCTGACCGGATTCGACGGCGGGAATCCTGTGCCCCTGGCAATCGTTGGCTCTAGCACACCTCGGGTCACTGTCGAATGGTTTCCTGCCTCGTTTGATACATGGCGCTTTAACGATGGCTTGCCAACTTATGGGGGGATGACCTTGAACGGCGTGGCGAATCCGGATCTCGATCTTGGTTTTTCTATGAGCCAACCTGTCTTCTTTACCAGCGATGCCAATAGCAATCCCTGGCCGTTGGCGACGTTTCCCGGAACGTCGCACACGTTTGCCTTGAGCGATCCCAACGGGCAGATCTTGCTGCGGATCAACAGCCTCTCCACGATTCCCGAACCAGCAACTTGGGCCATCGCGTTGCCTGCGATCCTCGGTTGCTGGCTAACACGGCGGCGGTTTACTTGCCGCGGCTAAAGCCAAGCTCTCGCGCTTTTTCTGCCGCGACATTTCTCTCCAGCGACAATCCTGCTCACTGCCTTGGGCATTGGAGCACTGGGATTGCACGCCTCGACTATTTCGCATGTCGTGCTTGCGGTATCATCGAGGCTTCGTTGCTTACTCCTGCGAATGCTCCCAGGGGGTGAACCCCTGGGCTTTGTGCTCGAAGATAAAGTCTCCGCTCGCTCATCCGGGGACTGACGTCCCCGGCTCAGTTGTTCCTCGCTGACCAGCGCCCAACGCCCAAACCCCAGCGCCCACCAACCATGCCCACCACGCGTATCGTCCTCTGTTACCCCGTCGAATCGCGGCACATCGCGCAAATCCAAGCCATCGCGCCGGATGCTGAAATCGTCAACGCCGGCCAGGAGCGCGTCGCCCGCGAACTGCTCGATGCCGACCTCTTCTGCGGCCATGCCAAGGTGCCCGTCGAATGGGATCGCGTCGTCGCCGGCGGACGCATGCAATGGATTCAATCTTCGGCGGCTGGTCTCGATCACTGCCTCGTCCCCGCGGTGATCGACTCGGCGATTCCCGTGACGAGCGCGAGCGGCGTGCTGTCGGATCAAGTCGCGGAACATACAATTTGTCTCCTCACGGCCATCACGCGGAACCTGCCGACGTTCTTTCGCCAGCAACAGGACAAAGTCTACGTCCGCCGCGCGACGCGCGACTTGACGCATAGCACCGTTGGCATCGTCGGTTTCGGCGGCGTCGGCCGGCGCGTCAGCGAAGTCCTCGCCCCGTTCAAAACCCGCATTCTCGCCACCGATATGTATCCCGTGGACAAGCCGGCGCATGTCGCGGAACTCTGGCCCGCCGATCGACTCGACGAACTCCTGAGCATGGTCGATGTGGCGATCCTTTGCTTGCCGTTGAATGCCCAAACCAAATGGATTATCACGCGTGAGAAGCTCCAGAAGATGAAACCCGGCTCGATCCTCTTGAACATGGCCCGCGGCAAGTTGGTCGTCGAAGACGACCTGGTCGCGGCACTCGAGTACGGGCCGCTCTTCGCCGCCGCGGCGGATGTCGCCGCCGAGGAACCGCTCCCCGCGGAGAGTAAACTCTGGACACTGCCCAACATGATTCTTACGCCACACGTCGCGGGCCAAAGCGCGCGGCGGATCGACAACATGACGAACTTCTACTGCGACAACCTCACGCGCTGGCGCAACGGCCACCCGTTGCGGAATCTGGTCGATAAACAACTTGGGTTTCCGATTCGAGTGGCGGGACAAGTGTAAGGCAAGCAATCCTCTATAAAAATCCGTCTGGCTCCCTCCCCTGAACGGGGAGGGCTGGGGAGGGGTGACTGAGTTGCCGTTAGGCCATGAATTCGTGAAATACTATGCACGGGAGCTTGCTGATTTATCGAAGATTTGCTTTCAAACCCACCCCTTCCCCAGCCCTCGTCAATACTGTTCGGCACAAGATTTGCGCATGGTATTCTGGCAGCTTAGGAGGCTGCCAGAATGGCGCGACAAAAGGGTGACGAGGTACTGCTATTACAAGGCCGACGGCTGCTGGAGCCGGC
>JBGSSS010000225.1:0-23258 GCA_041736895.1 Pirellulales bacterium
TGATTTCGAGGAGCAGGAGTTGCGACGTGCGGTCGACGACGCGCGGCTGGGCCGTGGCTTGTTCGCCGCCGGGGAGCGTCACGCGAATGCGCGGCGGATGATCGAGCAGATCGGCCGGCGCGGGAAAGAACGTCACGAGCAATCCGTCGCCAAGCGAGACGCCCGTGCAGACGGTGATCTCTTCGGCGGCGCGACGCTCGGTTGGAGCTTCACTCCCTGAGCCGGGGACGTTAGTCCCCGGTTGAGCGGCGTTCGGCGCAGCGTTCTTCGTGACCGCGATGCGCACGGTGCAAGTCGCGGCGGACAATTGCTCGGCCGCTTTTTCCTGGTCGTTCTCCATCGCGCGAAGCGAGACTGGAACAACTAGGCAGCATAGGAAGAGCAGTGTTGATCTCATGTGACGAACCTTGAACGAAGCAGTGACCGTCGCGTTTTCGTTTGTGATTGGCATTGATCCCGGAGGGATCACAGCGATTAGCCGGTGGTCGCTGCCGAGCAGCGACCACCGGAACATTTGCAATTTCATTCGAGCATCCCGGCAGGGATGCCAGCCTTGTTCCATTTCGGTGTGGCTCGCACCCCTGCCGGGGTGCCCGATTTCTTTTCGACGCTTTCCGGTGGTGCGCGGAGTACCGCGACCACCGGCTAATGGCTCTGATCCCTGCCGGGATCAAATCAACTCGAACTTCGTTTGAACTCAGAGTCTTCTGGCAATTCACGTTACCAAGCTGGGGCTTGGTAACGAGAGAAGTGTGAACCTAAATCGACAAACTAACGGTGCCGAGAGCTTGCTCTTCGAGCAGGTCGAGCACCGCTTCGCGTTCCGGAGCCGAGAGTGTTTGAAACTCTTGCGGCTCCAGCGGCGCATGCGGGATCGCGACCGGGATCATCGCGGCATCAACGATTCCGGCATTGTGCGATTGCTCGGCGATTTTCTGGGTCAGGTCACGATGCGGCGCGAGCGGCTTATCGGCCGACCAACGCAGCAGCGACCAACCGGCGATGAGTACGAGCGCGGCCGCCGCGAATTGCGGAATCGGCCATGCCGCGGCTCGTTGGGCTCGGCGCGGCGGGACTGAATCCGCGAGGGTCAAGCGATCTGGCTCGGCGGGCATGGGTTGCAGTGCTTCGCTCAAAGTCGATCCGGTCACGGCCGCCTGTTCGCGGAGCATTTGCGCGAGCAGCGCCGCGGTGTTCGGAGCCGGATAGCGCTGAGCGAGCCGCTGCGCATCACTGCTCAGCTGCTGCACCAGGCTCTCGGCCGTTGGAAACCAGTCGCGCGTCTCGGCGTGGATCTCCGCGCGCGATTCGGCGTTCTGATCGTCGTTGAAAATTTGCGGTTTCATCAGAAAACAAACGTTGTCATAGAAATGCGTGTGATCCTACGGAAAACTTCTTCAGCGCCAACTCAAGCCTGCTGATGGTATGCCCATCGGCAGGAGACTCTTACAAAAATGCTCCTCTTCGAGTGGCCGCTAAACATATCTCTCTCAATCATCTGAAGTCTTACGACTTCAGCTACGGGGTCTTCAGCTATATGCGTCTTCTTGGGGAAAGCGCGGGATGCTCTTGGCCGCTTCACCTTCTTTGTCCAAAAGTTCCCGGAGCGCGGCGAGCCCATGGAACATGCGCGACTTGACCGTACCCAGCGGACACTCAAGCGCCGCGGCGATCTCGTCGTACGACAACTCTTCGCTGTACCGCAGAACCAACACCTGCCGCTGGCCCTCGGGCAGCCGCGCGACAAAGCTCCACAAACTGGCCCGCCATTCGGCGACCTCGAGCGGCGCTTCGGCCGGCGGGGTCGAACGGGGGGCCGCTTGATCGGCGTCCCACAGCACACGCAGCTTTTGCTGGTTCGTGCCCGCGCGGCGGCGCAGACGGCGATCCAGGTTCAACAAAATTCCGTATAGCCAGGTACCCAACTGACTGCGACCGGCAAAGCGAGCTCCTTCGCGTGCCAGAATCAAAAACGTCTCTTGCGCCAAGTCGTCGGCGTCCCACGGATTGCCCGTCAGCACCAACGCCGCGCGGTGAATGCGCGGGAAGTACTCGGCCATCGTCGTGCTGAGGTCCGCCGGAAGCAAGGGCATCGATATTCGTAGCCGAAGTCGTGAGACTTTGGATGCTTTGTAGCTGAAGTCGTGAGACTTCAGACGGTAATGAGGTTGATCTTCAAGGTCTCATGACCTCGGCTCCATTGTAGCTGAAGTCGTGAGACTTCAGACGGTCCCTCTGGTGCGTGAACCACACTATCGCCTCCAAGGTCTCACGACCTTGGCTACGATCGTTCGCTCCAAGGTCTCACGACCTCGGCTAAATTTCGTAGCCGAAGTCGTAAGACTTTGGATGGCCGAAGGCGTGATCCTGATCGCACGGCCAACTCGTCCAAGGCCTTACGACCTTGGCTACATTGTAGCTGAAGTCGTGGCTTCAAATCGTCGCCGCCAAAGTCTCACGACTTCGGCTACGGGGTCACCGCCAAAGTCTCACGACTTCGGCTACATGGCCCGCGTCTTCGGCTTGGGGCTAACCGTTGCCACCGGCAAAACCAACACCCTGCCTTGGAAATGAGTGCCTTGGCATGGGAGGAAAGTTCAATCCACCGGAGTTTCACGGTCGATGGTAGGGAAGTTCCGGAATAGTTAAACTGAAGGAAGCCAGAGGGCAAGGAATTTGCCCTCAGGCTCTTTTCCGATGGGGTTTTGGGACAGGAAAGCAGGCGCGATCCGAGTGTGGATTTCGTGCGTAAAATGTTTAGAGGTTTGTGGTTGCAACGGATGGCAACTCCCGCGAGTGAATTTCGTCAGGAGTTTCGATGCACGTCGTCCTTGCTAGCAGTGAAGCGGTCCCTTTTTGCAAAACCGGCGGGTTAGCCGACGTTTGCGGGGCACTGCCGTTGGAATTGACCCGGCTGGGGGTCCAAACCACCCTGTTTTTGCCCTATTATTCGGCGGTGGCCAAGGCCGATTTCGCCGTCGAACCGACCGGGATTACCTTGCAAATCCCCATGGCGAGCAAGCTCGTCAGCGCGCGGATTCTGCTCGGCCATCTGTCGGTTCCCGACGCCCCTTTTGGCGATTCTCTCGGCACCGACGTTCCGGTCTATTTTATTGATCAGCCTGACTACTTTCATCGTCCCGGGATCTATCAAGAGAACGGCGGCGACTACGCCGACAACTGCGAGCGGTTCGTCTTCTTTAGCCGCGCGGTGATGGAGGCGATCCGCCAACTCAGCCTGCGCGTCGATATTCTACATTGCAACGATTGGCAGACGTCGCTCATTCCGGCCCTACTCCGAATCGAATACGGCGTCCTGCCCGGCTTTGAAAATGCGACGAGCTTGCTCACGGTGCACAACCTGGCGTATCAAGGTTCGTTCTGGCATTGGGACATGCTCCTTACTGGCCTCGATTGGAAGTACTTCAACTGGACCCAGATGGAGTGCCACGGCAAGCTGAACTTGCTCAAGACGGGTCTCGTCTTCGCCGACGCGATCAGCACCGTGAGTCCCACGTACGCGCGCGAGATTCAAACCTCGGCCCTGGGTTGCGGGCTCGAAGGCGTCCTGCAAAATCGCCGCGAAGTTCTCGCGGGCATTCTCAACGGCATCGACACGGACCAGTGGAACCCCGCGACCGATTCGTTGCTTGCCAAGAACTACGACATCGCTTCGGCCATCAAAGGCAAAGCCGCGAATAAGGCGGCGTTGCAGCAAGAACTCGGGCTGCCCGTTGTTAGTGACGTGCCGTTGATCGTCTCGGTCGGACGCTTGGCCGAGCAAAAGGGTTTCGATTTGATCCTCGATGTTCTGCGCGATTGGCTGCCGTCGTCGGAGCATAAAGAACAATGGGCGTTCCTCGGCACAGGTGATCCAGCGATTCAGGATCAGCTCGCGAAACTCGCCGAACGCTATCCGGCCAAGCTCGCGGTGAAGTTCGACTTCTCGGACCCGCTGGCTCATCGGCTGGAAGCGGCCGCCGACATGTTCTTGATGCCGAGCCGGTTCGAGCCGTGCGGCTTGAGCCAGTTGTATTCCCTGCGCTACGGCACGGTGCCAATCGTCCGCGCGACGGGCGGCTTGGTCGATACGATCACCGACGTCAACGAAGCGACGCTCGAAAAAGGGACCGCGACGGGCTTTGCCTTTGACGAGTATCACCCGATGGCCCTGGCCGACGCGATCAAGCGGGCACTCGAGCTCTATGCCAATGCGCCGGCTTGGCAAAAGCTGGTGCAGGCCGGGATGCGGCAAGATTGGTCCTGGAACCGCAGCGCTCGGGATTACATCGAGCTGTATGAACGGATGCAAGCCCGGGCGCGGAAGATGCTCGTGGGACGGTAAACGCGAAATGCTGTGAAAAAGCTGATTCTAAGCCCAGGGGGATGAACCCCCTGGGCTTAGAGAAACGTCATGCGATTACTCAATCGCCCCTGTTAACCTCTGAATTCTTACGAATTCAGCTACATATTTTCCAACATTCTGGCCTCGGTTCTGCTTACAGTATCAAGTAGCGGCCGGGCATTCTGCGGCCGGCTGCCGTCTTTTGAATTGATACCTTCTTTTATAAGGAAACAACCATGTTCAAGTGTTGCTCACGTCTCTTGCTGCTGGCCGTTGTTGTCGTCGCGGCCTCTGTCTTGGCCAGCCAGTCTGCTCAAGCCCAGTACACGATTACCTACGGCGCGGCCCCCGGGTTTTATCCTTCGGGCTCGTATCGTTCGTATTACCCCAGCGGGTTTTATCCGGGCTACAACCCCTACGGTTATGTGACACCCGTCGGGTTCCCGACGTATGCGACCTATTACACTGCCGGTTATCGCGGGTATGGTTACGGCGCGTACAACTACAGCCCGTACATCTACACGACGAACTATTTCCCCTACACCGGTTACCGGACGTTCTACACGCCGTATCCGTACCGCGCGGGTTATGTCAGCCCGTATGGATTTCCGCAGTAACCGTAGGTGCGGCTGTGCCGCACAAACGCAGTGGCTTGATCCGAACTCAAACGCGCGTCCCCTGGAGGAGTGCGTTTTTTCTGCGCTTCATTTGTCCCCAAATTGCACGGCATTCGTTGAACTATTTGGAGAATATCCCTTTCAACGCCCTGCAAAAATATTTTTAGAAAACATTCAAGTTTCTCTGTCCGGCGACTCTCTGCTCGCTCGCTTAGTCGTCTGAAGCGACTCCCCTGTAGGTTCCTCTCTCGGCGAACCCGGCGGACGCACGAATACTTTTCTAGGAGCTTCGTTATGTATAAGCGTTATGCCCGTCCTTTGTTGGCGGCAGCTCTAGTCCTCGCCGCGGGTTTGGTCGCCAGCCAATCGGCCCAAGCTCAGGGGATCAATATCAACATCGGCGGCGGTGGCTATTACGGCGGTTACGGCGGCGGCGGTTTCTACCCGCCAATTAACAACGGCGTTTTCCCGACCTACGGCGGGTATGGCTACAACCCTTATCCCTCGGGTTATCGCAACAGCACCTACTTTCCGACGAACAGCTATCGCTCGAACATGGCCCCGTTTATTCGGCACTACAACTACGGCGGCGGCTGGTGAACGGTTTGAGATCCCAATAGCAGCCCGCGGCGTAAGCAAGGGAGTTGAAATAGTTGACTCCCTCGCTTACGCGTCGGGCTGCAAAATGCGCAGACGCACTACGCTTCGAGATTTCGTTTAACCACGATCCTTGGAATTGAGAATCTGCCGTAGCTCAACGCGTGATTCCCCCCGTCATTGACGGGGGGCTAATTTTTGCGCGTGGCAATTATTTGCGTCGTTTCTTCTTCCCGCGCGGCGGTTCTTGACTCGTCCGTTTGCTGCTCTTGCCGCTGAAGCGCCCCGGGCCGCGGCTCGGCGGTTTCTTCCCCGCCGGCACGTGCTTCCGTTCGCGGAACCCGAATTCGAGCTCGCCTGGATTTTTCGGCGTTTCGTCGGCATCGACCGGCTCTTCGGCCAGACGAAAATCCAACTCGCGGCGATCGAGATCGACCCGCGCGATGCGGACGTTGATCTTGTCGCCGAGGCGAAAGACACGGCCCGAGCGGCGGCCGGTCAGGCGGTGCTGCTTGCGGTCGTAGTCGTAGTAATCGTCGGCCAGCGCGCTCGTGTGCAGGAGTCCTTCGGCCGGGATCGCGGTCCCCTGGACGAAGATGCCAAAATCTTCGACGCCCGTGATGACGGCGTCCATTTCTTCGCCGATGCGCTGGTTCATGTAGCTGAGCAGCTTGAGCTTGGTCAGCTCGCGCTCGGCCGCTTCGGCGCGGCGTTCGCGGTTCGAGCAATGCTCGCCCTGGATTTCGAGTGCCGCGTAATCGTTGATCGGCTTTTCCTTCATCACGATCGCGCGGATCAGGCGATGCACCGTGAGATCCGGATACCGCCGAATCGGCGACGTGAAGTGACAATAGCAATCGCTCGCGAGGGCGTAATGCCCCTCCTCCTTGGGGCTATAAACCGCTTGCTGCAAGCTCCGCAGCATCGCGTAATTCACCGCGTACTGCGTCGGCTTGCCGTTCACTTCGTGCAAAACTCGCTGCAGCTCGAACCGGCTTTCCAGGCTCTCGCATTCGATGCCCAGCTCCTGCACGAACTCGGTCAGTTGCTTCAGCCGCCGCGGGTCAGGCTTGCCGTGTACGCGCCGCAGGAACGGCCAGTCCCGGTTAAAGAGCAGCCGCGCGACCGCTTCGTTCGCGGCGAGCATGAACTCTTCGATCATCTGGTGGCTTTCGGTGTTCACCGTTGCCGCGGCGCCGCTGACCGTACCATCGGGCCCGAGCGTGATGCGAACTTCGCGCATCGAAAGTTCCAGCGCGCCGCGCGTGAAGCGCTTTTTGCGGAGCATCATCGCCAGCTCGTGCATGTCCGCGAGGAGTTTGTGCACCGGCGGCGTCAGTTTGCTTTTCCACGCCGCGCGATCGGCCAGGTACTCGTCCACCTCTTCGTACGAGAACCGGCGGCAGCTCTTGATCGCGCCGAGACAAACTTCGGTGTGCGTGACCACGCCCTCGGGCGAGAATTGGATATAGCATGTCTGCGTGTAGCGCACGCGGTCGGGCTGCAAGCTCGCCAGGTTGTTCGAGATCACCTCGGGCAACATCGGAATGACGCGGTCGGGCAAGTAGCAACTCGTCGCGCGCTCGTACGCTTCGCGGTCGAGGACCGTCTTGGGCTGCACGAAGTGCGAGACGTCGGCAATATGCACGCCGAGCGTCCAGAACCCTTTGTCGTCGCGCGTGAGACTAATCGCATCGTCAAAGTCGCGGGCTGTCGCCGGGTCGATCGTGATGATCGTCTCGGCCGTGAGGTCGCGGCGATACGAGGGCAAGGTTCCTTCGGCGGCGGTGAACTTGTCGGCTTCGGCCGTCGCGGCGTGGAGCACTTCGTCCGAGAACTCGCCGGGCAGGTTGTACTCGGCGATGATCATCTGCGTGTCAACGCCCGGCTGGCCGCGAGCGCCGAGGACGTTGACGATGACACCTTCGCCTTCGCTCGTGGCGTTGGGGAAGCGGACCATTTCGATAACGACCTTGTCGTCGATCTGGACATTCTTCGCGCCGGCGTCGCCGACGAGGATCGGCTGGCCAAAGATTTTGCCATCGGTTTGGACATAGCCGTTGCCGTTGGCTTCAAAGTAGCTGCCGACAAAGCGGTGCGTCTCGCGCTCGATGACTTCGACGATCTCGCCAGACGGCTGATCGCGGCCGCGGCGTGGCTTGCGGCCGAGCTTGACCGCGGCGGTGTCGCCGCTAGCCGCGTCGAGCGTGTCGTTGCGGTCGATGAAGATGTCCATCGTCCGTTCGGCTTCACGCGGCGTCCCGGCAGGGCGGACAAAGCCGAACCCGGCGGCGGCGCGGCGAAAGACGCCAATGACGCGGTCGCCGGCAAGTTTCACCGCTTCAAATTTTTTGATCGTTGGGATCGGTGCTGCAGCGGCGGCTTTCGGCGCGTGGACCAGGTGCTTGCTCCCCCAGGCTAGCTCGCCGCTCTTGACCATCCGCTTGATCGCCCGCTTGAGATGGCGAAACATCTCTTCGTCCAGCTCTAACTGCTTGGCAATGACCTTGGGCTTGACCGGTTTGTAATTCGGATGCCGAATGTGCGCGAGAACCCGTGCGCGGAGTTCTTCGGCCGCGGCGGCGCTTAGTTTCGTTGGTGCCTCGGCAGAAGATTCTTCGTCTTCGCTTTCGGCGGCGTCGTTTTGTTCGTTCTGATCGTCCGCATGTTCATCGGACGGGTGTTGTGGTGACATTCTGTGCTTTCTGTGTTTCTGTTCTGAAAATGAATTGTTCTTGATTCGCGCTTGATCAACGCTTGCGTCATAGCTGCATTGAAATCAGACGTCGTTCCCCCCCGGTCATTGACCGGGGGCTAATGTGTTTACATTCGCTCAACCGTTTCGATCCCGAGCAAATCCAGCCCCCGCGCGATAATCCGTTCGGTCAAGTAGCAAAGCGTGAGCCGTGTTTGAAAGGCAACCGGCGTCGGCGCCCCGACAACCGGGCATTCTTCGTAAAACGAGTTGAACACATTGCTCAACTCGAAAAGGTAGGCTGTCAAAAGGTGCGGCCGATAATCGGCGATCACGCCGTCGAGAGCTTCGGCGAAGCGCAGGCACGCCACGGCCAGCGCTCGCTCCTTGGGCGAATCGAGTTGCAGCGCGGCCGACTTGTCGATCTTCCCAGTGTCTCCAAGCTTCGCTGCTCCGCCGGCCTTTTCGAAAATCCCGCGCGTGCGGGCGTACGCGTACTGCATGTACGCCGCGGTGTTGCCTTTGGTCGCGCACATCTTGTCGAAGTCGAACTCGTAATCGCTTTCGCGATTCTGGCAAAGGTCGGCGTACTTCACCGCGCTCAATCCAACGACCTGGCCGATGTGTTGCCGTTCGGCGGGCGAGAACTGCGGCGTTTCCTTGGCTGTATCGAGTTCCGTAACGAGCTTCTCGGAACGGTTGATTGCTTCATCGAGCAGCGAATCGAGCCCTTCGGCCGTTCCTTCGCGCGTCTTGTATGGCTTGCCGTCCTTGCCGAGCACCGTGCCGAACTTGATGTGTTGTAATTCAATACCATCGAGGCCCCACAGCTTCCGCGCCGCGGCAAAGAGCTGTTCGAAGTGCAAACTCTGCCGATGATCGACAACGTACAAAATCGCGTCGGGCTGGTACTGCTCCAGGCGATACTGAATCGTCGCCAGGTCCGTCGTCGCGTACAAAAACGCGCCGTCTTGCTTCCGCACCAGCATCGGGTTGTCGAAGCCATCGAGGAACACGACCGTCGCGCCGTTGCTCTCGGTGGCGATCTTCTTGTCGAGCAGTTCCTTCACGACAGGTGCAAGCCGATCATGGAAGAAGCTCTCGCCGAGTTGCGTATCAAACTTGATGTTCAACCGGTCGTAAATCCGGTCGATCTCGGCACGGCACGCGGGCAGGAATTGCTCCCAGAGTTTTTTATTTTCGACGTCGCCTTCGTGCAGCTTCGCCGTTTCGCGCAGAACCGCGGCTCCGATCTCGGGATGTTCGGCGGCGAGCTTTTTCAGGTTCGCATCCGCTTCGACCTTCGCGACTTTCTTTTCCAAGCCGGCGAGTTCGTCCCGCGCTTCGGCCAGGCTCTCGCGCTTTTGGCGGAGCGTCTTGTCGTGCTTCTTGGCTTCTTTCGGATCGGCCGGTTTCTCGGCTTCGAGTCGTGTCAGCTCCGCCGCCCGCGCGTCGAGTGCGGCGCGTTGCTTTGGCAGCTCCGCAATTGCGGAGTGGTAGTCGACCAACTGCCGCACGAGCTTGTAGAGCCGCGCGAGTTCATCGACCGGCTTCGCCGCTAGCGCGGCCGCATCGACGAAGTTCTTATACCCATACAGGATCATCCCGAACTGCGTCCCCCAGTCGCCGACGTGGTTGTCGCCGATGACGCGGTGCCCTTCGAAGCGCAGAATCCGCGCCAACGAATCGCCGATCACCGTCGAGCGAATGTGGCCGACGTGCATTGGCTTGGCGACGTTCGGACCCGAGTAGTCGACGACATACGTCCGCGGCGTCGCCGTCAGCGGCACGCCAAGGCGCTCATCCCGCGCGGCCTCGCTGGTGAGCTTGGCCAGGACCTCGTTGCGAAGTTTCAGGTTGATGAACCCCGGGCCGGCGATTTCGGGCGTCTCGCAGAGGTCGTCGATCTTTAGGTTCGCGACGATTTGCTCGGTGATCTTACGCGGCGGCTGGCCGAGCGTCTTGCCGAGCGGCATGGCGCAGTTGGCCTGGTAGTCGCCGAACTTGGGGTCTTGGCTCGGCCGGACCATGTCGAGCAACTCAGGCGTCGGGTCGGCGATTCCAGAGAGCGCGGCCGCGATTCGGCGGCGCAGTTCACTTAATAAATGCATCGGGCAATTACGGGTTTTTTGTCTGCTGTTGAAGAGATAGACGCAGCTCGCGGCAAATGGTTCGCGCGCGTGGGACCATTGTAGCAAGAAAGCGGCGGCATTTCCTGTAGCTTGTAGCCATGCTACGAGCGTAACGAGCTTAGAATCGACGTAGTTTTTCAGAAACGGAACCGCCTCTGGAGGTTCCTGCTCGCGGGGCAAGCAGGCCACTTTGGATGCCGCTTCTGATGTTCGAAGCTGTTCAGGAAATCATCTCGCTCGAAGCATGGCTTCGAGCTACGGCGAGGTGTGAATGTAGCCGATCTCGCCCCGCGAGTCGGCATGTGCGGACGCGGGGCGTTGTGTGTCGTAAATCGTTTGCGGCATGTTGGCGTCGTGCCGCGCTCCTGCCAACTTGCGGGGCAAGTTGGCTACATTGTCGCCGACGCGTGTTCCTTGAGGAACTCCGACAAATTTCCCTTCTCCAAGTGCTCGCCGCTTAGGAGCTTCAGCCGAATCACATCGGCGTCGCCTTTGAGTGTGTCGAGTTCCGGTTCGACCGCGAGATCCAAAATTCGCCCGTAGGGGAATTGGCCCTTGGGGCCGTGCAGGTGCAGTTCGATCGCCGAAAGTTTCTTGGTGAAAACCTGCGCCCACGGGTCGCGGCGGCCGGGCAGCATGACGTTGACCATCGTTTGGTTGTTCCAAAGGAACTGCGCCTTGGGCGCGGCCGTTTGCAGCAGCTCGCAGAGTTCCATCAGCGTCTCGTTGTCCCACGCGACTTTCTTCCCCGGCGGGAAGCCCTTGCGCGCGAAGTGCCACTTCTGGCCGAGCACCTTCCACGGCATCACGTTCTCGGGGTTCGACGCGACACGGTCGGTGAACTTTTGGAAGCCCGCAGCCGCCTCTTCGAGGAACGTCCAGTAGTTGTCGTTGTTGATCTCGTCCCACGAATGAAGCTGGAGTTGAATCTCCTGCCACGGTCCGCCGAGGTTCGTGCATTTGATGCGCGGCTCGTTGCCGTAGACCGGCAGGTCCGGCAGCTCGTTGAACGGTTTGAGTTTGAAACGCTCGACGAGTGTCTCGCGCTGGAACGACGATTTGGCGACGCGGAACTTGAGCTTCAAGACCCATTGCTCGCCGGTCAGCGCGTGGACGAACCAGCCATCAGCTTTTTTCTCGCCCGTCATTTCGACGACTGTCCGCTCGTTCCAATTCGTCGAAAAGTCGCCGAGTTTTTCGAGGCGTTTGACGGTCTCTTCGAGAATGCGGCCGTCCCATTTGCACGGCTCGCCGTTGCGGCCCACCCGATCGTGCGTGTGCCAGCGCTGGCCGTCGGCTTCCCACGGCATCTTGACCGTGCGGCCGACATCGTCGATCTCGACATCGCCGGATTGTTTCTTGTCGGCCTCGAACGGATCGTGCGGCTCGCGATAGACGCTCGTCGATTCGGCCATGACGGGCCCGAGCGCGGCGGACGTGTGCGAGACGAGATTCGAACGAATTCCGTAAAGCGCGTCCGCGTCGATCGACTCCGCTGCCTCATCGGACTTCTTCGACTTGCGTGGTTTTGCGGCAGCCGTTTTCGTCGCTTTCTTCTTCGCGCCGCCGTATTCGACCAGCCCCTCGGGCGTTCCGGCGAAGACGACTTGCCCGCCCGCGGCGCCGGCCTCGGGTCCCATCTCGATGAGCCAGTCGGCTGCCTTGAGCATGTCCAGATTGTGCTCGATCACGACAACAGTATTGCCAAGGTCAACCAGACGCTGAACGACCTCCAACAGCTTCGCGATATCTTCGAAGTGCAACCCGGTCGTCGGTTCGTCGAGCAGGTACAGCGTCCGCCCGGTGTCGGGCCGGCCGAGTTCGGCCGAGAGCTTGACGCGCTGTGCCTCGCCGCCCGAGAGAGTGTGCGCTGGCTGGCCGAGGCGCAGGTAATCGAGCCCAACGTCGCAGAGCGTTTTCAGGACGCGGCGAATCTTGGGGATGTTCTCGAAGAGGGCCAACGCGCGGCCGCAGGACATTTCCAGGACGTCGGCG
The DNA here is from genome assembly GCA_041736895.1 of Pirellulales bacterium. GTDB lineage: Bacteria > Planctomycetota > Planctomycetia > Pirellulales > JALHPA01 > JANRLT01. The sequence goes on from JBGSSS010000225.1 coordinate 12,382, forward strand.
ATCGTGTGGCCGTGGAATTTCACGGCGAGCGTTTCGGGGTTGTAGCGCTTGCCCGCGCAGTTGTCGCAAGTGACCCAGATGTCCGGGAGGAAGTGCATCTCGATTTTCTTTTGGCCGTTTCCTTCGCACGCTTCGCAGCGCCCGCCCGGCGCGTTGAAGCTGAACCGCCGCGCGGTGTAGCCGCGCACTTTGGAATCGGGCAGTTGCGAGTACAACTGGCGAATCAGGTCGAACACGCCGGTGTAGGTCGCGGGATTGCTCGTCGGCGTGTTGCCGAGGGCTTGCTGATCGACGCGGATGACTTTGTTGATCAGGTTGATCCCCTTGATCGCGTCGTGCGCGCCGGGAATCAACGCCGCGCGATGCAATGTCCGCGCGAGCGCGTTGTAGAGGACGTCCTCGATGAGCGAACTCTTGCCCGAGCCGCTGACGCCGCCGATGGCGGTGAGGGTACCGAGCGGAATTTTGACGCTGACATTGCGCAGGTTGTTATGCCGCGCGCCGAGGATCTCAAGGAACTCCGGCTCGCCGCTCGACATCGTCGGTTTTTTGCTCGGAAACCCGCGATTCCCGGCCCGGGCGATGTCGCGGAGCGACGTCATCGTGCCGCTGTTCAGCCGCCGATTCGACGGCATCGAGATTTGCTTCGTGCCGCTCAAGTACGGCCCGGTGATGCTGTCCGGATTCTTCGCAACCTGCTTCGGCGTGCCGCGGGCGACGACGTTGCCGCCATGCTCGCCGGCCCCAGGTCCAAAATCGAGCAACTGATCGGCGCTGTTGACGACGTCCTTGTCATGCTCGACGACCAGCAACGTGTTGCCCAGGTCGCGGAGCTTTTCCAGGGCCTTGATCAAGCGCAGGTTATCCCGCGGATGCAAGCCGATCGTCGGTTCGTCGAGGACGTACAACACGCCGCAGAGGCCGCTGCCAACTTGGCTCGCGAGGCGGATACGCTGCGCTTCGCCGCCCGAGAGCGTCGCGGCGGGCCGCGAAATCGACAGGTACTCCAAGCCGACTTCGACCAGGAACTGCACTCGATTGCGAATCTCGCGAATGATCTCGCCGGCGATCTTGAGCGCGTCGCCCTTCAGGTCCCAGGTCTTCAACTCGGCCGCCAACTGGCCGAGCGGGAATGAACAAAGATCGTGGATCGTCCGGTCGCGGAACTGCATCGCCGCGGCGTCTTCGCGCAGCCGGCTGCCGCCGCAGGTGGCGCATTCGACTTCGGTGACCAGGTGATCGAGCCGCGCGCGGAGCGACGGCGAGAGCTTCGCCGCTTCTTCAAGGGCCGGGTAGAGACCTTTGTATTGGTAACGGAACCAGGGAGAGGCGGGATTGGGGGATTTGCCTTTGGGCTTGGACTTGCTCGTGTTTTCTTCAGGGCGCGGGACGTTGATCCATTCTTCGCCCGTGCCGTACATGACGATCCGGCGTTGGCGCGAGGGGAGCGAGTCGAACGCCAAGTCGAGCGGGACTTGCAGTTGTTGCCCCAGCGCCGCGAGCATCGCATCGAAGAGCGGCTGAGAGACTTGCGGCCAGAGAAGCACGGCCCCTTCGCGGAGCGTGAGTTTCGGATCACGCAGGAGCGCCGCCGGATTCGCGCCGAGTTGCGTGCCGAGTCCCTCGCACGTCGGACACCAGCCGAGCGAGCTGTTGAACGAAAAATGATGCGGGGCCAGGCGTTCGTAGCTGGTGCCGCACTGCTGGCAAGCGAGGTGCTGGCTGAAGACATGGACTTGCCACTTCGGCTCCGGCAGGTCCTCGTTTACCAGCACCGCGTGAATCACGCCGAGACCCAGGTCGAGGCCCTTCTCGACGCTATCCGCAATGCGCGAGCGGGCGTCGGGCTTGATCGTGATCCGGTCGATGATCACTTCAACGGCGTGCTTGCGGCGGCGGTCGAGCGTCGGCGGTTTTTCTAACAGGTGCGTCTCGCCATCGACGCGCACGCGTTGATATCCGAACGATTTCAGTTCGTCCCACAGCGCGCCGTAGTTCTCACCCGCGTCGATGACATGCGGCGCGGCGAGGTACATCTTGGTGCCGCTCGGAAATTCAAGCAGCTTGTCGATGATCGTGTCGGACGTCTGCGTCCCGATCGGCACAGCGCACGCGGGGCAATATGGCTGGCCCAAGCGCGCCATCAAGATGCGGAAGTAGTCGTAAATCTCGGTCACCGTGCCGACGGTCGAGCGCGGCGTGTGGCCGAGGTGTTTTTGCTCGATCGCGATCGCGGGCGAGAGCCCTTCGATATGTTCGAGCCGCGGCTTTTGCATTTGGCCGACGAACTGCCGCGCGTAGGAGCTGAGGCTCTCGACGTAGCGACGCTGACCTTCGGCGTAGATCGTGTCCATCGCGAGCGAGCTCTTGCCCGAGCCGCTGAGCCCGCAGCAGACAGTCATCTTGTCGCGCGGGATTTCGACATCGACGCCCTTCAGGTTGTGCTGCCGCGCGCCGCGGACGATGATCGCGCGGGCTTCTTCCGGAGGTTTCTTCTTCGTCGCGTCGTGAATCTCGCCGCGCAGCGTCGTGGTCACCGGTTTGACGATCTTGTTCGCCGTGTCGCGGTGGTGTGTGTCGAAGAGCTTTGCGAGCGCGACGCCGGTGTGGCTGAAGACAGGGATTGGGGATTCTGGATTGGGGATTCGGGATTTTTTTTCCTGAGCCGGCGGACGTAAGTCCCCGGTTGATTCAGAGTTGACTTGATGCAGTGCTTTACCCGTGGCCAAATCCTCCGGCGTGCCGTTGCCGATGATGAGTCCGCCGCCGCGGCCTCCTTCGGGCCCCAAGTCAATCAGCCAGTCGGCTGTCTTGATCACGTCGAGATTGTGCTCGACGACCAGCACCGTGTTGCCCGCCTTGACGAAGTTGTGCAAGACGTTGAGCAACAACTTGATGTCGGCGAAGTGCAAGCCGGTCGTCGGCTCGTCGAGCAAGTACAGCGTCCGCCCGGTGCTTTTCTTGACCAGTTCGCGCGCGAGTTTGATGCGCTGCGCTTCGCCGCCCGAGAGTGTCGGCGACGATTGGCCGAGCTTCAGGTAATCCAACCCGACGTTGTGCAGCGTTTGCAGTTTGTGCCGCACGTCGGGAACGTTCTCGAAGTGCGTGAGCGCTTCTTGAATGTCCATTTCGAGGACATCGGCAATCGATTTGCCTTTGAAGAGAATTTGCAGCGTTTCGCGATTGAACCGCTTCCCTTCGCAGACGGGGCAGGTGACCCAGACGTCGGCGAGAAAGTCCATCTCGAGCTTCTTGCTGCCGTTCCCTTCGCACGCTTCGCAGCGCCCGCCGGCGACGTTGAAGCTGAAGCGCCCCGGCTTGTAGCCGCGCGCCTTGGCCTCAGGCAGCTTCACGTAGAGGTCGCGGATGTCGTCGAAGACCTTGATGTAGGTCGCGGGGTTGGAGCGCGGCGTCCGGCCGATCGGCGATTGGTCGATCGCGATCAGTTTGTCGAGGTGCGATAGCCCTTCGATCGTGTCGAACGCCCCGGGTGTGCCGACGCCAGCGTTGAGGTCGCGGTGCAACGCCTCGACCAAGATGTCGTTGACCAGCGAACTCTTGCCCGAGCCGGAGACGCCGGTGACGCAGACGAACAACCCGAGCGGGATGTCCATGTCAACGTTTTTCAGGTTATTGTGCCGCGCGTTGCGCACCCGCAGCCACTTGTCGCCGGGCGGTTTGCGTTCGGCCGGAATTTCGATCTTTTCGCGGCCGCTGAGGAACTTGCCTGTGAGGCTGCGCGACGACTTGCAGATCTTTTCGAGATCGCCGCTAGCAACAACTTCGCCGCCGCGCACGCCGGGACCCGGGCCGAAATCGACGAGCATGTCGGCCGCGCGCATCGTGTCTTCGTCATGCTCGACGACGATGACCGTGTTGCCGCGGTCGCGGAGTTGTTGCAGCGTGTGAATCAATTTGTCGTTGTCGCGCGGATGCAAGCCGATCGACGGTTCGTCGAGGATGTACATGACGCCGACGAGGCCGCAGCCGATCTGGCTGGCGAGGCGAATGCGTTGCGATTCGCCGCCGGAAAGCGTCGGCGCGGTGCGATCAAGTGTCAGGTACTCGAGCCCGACATTCACGAGAAAGCCCAGCCGGCCGCGGATTTCCTTGAGGAGTTCGGCCGCGATCAAGAGACCCGTTGTGTCGAGTTGCAGGCTCGCAAAATACGCCTCGGCATCGCTCACCGACAACGCGCAGACTTGCGGCAGCGTCAGCGTCGATTCGCCGTGAAAGGTCTCGTTCGCCGTGGTCAGGCGCACCGCGCGCGATTGCGGCTTGAGCCGCGTGCCGCCGCAATCGAGGCACGGCGTCACGGTCATGTACTTTTCAAGGGCGACCTGATGTGTCTTGGATTCCGTGCCGCGATAGCGCTCGAGAAACTGCGGAATGAGGCCTTCCCACACGCCGCCGTACTTTTGCGGCGAGTTCCCGCCGCGCCACGTGAACGTGATATGCTCGTCGCCCGTGCCATGCAGCCAGATTGCCTTTTGCTCGTCGGTCAGTTTGTTCCAGGGACTTTCGAGCAGCGTTCCTTCTTCCCACTCGCGCTTGCGTTCGATCGTATCGGCGACGCCTTGATAAATATGCCGCCGCCAGCGGCCCATCTCTTTCCACTTGCCGATCAGTTCGACCGCGCCGTCCTTGAACGACAGCTTCGGCTCCGGCACGAGCAAGACCGGATCAAACGTAAAAACTTCGCCGAGACCCGAGCAGGTCGGGCACATCCCTTGCGGACTGTTGAAGCTAAAGAGCTGCGGCGTCGGCGGCTCGAAACTGAGGCCGCACGCGTTGCACGCGTAGTCGCTCGACATCGTGATATCGCCCGGCACGCCGAGACGGACCTTGCTCTTGCCAGTGGTCGCTTTGGCTTTGCGTTTGACGCCTTGCGGACCTTCGGCTTCTTCGGGCCGCGCCCCGAGGTCCTCGTTCTCGGCGTCTTCGAGATCTTCGCGCGAGACTTGCGGCGCGGCGAGCGAGGCACCTTCCTCGGGTGCGAGAATCAACGTCCCTTCGCCGAACTTAAGGCCCAGCTCCACCGCTTCGGCCAAACGCCCGCGGACACTTGGCGTGATGACGAGCCGGTCGATGACGACCTCGATCGAGTGGCGCAGGTTCCGGTCCAATTTGATCGCGTCGCTGATCGGCTGCACGACGCCATCGACGCGGGCACGATTGAAGCCCTGCTTGACCAGATCGACGAACAAATCCTTGTGCTCGCCCTTCTGTTGACGGACGACAGGCGCGAGGATGTAGAGCCGGCTTCCTTCGGGGAACTGCAGGATGCGTTCGATGATCTGCTCGCGCGATTGCGCTGTAATCGCCTGGCCGCACTGCGGGCAGTGGCCTTGGCCGACGCGGGCGTAGAGGACGCGGAGGTAGTCGTAGATTTCGGTGATCGTGCCGACGGTCGAACGCGGGTTTTGGCCGCTCGATTTTTGCGAGATCGAGATCGTGGGACTCAGGCCGCTGAGCGATTCGACTTCGGGCTTGGGCATTTGGCCGAGAAACTGGCGCGCGAAGCTGCTCAAGGATTCGACGTAGCGGCGCTGGCCTTCGGCATAGAGCGTGTCGAACGCGAGCGAGCTTTTGCCGGAGCCGCTCACGCCGGTCAAGCAGATCAGTTGATTGCGCGGCAAGCGCAAATCGACCCCGCGCAGATTGTGTTCCCGAGCCCCTTTAACAACGATGTCGCTCAAAGCCATGCAGATCGTCCGTGCAGTTGTAGAAGTCGAGCAAGCCGCCGGCGCTGCGGCGGACTCTGCATTTTACCCCGACTTGCCCAAGCCGCCTAGAGAGCGGTTTTCTCGGGGCTATGCAGATTATGAGAGCTGTGTAGAAATCAGCTGCAGATTTCTCTTATTGCTGATCGCTATGACGCAAGCGTGTTGGGTAGGTAAACCTACCCAACACGCTTGCGTCATAGCGCAAAAAAACCACCCGGCTCGCATAAGCGAGCCGGGTGGAAGGATGCTTCAAGCTGGGGCGAACCTCTCTCTCGTTAGGTCGTTAGCGAGCAAGGCCTTTTTCAGTACCGCGTGTCGATGCTCTCTCTTTCACCAACACGCAGTCATTTCGATCATTTGCAGCATAGGCACTCCGGGGTTTGCGGAATCTGGCGGGTTTAGTGGTCGTCGTTGTATCTCACTAAGCCCCCCAGCGTCACCGCCGGGGTTTTGTTACAAGGACGTCATCGTTTGTGATAACGGACGAAAAAAGCTCCCAGATCCGTGGGGATCTGGGAGCTTTTCGTAGGATCTTGAAAAAACGCTCCTCTGCGAGTCGCCGCTAAACAAGAAAGTTGCTCGTTTAGCGGCGATCCGTAGGCCCGGCTGTGCCGGGCGCAGAGCAGATTCCCCAAATTGAAAACGCTCAGCAGTCAGAAAGCGCGGTCGAAGTTTTTGGGGATTCAGCAGCTTTCGCTCCGGTCATACCGCGTCGTTTGTGCGGCACAGCCGCACCTACTCCACACTAAACTTGTGTACCGTCACGCTGTGAAACGAGTCGCCGGCTTTGAGCGTCGTCGTGGGAAAATCCTTTTGATTCGGCGAGTCGGGGTAGTGCTGTGTCTCCAAGCAGAACGCGTGGTGCTGCTTGTACCCGCCGTTGATGTCGCCGCCGTCGAGATAGTTCGCCGTGTAGAGTTGGATGCCCGGCTCGGTCGTCGAGATTTCCATCACGCGGCCACTCTTGGGGTCGCGGATCTTCGCCGCGAGGACCGGTTTCTTGCTGTCGCTATTGCGGACGACGTAGCAGTGATCGTACCCGCCGTTGGGGTTCGCCGGCTTGGCGGTCGAGGCTTCCTTGAATTCCTTGATCTGCGCGCCGAGTGCCTTGGGCTTCGTAAAGTCCATCTTCGTCCCGGCGACGGGCGCGAGTTCGCCCGTGGGAATCGACGTCGCATCGACGGGCAGGTACTTGTCCGCTTCGAGTTGCAAGACATGGTCCAGCACTTCGCCGCCGGTCGTCCCGCCGGCGCTCACGCCGCCGAGATTCCAATAGGCGTGGTTCGTCGGGTTGAACACGGTGTCGGCGTCGCTCTTCGCAGAGTAGTCGATGATGACTTCGTTCTGCGGCGTGAGGATGTACGTCACCGCGACGTCGAGGTTGCCGGGATAACCTTCTTCGCCGTCCTTGCTGCGGTAGGTGAACTTCACCGCTTGGCCGCGCGAATCGGTAATCGGTTCGGCCTTCCACATCACGCGGTCGAACCCGCCGGGTCCGCCGTGCAGGTGATTCGGGCCGTTGTTCGTGGCGAGCGTGTATTCTTTGCCGTTCAAGGTGAACTTGCCCTTGGCAATGCGATTGCCGTAGCGGCCGATCGTGCAGCCGAAGTGCGCTTTGTGCTTCAGGTAGCCCGCCAGGTCGTCGAACCCGAGCGTGACGTTTTCGGCCTTGCCGTTCTTGTCGGGGACGATGACCGATTGCATCGCCGCGCCGAAGTCGATCAGGTTCAACGTCACGGTTCCGTTCGAAAGCGTGTACTTGGTGACTTCTTCGCCGGTAGGGAGTTTGCCGAACGACGTTTTTTGCATAGCAGGAGTTAATTTGGTGAGAGGTGTTTGGGCCGGGGCATCGGCGGCAAATCCAACAGCGGCCGAAAGCAGCAGCGACAGAATAGAACAGAACGCGCGACAACGAATCATGACAGAAACTCCTGAAGGGCCAAGGAGGATGCTCAATCCGCAAGACGCGGGAGCCGTTATCTTAAGAGAGGTTCGGGAGCGAGGGAAGAGTCTGGGTGGCACTCTCCTTCGTAGCTGAGATCGTGAGACCTCAGATGAGCTGGTGTTGTCGCGGTTCAACGTGAATTCTCTGAAGTCTTACGACTTCAGCTACAAATTTCGTCTACGCTTACTCCGCCGGCTGATCGAGAAAGCTCCAACCGCACGCGGGGCAACGCGTCGATTTCGCGGGCATCACCGCGCCGCAAGACAAACATTTGTTGTCATCGAGATTGCTGTCATCCGGCGTATCTTCCCAGAGCAAGCCAGGCGTGCTTTCCAATATCGCTCGGGCTTCCGAAACGCGCGACGGTTCCACTTGCAGCTCGATCCAACCGCTGGTGATGCCGGTCGACAGTCCGGTGTTGCTGCCGAAGATCCCTTGCAGAAACGCCGGGATGCCCGCTTGATCGAGGGCAATCCGAGCGGTTTCCGCTTGGGGTTGAAACTTGTAACGCTCGATCGTGATGAGTTGGTCGGACATTGTAAGTGGCGTGGGTATTAACCCACGCGTCAAAAATTCTGGTCAAACCAAGCAACGTTATTTTACGTTTGTAATTTGCGTTGCTTGTTTTCTGAAATGCATTTCGTGTGGGCTGAAGCCCACACTACTTCCCGCGGGCCGCGAGGATATCTTCGAAATCGCGGAGGTGATACTCGATGCCGACCTTGTCGAGGACGCGCTGCAACCCGCGGAGGGCCACGCCCATGCCGTCGGGTCCGCTGAAGCCGCCGTATTGGCCGCCTCCTTTGACATGCGGCTCAAGGTCGAGGAACACGCCGGGGATGCCGCGCTTCTTGAGCTTCCTCTCGAGCGCCGGAATCATCGTCTTGAAATCGGCCAGGATTTTTTCGTGGCCGCCGTCGCCTTGATCGGCGGGGCAGAAGTTCTTCATCGCGTCTTCATCGACGTGCGCTTGCTTCTTCAGACCCTTGGGCGTTTTGTAGTCCTTGATGTGCATCCAACCGAGCGCCGGCTTCATGGCCAGATATTGCTCGTATGTTTCCTTGGTCGAGTACCCTTGGCAGACGATGTTGGCCGCGTCAAAGATCAGCATCATCGCCGGGTGATTCACCTGGCGATGGAGTTCGGCCATGAGATGCCCGTTCTGGCCGATGAGATTCGCTTCGACTTCGAGGCCGAACGTCAGGTCCGAACGATGACAAACTTCGGCGATTTGACCCAGTTGATCAACGGCTTGGGCCATGTGATCCTCGGGCTTGGTGCCCTTGGGATGATAAAACGAAAAGCCGCGAATCAGTTTCGTCTCGAACGCATGGGCCAGTTCGCAAGCGTGCTTGACTTCGCTGCTCAGGTATTTCTTGAACGGCACGAAGCGATTCTTGGTGCCGTCTTCGACGTCGAGGAGTTTCACCTTGCCGATGGGCGAGCCGATCGAGGTGATGCTCAGATCGTACTCGTTGAGCAAATGGCGGATGTCGCTGATCTCGCCCTTGGTCAACGCCATGGCGTTCTTGATCCCCTTGCCGACGTCGATGAAGCGAATGGAGAAGTATTGCAGCCCTAGCGCGGCGAAGACAACGCATTGTTGCAGGGCCGTTTTTTGATTGGCCGCTTCGTCAGCGAACCCCGAAAGAATCACAGTAGGCTTGGGCATGTTCGGCAAGTTGGGCAAAAGTCGGAAGCTTGGGACAAGAGACGCATTGTGAACCGCGAGGGTGCTGCTGGCAAGTGTTACCGCCCGTAAAATACGGAAACACGGAGGAGCGGAGAAAATTCAGAGCGGCACAGAGAAGGCAACACCGCGAAGACAAAATGCAAATGCCTGCCCACAGATGGACACAGATGAACACAGATAAATGCTTAAGTCTGTTCCGCTATTTAGAGCCTAACTACGAACTGAGTTACCCGGCAGAACTTCTGATAAAAGCTGAAATCGAGGCGCGATGCAAAATCGTCATTCTCCAACGTTTGCAGAAGAATGAAGGCAAGAGAATGATTCAGAAAAATTCTCCTGCCTTCATTCTCCTGCCTTCATGAATCGTCTTTTGCTGGCAAACTCATACTTGCTTCACGCACGAGATAAAAAAGGGATTGAGAAGGGCCGTTGGAATTCTCAAACGCAATTCTTATCTGTGTCCCATCTGCGTCCATCTGTGGCTCGTATTTCTCTTCACTGATTTCTTGCTGGCTTAGTTTCTTGCGGCCCGGTGAGCTAGCCCGAAAACTCGATTCGAGTTTCGGCTTTCGAGTTATCGCTCGTGGGATCATGTGCCGAAGATAACGATGCGGGCATCTTTGCGGCGTGCTAGCACGTTGCCCAGCCTGCGCTCAGCACGCCCCACATTCGTCGGAGCAACATCTCATGTTTCGCATCTTCATCGGGTACGATTCGCGTTTTCCCGAACCGGCCGAAGTCTTGGCCTACTCGTTCCGCAAGCATTCGACGATTCCGTTGGACATCCGCTATCTGCGGCTCAATGAACTGCACCTGAATCGCCAGCACGACCCGCTAGCTTCGACCGAGTTCACGTACACGCGGTTCCTCTTGCCGCATCTGTGCGATTTTAGCGGCCGCGCGTTGTTCGTCGACAACGACATGCTCTGCTTTGGCGACGTCACCGAGATCGCGAACCTCGACATGTCGGGCCTTGCGCTGCGCGTCGTGCAGCACGACTACCAACCGACGAACGGCATCAAGATGTACGGTGCCGTGCAGACGAGCTATCCGCGTAAGAACTGGTCAAGCATGATGCTGATGAGCTGCGCGAAGCTCAAGATCTGGACCAAGGAAGTTGTCGAAACGCAAACGGGTGCGTACTTGCATCGATTTCAGGACATCCCCGATCACGAGATCGGCGAACTGCCGAAGACCTGGAACGTGCTCGACACGATGGACGACACGACGAAGCTGATTCACTACACGAACGGCGGGCCGTGGTTCGAGCAGTATCTGAACCATCCACATGCGGGGATTTGGTTTCAATACCGCGATGCGTGGCTCCGCGACGGCGGCCGGCCGCAGGGGATCACCGCGCGTCCGCCGCGCAATTACGTGCCCGCTCCACACAGCGGTTGCTGTCCGCTGACGCCAGCGGCGATCTCGCCGGTGCATGGGACAGTCTTGGGGTTCTAGATCTTCGCGAAGAATCTTTGAGCTTACAGCACTGCACCCACCCGCTTGCGTCATA
>JBGSSS010000022.1:0-10659 GCA_041736895.1 Pirellulales bacterium
GGCCGGGCCGCGGACCATCATCGCGGACGCCGCCATCGCGCGGTCCTTCTCTTCCATCGCGCGGCCAAGGCCGACCGCCGCCCCACCAGACGCCGCCGTAGCCACGTTGTTCGCCCAAATAACGATTCCGCACTTCGCGCTTCCATTCCTCGGGCGAAAGCAGCGCGAGTTCGCGCTTGGTCTCCTCGCTGAGCCCTTTGACATAATCTTCAATCTCGCGGTCGCTGACAAACCCGCGCGAATAAAAAGCAAAACGCATCGATTCGCCAACCCATTCCCAGATCTTGGCATTGCGCTCGCTGGTCAAGCGCGCGCGTTCGGCCTCGGATGCGCCGGCGGGAACTTGATACGGCTTGAGGATCGTCCGCGCATTCTCAGTCAGACGCTTGAGCAGATCTTCCATCTCGGCATCGGTCACCGGCAACATCGGCTTGCGTTGGGTTGCGGGCAAGTTCCGCATGAATTGGCCGATCAACTCCCGCACGCGTTCTGGCGGAGCGTTCTTCAACTCGCGGCGTTGGTCTTCGGTCAAGTGCTCAAAGCCCTCCGTGCGGCGCTTGTTGAATTCTTGATCGATCCAGGTTCGCAGCAACATACGTTTGCGGCTTTCGGGCGGCAAGCGTTCGATCGCGCCGCGCTGCGATTCGGGTACTGTGGCGAGAATTTCCTGTTGATGCTGCAATGCCAAATCATTTAGCCACGCATAGACGCGGCGAAAATCTTCGGCCATGTGGCTAGGGAAGCGGTATTGCTTGACCCATTGGTCTTCGTCGCGCGATTGCAGCTCGCGAATCTTGTCGATCCGCTGATCCGCCGGCAGCTTCCGCACGTCGGCGATCTCCAGCGGCGAACGGGCATTGAGCCAATTGTGGTAATTGCGCAAGATCTCGAGCAGCCGCGCCGAGTTCGAGCCCGTTTGCAGCGCCACATCGAGCTCGCGAAGCCGTTGTTGTTCCTCGGGTTTGAGCTTGTCGAACGTTTCTTGCTTGCGGCGCAAATCGGCGCGTTGGTTATCCGACAATTGATTCACATACGTCGTTCGCTCTTCGATCGTCGGCGGCACGAGCATCGCCAAATGATCGGGATTGCCCGTGTTTTCGCTCCAAAAGAGGCCCGCCTTGTCGAGTTGATTCAGGAACTCGAGCGAATCGGCTTCTTGATAAAGCTGCCAATTTTCGACCAGGCTCAGATTCGAAAGCAGCGCTTTATTCGGGTCGGGCCAAAGCCAGGTAAAGCCCACGAAACCCAGGAGCAGCGCCGCCGCGACGCCGACGGCCGCGCTAAGCCAGCGTTGGCGCTGTTGGCGCGGCGCGGTGGTTTGCAATTGGGCCAAGTCTTCCTTGGCCGCGACGGCGACCATGGCGACCGTCGTCTTGGCAAAGCTCTCGTCGACTGCCACGCGCGGCAGGTTGTCCAACAAATCCCACGCCCCGGCCAACTCGCGCAGCCGTTCGCGCACCGTGACATCGCGGGCCAGGCGCTGTTCCAGCGCGCGGGCTTCCTCGGGCAGCAACTCGCCGTCCAAGTAAGCGGTCAATTGCTCGTCGAGCGGATCAACCGGCGGTTCAATGTCGTTAGCCATGATTCACTTCGTCGATGTGTCTTTTCAAAGCCAAGGGATTCACTCCTTGGAGGCTCTTTAGTAATTGACAATTGACAATGGACAATTGACAAAGAAATGCAGATGTCAATTGTCCATTATCAATTTCTTCTTTTCCTTCATTCCTTACTCACTAACTGCGGTTCCACGCTCAAGGTACGGCTCCAGCGCCGTGCGCAAGTTTCCCCGCGCGCGCGACAAGAGCGACTTGATCGCCTTCGGCGTCAGTTCCATCGATTCGGCAATCTCTTCGTAACTCATGTTCTCGAACTTGTTGAGCAACACGGCCATGCGCTGCCGGTCGTTGAGTGTCCCGATCGCCGTGCGGACCGCGGCTTGCATCTCTTCTTTGTCGAGCCGCCGCGCGGGGATAAAACTACTCGCCGCGACCGCGAGCTGATCCAGGCTCGGCACCTCTTGCGAACTATTGGGATTCGAATCGAGGACGACTTCTTTGCGCCGACTGCGGGAGCGGCGCGAGTTCGAGGCGACGTTGTTGGCGATCGTAAACAGCCACGTCGAAAACTTGGCCCCCGGCTGGTAACTCTTGCGCGAACGATAGACCCGCAGGAACACATCCTGGGCCAGGTCCTCGGCGGTGTCGCGCGAATTGACCAGATGCTCCAGCACGGTGACCAGGCGATCCTGATAGCGCAGCATCAACTCCTCGAAGGCCGCGGCGTCGTCGTCGCGCACCTGGAGCATCAGCCGCACGTCCGGATCGTGCAGCGTGTATCGGGCAATGGTCGAATCGCTTATACTCAAACAGGGATCTTTCTTGGGAACTGCCGAATTTCGTAGGTCAGGCTTCAGCCTGACTGCTTCGCCGGAGCGTCCACGCCCGGCTTGTCAGGCTAAAGCCTGACCTACTTGCTAGCGGGCTACTGTGTGGGTGGCCGCCAGCCCTTATGATACAACACAGCGGCGGGGCATATGTACTGGTTTACCCTGGAAATACTGGTTTACCCACCTAAGCCCAGGGGGTTCATCCCCCTGGGTTCTCCACGATTCGACCCAGGGGGACAAGCCCCCTGGGCTTAGCTGAAAGTCCATCAAATCCTCATGCGAACAATCCTAACGCTCTGCTTATTACAACTTGCCGCCTTAGCTTCCGCCGCAGAGCCGCCCGTTGGCTGGAACGAGACTCGCCGCATTCCGGCCCCCGAAGCGCATCAGGCGGCGGCTGCCGACCAAGAATTCTACTACGCCGTGACGAACGACAAGATCGCCAAGTACAGCGGCACTGGGGAAAAAATTTCCGAAAGCACTGGCCCCGCCAAGCACCTGAACAGCGCGTTTCTGTTCGAAGGCAACTTGCTCTGCGCGCACTCGAATTATCCCGCGCTCCCCGAACAAAGCGAAATCAAGCTGCTCGACACGGCGACGATGCAGCTCACGACCTTCAAGGAGTTCGGCAACTTCGGCGGAAGTCTGACGTGGTGTGTCCTGCGCGAAAATCATTGGTGGTGCAATTTCGCCAAGTATGGCGACAAAAACGGCGAGACATTTCTCGTCAAGTTCGACCGCGACTGGAAAGAGGTCGGCCGCTGGACTTATCCCGAGAGTGTGATCAAGGAACTCAAGGGGATGAGCGTGAGCGGCGGCATCTGGTACCAACATCAACTGCTCGTCACCGGTCACGACGATCCGGTGTTTTTCGTTCTCGACTTGCCGGAGAAGGGAACCGTCCTCGAACATGTCCGCACGGTGAAGATGCCCTTTACAGGCCAGGGTTTTGATTATGACAAGTGGACCCATGAACTTGTCGGCATTGATCGCAAGAAACGCGAACTCGTCACGGCCGAACTCGCCCCGAACCAGCCGCTTCGTTTGCGTGTGATGAGCTACAACATTCACCACGGCGAAGGGACCGACCGCAAACTAGATCTCGAACGGATCGCGCGAGTCATCAATTCGGTCGAACCGGATCTCGTGGGGCTGCAGGAAGTCGATCAAAATGTTCCGCGCAGCAAGAACATCGTTCAACACGACGAGTTGGGAAAGCATACGAACAGACTAAATTCATTTTCCAGCAGTATTCCCCTCAACGGCGGCTTTTATGGGAACGCGATTTTGAAACATTGGAATTCCAAATACACCGGAAGTGAAAAACTGCCAAATCCCGATCAGGGGGAACAGCGATCTGTCATGCTGCAAAAATACCAGCAGACAAAACTCGACCAGCCCTTCTTTTTCCTCAACACGCATTTCGATCATCGCTCGAAAGAAACGACGCGCCTCGAATCGGCCAAGTTTATTGCCGACTATGTCAAAGAATACGGCGACACGCCAATGATCCTCGTCGGAGATTTTAATTCCCGACCCGAGAGCGAGACGCAAAAGGAACTGCTCAAAACCTGGACCCGCACGAACAAGGAACCGCTCCCCACCGTGCCCGTCGAAAAGCCGACGCACCAGATCGATTACATTTACGTCAAGCCGGCGAATCGCTTCCGCATCATCAAAACCGAAGTCCTGCCCGAGGCGGTCGCGTCCGATCACCGCGCGATTTGGGCGGAGGTGGAGTTGTTGCCCAGCCAAAATGTCGATGTTAAGAAATGATTTCCGCGCTCAACTTTCTTTTTACTATTTGCAATTTGGAATAATTCAGCACTTCTGCATCTAAGTCTCACGGCTTGCTCTAGCCGCATCGACTACTGTTGGCGATAATACTTTTGCGGCGCTCGGAGCGCTCCTCTTCGAGTCGCCGCTAAACAGCGCAACTAGATTGATTTCCTTCCCTTGCTATTCCCCGCCGAGTCTAGCTGACACCGTGACCCCATTTGATCTGCAAATCCGGACTCGGTTCGTCCATGGCACTAACGTCATCGAACAACTCGGCACGTTGGCCGCCGAACTCGGCGCGAAACGCGTCTTGTTGGTCACCGATCCGGGCATCCTTGCCGCCGGGCATGCGAACCACGGCCTCCATTCGCTGTGCGCTGCCGGACTAACGACCGAACTCTTTGACGGCGTCGGCGAGAACCCGACGACCGAGCATGTTGCTGCAGGTTTGATGGTGGCCGAGCGCTTCAAGCCCGAGCTGATTGTCGGCTTTGGCGGCGGGAGCTCGATGGACTGCGCCAAGGGGATCAACTTCCTCTACACCAACGGCGGGCAAATGCGCGACTATTGGGGCCGCAACAAGGCGACCAAACCGCTGCTCGCCATGATCGCCGTCCCGACGACCGCCGGCACCGGCAGCGAAGCCCAATCGTACGCCCTGATCAGCGACGCCGAGACGCATGTGAAGATGGCGTGCGGCGATAAGAAAGCCTCGTTCCGCGTCGCAATCCTCGATCCGGCGCTGACCGTGACGCAACCGAAACGTGTGACTGCCCTTACCGGCATCGACGCGCTGTCGCATGCCTTGGAAAGTTACGTGACCAAAACACGCAACGCCGCGGCGCAGTTGTTCGCGCGCGAGGCGTTCGTCCTGTTGGTTCGCAACCTGCCCCGGGTGATGGACGATCAGTATGATCTCGAAGCTCGCGGCGCGATGCAGGTCGGCGCGTGCATGGCCGGGTTGGCGATCGAGAACAGCATGTTGGGCGCGTGCCATGCCCTGGCGAATCCACTCACGGCACGGTTCGGCATCGTGCATGGCCAAGCGATCGCACTGACTTTGCCCGCCGTGATTCGGTACAACGCGTACGCCGTGTCGGCGGAGTATGCGCAGTTGCTGCGTGCCCTGCCGCACGTCGATCCCGAAGGGACCGACCCGCCGCGGATCGGCGCGCAGTTGGCCGCGATCGTGTCGCAAGAAATCGCCGCCGCTGGCCTGCTCACAAAGCTCCGCGATGTCGAAATCCCGCGCGAGGCGCTGCCGGAACTCGCCGCCGAAGCGGCGAAACAATGGACGGCCGAGCACAATCCGCGGCCGGTGAAGCAGGAGGATTTGTTGGCGCTGTATGAAGCGTCGTGGTGATGATGGGCGCTGGGAATTGGGCGCTAGGCGCTGGGAAATGCATGTCCAGAGGCGTTCGATGAATAACTCTTCCGACCAACGCCCAGCGCCCTTCGCCCAACGACTAGTCCACGAACAATCGACGTGGATGAACCCCGAGCGCGTCACCTCGCTCGTCAATCTAACTCTCGAACCGCTCGCGAGCGCATGGCCGCGCAAGACCGGCCGCGTGTTGCTGATCTTGCCCGAGCGGCAGCGGTTATGGGACAAAGCGCACGACCTCGCGCGGATCGTTCACGCCGCGCTCGTTGAACGCCAGTGGCAAGTCACGGTCGTCATCGCCCGCTATCCCGGCGAGCAAGTTTTGTTGCTTGAAGAACGCGCGCAGCTCTTGCCGACGATTCCGGCTGAAGCGTTTCTCGCAACAGACGATCTCGCCCAGCGCGCCGTCGGCGAAGTTCCCGCCGCCGTCGTGCGCGATGCCTGCGGCGGGTTGATCGAAGACCCGTTGCCGCTGACGCTGCCGGAACTGTTTAGCGCCGAATCGTGGGACGGCGTCGTCAATCTCGAAGCCGTCGTGCCGAACGATTTTCTCGGCTTCACCGGCCCGCCGCAGAACCGCTGGCTCGGCCTCGCGGGGCGCGAGTTTCTCAACGCCGCGAGCCGGATCGCCTTGCTCAGCGGGTGGGAGAACAACGTCGCGAATCTGGTCGCGCCGTTGCGGCAATGCTTGTTCTGGGCCGATAAGAATGCTTGGCCCGCGGACTTGCCGCGGTTGGATATTGCGCTGGTGTGGGGGAACAACTTTCGCGGCGAGCGGTCGCCGATCGGGTACTACGCCGGCGTGGGCGAAGACGCGTACCTGCAAGCCGCGCTCCTCTCACGACAGCACAACGTCACCGTCATGGACGAAGGCTTGCAGCGCGTCGTCGCCTTCTTTCCTGGCTTGCGTTTCGCGTCGCTGTGGGAGGTGCAGCAGCTCATGCCGCGTTTGGCGATGTGTCTGGCCGATGGCGGCGAGCTGATTTTATTGGCCCCGGGCATCGAACGGCTTGCGGCCCATGATGCGCCGCTCGCAGTTTACCGCCGGACGGGTTATCTCGGCGCAGCGGAGCTGCGCGATCGCCAGCGGGCCGATGCCGAGTTGGGCACGGAGCCGTGGCTCGCGGCGCATTTGCTCAATGGTTCGTCCAGCGGGCGAGCGAAAATTTACCATGCACTCGACGGCATCGACGCCGAGACACTCCGTGCACTGAATCTTTGGCCCATGGAGCAAGAAGAAACGCTTTTCCGTTATCGACCCGCGCGGGCAAAAGCCGGTTGGAACATTACCAACGAAGGCGAGAAGTTTTTCTTCATCCCCGATCCGACGGCCGGACTCTGGAGCACGAAAAAGCGGTTGAGGAATCGACTGAATGAGTTTGCGAGACGAATGTTCAATCAATAAAGTTAGTCTACAGACGCAAAGCCCAGGGGTTTACCCCCTGGGAGCATTTGTGCGTGTGAGAAAATTCTCCAAGGAGTTGAACTCCTTGGCTTTGCCGCTTAGCAATTTATGCTGCTTTTCAAGAAAAAATTCCTCCCCGCGATCCGCGCCGGCACAAAGACACAAACCGTCCGGCTGTGGAAGGTCCTGCGCTATCGCGCCGGCCAACGCAGTTACATCCCCGGCGCGGGTTACATTCGCATCGACGCAATCGACCGCGTGACGCTCGATCAACTCACGGAGAGGGACGCGCAGCTCGACGGCTTCGACTCGCTCTCGGCCTTGCTCGAAGAACTCCAGACGATGTATGCCGAAGAGTTCGCCGCCGGGTATCAAGCGTACCGCGTGACGTTTCACTTGCTGCCGGGCGAGACAAAACACGGCGCGTAACAAAAGATACAAGCACTCATTTCTTCGCCGCTTGGATTTCGACCTTGGCCGCTGTGCCGAGATACTTCGTGAGCCCCGCTTTGCTATCGTTGATCCACGTGTGCGCCGCCTTGTCGTCGCGGAGGTAAGCCTGCCAGAAGATCGTCGTTACGGCGGCGATTTGTTCTTGGAACTTGGCGTCATCGGGACGCGGCTTGAGCGAGGGGCGGCCCGAGAAGATCATGTGGTCGCCCTTCTCGAAGTTGACGAGCTGCCGCTCGGACTTCAGCATGTGGTCGAACGGCAAGCGGCGGTCCGCGGCCTTGGTGTCGCCGATCGGGCTGTCGTCGAGCGTCCCCGTCATGTGCAAACTCGGGACCGTTATTTGGCCGTAGGTTTTGGCAAGGAATTGCTGCAAGAATTTTCCGCCCAGGACCGGTGGGCTCATCGGAATGATCGCGCGGACGCGCGGATCGGCAAGCGGTTTTTGGTTCCCGAGTTTCATGTCGGCACCGCCGAACACGACTGTCGTGTGCGCGCCGAACGAATGACCCGCGACGCCGACATGCGCCAGGTCCATCCGATCGCGCAGGGGAAATGGTTTGGCCGGATCGGGTTTGGCTTTTTGCCGGCGTTCGAGTTCGTCGAGAATGAAGCTCAGGTCGAGCGGCCGGTTGCGAATCTCTTCGGGATTGGCCGCGGCCTTAACCAATTCAGCGTAACCTTTCGTGAGCAGCAACTTTGTATCGCTGCCGACGTGCGACGGATGGATCGAAATATAACCATGACTTGCCCAATACTTGCCGAGATAGCTATAAATTTCCGACGATCCGCCGAGACCATGCGAGAAGAGGATCACGGGGCAGGCGTCGGTGCCTTCGGGGTAATAGACTTTGAGCGGGATATTGCGTTTCCGCGCGGCGTCGTGCCATTCGGTAGTCCAGGTGAGGACTACTGCCTCGCCCTTTTTTGTATACGCCGCCGGACCAACCGGGGGAGCCTCTTTTTGCGCGAAAGACAGCACGTTGAGCGATATATAGAAAACGGAGAGCATCATGATGAAAATACCAACGGCGAATATGCGGCGATGATGCATCACGTTTTCTCCAGGAATAGCGGGGAACAATGCTTTGAGCCAGCGCGGATCAACAACGCTCTTGGAACCATGATATAACTTTTTTGATTACCTGCTATTTTTTTGGCATCATCCCTGCACTTGCATGTTATACTTGCATAACAATATTATTGCCGAGGGGGGCGGCGGACGATAATTCTACCCCCGGGATTAGGTTCAAGTTTCTTGCATTTAGAAAGGTTTCTCATGGCTAAAAAAGCCGCCAAGCCCGCCGCGGAAAAGTCCGACGGCACGCCCAAGACAATCACGCAGATCGAAGCTGTTCGCCAGATCAGCAAACTCCACCCCAAAGCCAAGCCGCGCGAGCTGTCGCCCCTGATCAAGGAAAAGTTCGGCATCGATCTCTCCCCGCAACGCATCAGCATGTACCGCGTCCACCTCAAGAAGCGCGCCGGCAAACCAGTCGGCAAGCGCGGCCCGAAACTCGGTTCCGGCAAGAAGAGCGGCGGCAGCGACATGACGATCAGCCAATACGTCGCCGTGCAAAAGATGCTCAACGACCTCGGCGGCGAAGCCAAGGTGCAAAAGATGCTCGATCAATTCGCCGCGGCCAAGAAATTGTTTGCGAACGCGTAAGCAATTCGATCCTATAGGAAAACAAAAATCCCCGCTGAAGTTCAGCGGGGATTTTTTATGTGCGGATGCTGCAATTGCTGCATGTCAATTTGCAAAATTCTTTATCGTTTGCGACGACGCAACGAAGAACGCTCCTCTGTATTTATGACGCTTCGCGGTGAGTCGCCGCTAAACGAGTGCGTTTAATATCTTAGACTAGCACCGTGTCTTCCATCAGCACCGTGTCGTCGTCTTCGTAGGCCGGGGAGCAGCAGCAGAGCAGCGTCAGCGTTTCGCTGCCCATCGCTTTGATCTGATGCAGCGCGCCCGGCGGAATCGCGATCGCGTCGCCGACAGTGACCTCGCGGAACTCGGCGCCGACACGCATCCGCCCGCGGCCGCCGGTGATGTAGTAGATCTCCTCGGTCACGACGTGGTAATGAAGCGTCGTGCTCTGGCCCGGCTTGAGCCGCGCTTCGGCCAGGCTCTGCTTGCGGATCGCCGAGTTGCGATGCGCGAGCAACTCGCGAATCTCGGAGCCGTCTTTGGTAATAAACGCCGGGACTTGATTGAGATTCAGAACATCCATCGCTATTCAACTCGGGGACAAGTGATTGATCGTTAACTGTATGCAAAGCCCAGGGGTTTATCCCCTGGGATCTGTTTTGTTCACTCCCCCCGTTATTCTGACGCAAATGCTACCAGGGGGTGAACCCCTGGGCTTTGATGCGTGACTTACTTCTTCTCAGTGCTTGCTTCTTTTGTGTTGAGTTCCTTGATCCGCAGATTGCGGAATTCGATGTAATCGCCGTGGCCGGCGAAGCCGAGGTGACCGGTCTTGTTCTGTAGACCAGGGTGTTTCTTGCCGTCGATGGTCTTGCCGCCGGGTGCGACCTCGTCCAGATTGACGTCGTTGATGACCACACCATTGAGCGTGATCTTGACGTGGCGGCCGTTGACGATGACCTCTTGCTCGTTCCATTCCCCGGCGAGTTTCAGCAAGCCGCGTTTGGCCGGGGCGATGCCGTAGATTGAACCGTGTGACTGATAATCCTTGATGCCTTTGTACTTGGGATGGCTGTCGTCGAGGATTTGAAACTCCATCCCGACGTACGCGGGGTCGTCCATTAGCGGCGCGCGGACCGCGAGTCCGTTGTTCGAGCCGGGGTCGAGTTTGAACTCGAAGCGAAAGATAAAATCGGCGTATTCCTTTTCGGTGTAGATGTTGCCGCCTTGCCCTTTGATAAAGGCGACGACGCCATCCTTGACCGTGTAACCCTTGGTCGCGCCGACCCAACCGGTCAGATCCTTGCCGTTGCAGAGCGGTGTGAATTCAGACTCGGGCACGTTGTCCGTCTTCGCCGCTTCATCGGCGGCCAGCAGCACGGAGACATTCAAGAGCAAACAAGCGGCAGCAAGTTTCAACATGCTGATCTCGGGCCAGCCGAGTCCAAAAATGTGAGGAAAATCTTCTCGATAAAGCACGAAGCGCTAATTTATCGAGTCGCGAGGAATAATCATTGTACGCTGCTGAATTACGGAATCAACAGATTTTTACGCAACATCGTTTCGCGGCGACTCGCAGAGGAGCGTTCCGCTGTGCTCCC
>JBGSSS010000046.1:0-52867 GCA_041736895.1 Pirellulales bacterium
GTCGCGGCTAACCGGTTAGCCGCGACGCGAAGCGGTGCATGCCATGAAACTAAATTAGACGACCGAACCTTTTCCTCCAGCGTACGTCTATACAGGAGCGGCAGAAACGCTGCTTCGTTTTTGACCGGCACCTTCTTCATGAACTTGCCTCGTTTTATGTCCTTGCTCCCACTCACCTTCCATGCCGTTCGGACCCGCTTGCTGCGCAAGCCGCGGGCCTATTCTCGGGCTGAGCTGAGCTAGTTCCCGCGGCCGGGCATGGTCCGCGGTCGACTTGGAACCCCATTTGTGTTCCCGAGGCGAGCCAGGGCCGGTCTTTTGGACCGGGCTTTTCGCTCGGAAACCAGCGTTTTGACGGGGAATTTGGCCTTTTCGGCTGTTGCGCGGTTCATTATGCTAAAGGGCTATCTTCCAGGTCATCACCGGCTGTAATCGTGTGGCATCGCGGGATTTGCGATGTTTTCGCCGATTCGGCCGTTCTGTTTCAGTCATAAAACAAGGGCCAAGGACGTGCCCCAACGGCAATCGCTTCTCACAAAAGCGCTGACCAGGGATAGGACGTCATAGCCTGCCCTTCGCGGCGGTGATTGTCTGCTCGCTTCACGCGGCGGCGATCGACGGCCGCAACGTCGTACGATACACCCACAATTTTTTCACCTGCTGTTTTTTTGAGGTTGGTTATGGATCTGAAGCATGTCCGCAATATCGGGATCTCCGCCCACATCGACTCGGGCAAGACGACCCTCAGCGAGCGCATTTTGTATTACGCCGGCCGCATTCACAAAATCGGCGAAGTCAAGGGCGGCGGCGACGGTGCGACCATGGATTACATGGATCTCGAACGCGAAAAGGGGATCACCATCACCAGCGCCGCCACCACGGTGCACTGGGATTACCTCGGCGCGAACAACAAGATCAACCTGATCGACACCCCGGGCCACGTCGACTTCACCGTCGAAGTCGAACGCTCGCTGCGCGTCCTGGACGGCGCCGTACTCGTGCTCTGCGCGGTCGGCGGCGTGCAATCGCAGTCGATGACCGTCGATCGCCAGATGAAGCGTTACCATGTCCCGCGCTTGGCGTTCATCAACAAGCTCGACCGGACCGGCGCGAATCCGTTCCGCGTCGCGAACATGGTTCGCGAAAAACTCGGTTCCGATGCCGTCCTGATGCAATACCCGATCGGTCTCGAAGACAAGCACCAAGGTGTGGTCGACTTGATCACGATGAAGGCGTATTACTTCGACGGCGAGAAGGGCGAAAAAGTCCGTGAAGAAGCGATCCCCGCCGACATCCTCGACGAGTGCAAGAAGTATCGCGCTGCGATGCTCGAATCGCTGTCGATGTACAGCGACGAACTCATGGAAATGCTCCTCAGTGAAGAAGTGCCGAGCGAGGATCTGCTCCACAAGATCATCAAGCAAGCCGCCAACAGCCAAGACTTCACTCCCGTGTTCATGGGCTCTGCCTTTAAGAACAAGGGTGTGCAGAAGTTGCTCGATGCGGTGATTCGCTACTTGCCAAGTCCGTTGGAACGTCCGGTCAAGGCGCGCGTGTGGGACAACCCCACCGAAGCGTTCCCGCTCGAACCAGATCCGAACAAGCCGTTCGTCGGCATGGCGTTTAAGATCGTGGACGATCCGTACGGGCAGTTGACCTTTACGCGCATTTACCAAGGCACCGCCAAGAAGGGCGAGACTTACTACAACCAACGCACCAACCAAAAGACCCGCTTCAGCCGGATCTTGCGGATGCACGCCGACAAGCGTGAAGAAGTCGACGAAGCCGGCCCAGGCGACATCGTGGCCATCATCGGTCTCGATTGCGCGTCGGGTGACACGTACGCCAGCGAACAAAAATATTGCTCGCTGGAAAACATGTTCATCGCCGAGCCGGTCATCAAAATGGCCATCACGCCGTTGAGCCGTGAAAGCGGTGACAAGCTGAGCAAGGCGATCCAACGCTTCACCCGCGAAGACCCCACGTTCCGCGTCTTCACCGACGAGGAAACCAACGAGACGGTCATCGCCGGGATGGGCGAGTTGCACCTCGAAATCTACGTCGAACGCATGAAACGCGAATACGGCGTCGAAGTCGAAGTCGGCGCGCCGCGCGTCAGCTACCGTGAAGCTCCGACCCAAAAGGCCGAGTACAACTTCAAGCACAAGAAGCAAACCGGCGGTTCGGGTCAGTACGCTCACATCGTCGGCAGCATTGAGCCGTTGCCTGAGGATAGCGAAGAAGAAAACTTTGAATTTGTCAACGAAGTCAGCCAAGGAAAGATTCCCAAGGAATACATTCCAGCGGTGGAAAAAGGCTTCCGCGATTCGGTGCACAAAGGCCCGGTTGCCGGCTTCCCGATCGTCAGCGTCAAGACTGTCCTCAACGACGGCGGTTACCACGATGTTGATAGCTCGGACATGGCGTTCCAGATTTGTGCGCGGAACTGTTTCCGCGAAACATTCTTGAACACCAAGCCCGTGCTGCTCGAGCCGATCATGAAGGTCGAAATCGAAGTCCCGACGAACTTCCAAGGGCCGGTCACGGGCAACCTGACCAGCCGCCGCGGGATGGTCGTCGCGAGCGAAGTTCAAGGCCTCACGGCCGTGATCGAAGCCGAAGTCCCGCTGTCGGAAACGTTCGGTTACTCGACGTCGCTGCGTTCGCTGACCCAAGGTCAAGGAACGTTCACGATGGAATTCGCCAAGTACCAACGCGTCCCGAATTCGATCCAAGCCGAGATCGTTGCGGACCGCAAGAAGGAACAAGGCCAACTGGTCGGGGCGAAGTAAACTTCGCGAAATTACTGTAACACCCATAGCCCAGCGGCTTCGGCCGCTGGGTTTTTTGTTGCGCTGTGCGAAGCATTCCAGCGGGTTGGCAACAGATTCCCACGCGTTCGAACGAAAATAAACGGCCTCGGAAACACTTCGCTTGGTGGTGTTTTCTCGGCAAAATGCGCTAGTTTTCGAGCGAATCGAAGCACTGCTGCGACGGCAACGTGTTGCGCTAAATCGCAACAAACGCTGAGGATTTTCGCTTGGCCACGATCGCCCGGACTTGGGCGTAACTTGTCGGCGAACGTCAAGCGGTAGATGGAAGCACATCGTGATCATTCCCGCAAGGAAAAGTTCGAGGGGGTTTCAGCGCTACTGGCAGCAGCAGAGAAGCGCTGCCTCTTTGGAAATGTGTACATTGTTACACTAATAAATCTGTTGGCACAAAATCAAACCCCTTTGTGCAGAAAAGAAAAATATTGTGCCCGCGTTTTGCGGCACAGTTTTGAGAAGCTTACGGACTTGCGTCGCGACTTCCATAAAACGGACCTCGCCCAGCGGGTAAAATCAAAACCCTGGTGCTGCAGGCCGCCAGGCTTCTATCGCGGCATTGTCCCCGCCCCGATTGTATGACTAGAAAAAAACTTGTTCGGTAAAATTCCGCCATGGCGTTTCACGTTTGTTATTCCAAAGCTGTGCCAGATGACCATTGCCGTCAGACAGCATTTTATTTGGAACAAAATTTCTATCCGTTGATTTTTCAGCATTGCTTGAAAAATCGATCGCACTTTGCGGTCTTAAGCGTGATCGCTTCATTACGTTACAAGAGTCCCGTTGTCGTGCTTGACAATAAAGATCTCGATCGACTCATGAATGAGTTGAGTTCGCTTTAATACTCGGGGCTTGCGCATCCGCAATTTGCAGAACTACGTCAAGTGTGTGCGAAAGCAAAAGCCGAAAGTTTTTGCCTTTCGATTACCGGCGATATGTATTCAGAGCTATGAAGCAGTTTCAAACCTGGCGATGGACTAGACACAGTCGCCTGGCTTTTTTCGCGGCAATTGGATTCTAAGACGCGACGTGCTCGCGTCGCCAAGCCGCCAACAACGCGTGCCACGACCGCGCCTCGTGCAGCAGCGCGAGCAAGCGTTCTGCTTGGCGAGGTTCATTGATTTGCATGATGGCCTTGCGCTGCCAGAACCAGGGCGAGCCGAACTTTTTCCGGCCGCGGCGGAGCAGCCGCGTCACCAAGCGTGCGGCTTGAGCTGCTGGCTCGCGCGAGATGACCGGCTGCTGTGGACCAGTGATCAACGGCTGGAGCAACGCTTCGACATCCGCGAGAAAGGTCGGACGCAGATCCGAAACCTTGGCCACGAACGACGGCCACTCGTACGGCTTAGCGGCTGGCGGCTCGAACCACAGCAACGCCCCGCAGCGCGGACACGGCGCATCGCGGCTCGGCGTGCAAGCCGGCACGATCTTGCAATGATGTCCGCAGACCGGACACGAATTCCAATCACCGTTAGGCGTGCGGCTGGAGATGTTCATGTGATGCCCGTGAGTTCAAAAGGCAATTCCTGCCACCCATGATTCTAGCTTTCCCAGCGCGCATTTTGCAAAACAACACGATACCCATCGGGATCTTCGTACGTTTTGCCTTGCTTATCCCAGTAAGGATTGAACGCCGGGACCGGCGAATAGCCGACCTTTTCCATGCGCTCGACCGCGCGTTGCCAATCCTCGCGCTCGGGCAAGTAGAACACCAGTAAATTGTCCTGCGTTGGCGCCCGGCCAACCGTGTGCCCTCGTTTACAGGTGAACTCCAAATGATACAGCGCACCCGGATGACCGAGCATCACGCCGTCGAAGCCCGCGTGATCGTGAAACTCCGTGAGCACCGTGAAGCCGAGACCTTCGCGATAGAAACGAACTACCGCTAGCAAGTCATCGGTGGGCCGTGCGACGCGCAGGTGAGCGTGGGCGAGATCAAAGGAAGTTTCGTCGGACATGGCGAGATGTTCTCTTACTCGAGATCGTTCCATTTCTAAGAATCGATTATTTACTGACAAGATTTACTTGGCACGTTTCATAGATTTTTCCTGCTCCTCTTGCCACCATTTTTCCGCGCGGGCTTTGCATTCGGAACCGTCCGATGCGCGGAGCGGATAGTTTTCTTCGCTGATCTTGTGCTCGGTGATGGCTTCGAATATTTGTTTGCAGCAATCGCCATAGCGGAGCAGATAACGACCTTCCGGCGACCACGAACGCCAATACGTTTCGCAGCGGGTCGGCCGCGCATCGTCGAGGTGCGCAATCAACAGCGGAATCGCCGCGCGGCCGAGCTTCTGCAGTTCAATGGCCGGATGCGGAAGCTTCTTTTCCGGTTCTTGGACATCACGGAAGCGCGAATCGAACAGCACATGACAAACACCGGGACTGCCGAGCTGCACGACATCCAGATCACGCAAATGATACAGCCAATACGCCGCTTGCTTCTCTGTCGAAAGTTTGGCCAACGCCGCGGCATCGGGTTCTACCCAGCGAGCATCTTCGGCGAGCAAACTCTTATAATGCTTCACCATCGCCTTGGCTTCCTCGCGAGATTCGTGATATGGCATGGCAGCCATCTTCGCCCAGATTTGCTGCAACTCTGGGCGTGGGGTTCCGCGCTCTGCGGCGGCAATCCCTTGCCGACGATAGCCCCGAGCGATTCGATCAGCGACGTATTCAAGCAGCGTCGGCGGATTCCTGTTCCCGTAATTTTTTTGTTGTGCGAGCTTGATGGTCTTGGTCGCTTCATGCACCAGATCCAGCGACAGCACCGAGTGACCTGCTTGATGGGCGAAGTGGGCGTACCGCGCGGCCTCAACGACATGCCATTCCTCGGAGACTTGATCGTTGATCATTTTGAAGACCGTGTCTTTGTTGAACGTGTCCTTGGGCACTCCTGCCTCGATAAATTTTTGACACATCGCCGGAAAGTCCTGCGATTGAACTTTCCAGGCGATCGAGCGATCGACGGGTGGCTTCTGGAAAGCAAACGGGACTTTCTGGTCGTCCGTGATATCTGGCCGCTTTTCGGAAGAGAGTGGTTTTTTATATCGTTGCAGCTCGCCCTGCGAATTCATGATCACTACTTCACTGTCCGTGTCTTCGATCAGCCAGCCGAGAACCTGCGAACTCCAATTCGCAGGTCCGAAATCGACCTCAACCCACTTTTTGCCTTTGATGCTCGGCGTTCCCGGCGGGGAAAAGATTTCGGCCAAGCCTTCGAACTGCTGCTGCTCTGCTTTCGAAAGATCGGTCTTTGGTTCCTCGGCGAAAACCGTATGACCAATAACACGCAGCAGCAATAGAACGCAGAATAGAATAGCAGTCTTCATCGCACCCCTCCTGAAGTTCAACTTGCAGCCGATTCTTTATCCTAGGCAGTTAGCGACTTTAATGAAATCTATTTTTCCAGATGTCGCGTATGAACGACGCCCTTCTGATTCGCCTGCCAGTATTCTCCCGTCGCGACATCCAAGCACGTCAGCCATTTGCCGCCAAACGCCCAGGTGTCGATGCAGAGTGTGTGGCCGTAGTTGGCGATCTCGCCGGATTTTTGCGACGTGTGGCCGCATATCAGGACCTTGCCCGATATGTGCGCTCTTGGGTTGCGCAGATGCTCCCAGTACAGCATCACGTCCGGCTGCTCCTCCAGGGCGTGATCGGGATACGCGTTGGCGTGGACAAAAAGATGCGTGTCGGTTTCGTGATACGGCCGTAGCGCGCGTTCCAGAAAATCCCAATGGTGTTGCGGGACATCTCGCAGTTGCTTGACGTCGCCGTTCGGGGAATACGAGCGGAGTGTCTCGTCGCCGCCGACACTGAGAAAATCGACGAGCGAGCCGCCGCCGTTTTTGGCTTCGAGCATCATGATTTCGTGATTGCCGCGCAACGGGATAAGCTGGCCTGTGGCATTCCTCGCAATGAGCCATTCCAGCACCGCGGCCGATTGCGGCCCGCGGTTGATGTAGTCGCCGAGGGTGAGGACCATATCCGTAGGCAGAATCGGCACGGCGGCTTCGAGCGACTTCAGCGCGTCGTAACAGCCGTGGATATCGCCGATGGCAAGGAGACGCATGAGGGTTAATCCAAAACCGTGTAGTCCGCAAAGTCGTCCGGTCGTTTGGTTAGCAATGTGATTTCGATAAAGTGCATAAACAGTGCAAAGCGATCCATCGTTCGGCTGCCTAACTTCACATCTTCGAGTGAGGGATTAGTATTGTCACCCTCCGAATGAACTTTTTTGTTCTTATCAAAAGCAATGTCGAATTGCCACGAAGTGCCGCCGATCGCACGATGCTCGTTATATTCTGGTCGCCAATTCCAGAGATCGAGAAAATCACATAGTCTCCAAAATCCATGCCATTGCCGTATCGTCGGATTCGCCGTACGAAGTTCTCGCTCATGATTCACGACTTCTAGATTGCCATCGTGAAGCCGGTATTCAATGTCTTGAGCACATCTTTCGCCGCTGATAGTAATCGTAAAGCGATGCGGGCGTTTCATAGGAGGTGTTTTCTGTCAAGGACTTGTTTACGGACTCAATATCCCGCTAGGGATATGAGATCATATTCGGTGGTCGCCGCGAAAGCAGCGTACCACTAGAAAGAGGTCATGCACAACCTGCCGTCGCGTTGACAAACTGCGTTAAAACGTCCGTTCGCGGATCGGATCCCAGGCGACGCCTTCGATCAAGAGCGGCTGGGGGTTCCCGGCGAGGATCGTCAGCACCGGGAGACCCGTCAGCTCGTGCAAGTGCCGCAGTTGCCGCGCGACTCCTTCCGTTGTGGAGTTGGGAGCGACCCAAGTCAGCCAGCGACTGACTTGACGTTGCCACAACGGGGTATAGCGAGGGACGCCGTCGGCGCGATGCTCCTCACTGGTAATCAGTCCGATTTCCGTGACCCAGGTATCGCGGGAATAGGCACGTCTATTGAAGATGTGAAACCCGAAGCGGCGGCCTTTTTCGAGGTGTGAAAAAGCGAAGAGCGCCAAACCGTCGCTCGAAGCAAAACTTAATTCCGCGCGGGGAAACGTGATTCGACCCGTCAGACGATCAACCACCAAGAGACGTGAGCGCAGACTTTGCAAGAATGTGGCAAAAGCAAATAACCCCCAACAGCAATTCGAGCCCCCGACGCCGATGCCTATTCCCAAGGCCAAACCCACGCCGACGGCATCCGGCTTGGAAGTCCTAGCCACCAACCCGGCCACAACGACGCCTACGATCAACAGCGGTACTGTTAGCAGCAGGGTCAGCCGGCGCTCGGGTAGCCGCCCTGGTTTGACGACGATTTCTGCCTCTGTTGCAGAGGTGGCCAAGTTGTAGACGATCGACACGCCGCCGCGGGGAAGATCCTTGATGTCGTCTCGGGTGATCAACAACGGTGTGGCCATAAGTAAGTTTTCATTCTACACAGCAGAGCAGAAATATAGTGCGGCAGCCAAGCATGGCTTGGTTATCGAATTTGGGCAATATACACTTCGTTGCCAGAAACGAACGAAGTGATGTTCTTGAAAAACGGATTAATTGACAGCTCAATATTCAAGGGTTAGCCTAGCCGAAAAGATTCCGGTGCGGCGAAACGGTTTGGCTGCTCCCATGATATTCAACGTTTTGTCGAATACTAACCTGTTCGGCGGCTAGGAATTCCTATGAACTCCAGTTATGCGCGAATTCGATTGCCGATTGCCGAAGCTTTGGCGCGTTTCGCGGAATGGGTCGGACTTCCTCCCTTGGGGCCGCCGAAGAAGCTGAAGTGGAACAAAGTGATCGATGCGGCTTGCAAGGACGGCGTCTGGCGCAGTGTTGTGGCTGTCTACATCTACGAGTCGCGAGAGTGGACTGTCTTTGATGATCAAACTGGCCATCTTGCGTCGTTCTCTGCGGATCAGTGGCAGTCCTTCGCGGGCCGAGATGAGCTCGTGTTCGCAGGCTATAACGATTCGGTTCCCTACGGACAGCTAATTGTAGTCCGAGACGGCCGAGTCGCTCGCGAGTTTCTGGATGACCAGCAAGATTCGCAGCAAAACGTCAATAGGGGCAAGCTCGCTTTCGAGAAAGCGTCTCCAATCAAAGACTGGATCACCGCGGCGTCCTTTGTGGATGGTGATGAAATCGCGTCGCATCCTGACACCGGCCTTTTGTGGATGTTCGGCAAACCTCCGAAATCCGGCAACTAACACAGTCTGCCAAGTCGCCGCTGAATAAGGGCGTTGCACTTGACCGGGTCGGCATTAGGGTTTTCGAGACACCACGTTCCTTGCGGCCGGCCCGGCAACTGAACGCAGTCGTTCGGCGTCATCGCTCGAAGCATGGCTTCGAGCTACTTCACTTCACTCATAAACCGCTGAAACCGCGCGTCGAACATCCGCAGGTCACTGCCGAAGACTTCCATGAAATCTTTGAGCCGATCCTGCTGCGAATACTCCGTGAACGGCGGGCGATCGGCCGTTAGGGCCAGATACTTGGCATACTCGCGCGGCTGCGTTTCGACAAGGTAATACGTCAACGCCCAAGCTTCAGCGTAAGCCGCGATCGCGCTGGTGTCGAACGGGCGATTGCTCGACAGAAGCTGCGCGAGGCGGTCGGGCGAGCGATTTTTTTGATTCGCGTGATAGTCAGCCAGACGCTGACGATTGATTCGGTCTTCGGCGCGCGGATGATTCCGCGCGTCCCAGATGCCCGGCGCTTCGAAGAGCGTGCCGAGGCCTTCGGCAACCCACCGCGGCGGCGGCGACCAGCGTTGATGGATGCCAGTGTTGAACGCGACCTGATGCAGGGCCTCGTGAACGATCGTGGCGAGGTTCTGTGCCGAGCCTCCTTTACCTGCATCAAAGTCATACAACGCGACGCGATTGCTCGCGAGAAAATAACAGCCGAGCATTTGCTCGTTGGCCGGGACGCCTTGCGTCGCAGCGTATTGCATAAAGTCCTGCTGGCGTTCAAACACGACGGCCACCATCGGAAACTCGGGCGTCGCCAGTTCGAACCCTCGGACTTGAAAGTAGCTGACGAACGAGCGGTAAAGTTCCTCGAACCGCTCGGCCCAATGTTTCTTCCCCACTGGATGCGCGACCAGGAACATTCCCGTCGCGGTGACGGTGTAGCGCGAGCCGAGTTCCGTCTCAAGGCGGCTCTTCAGCACCGTCGCGGGCAACGGGCTGAAATTGGGCGAGACCTGGCGAAAGTCAGCGACCTTGTTCGGTTGAAAGTCGTGCATCGCCCCGTCGCGGCCGAGCAGGAAAACCTGCTCGCGCGTCCAAGCTAACGGCATTCCCTCGACTCGATTGCCGTTGAGAAGGACTTCGAATGTTGCTCGAAGCGGCTGGTTGCTCTGGGCTCGCGCGAACGAGAACACGAACAGCCAAAGAACGATGACCATTGTCGTGCGCGTGAGGAAGTTCCAAGGCATGGATTTGCAACCAACGAGAATGAATGAGCGACAAAAGTACGTCGGGCGACTCGCCGTGGCACGGGCTTCCAGCCCATGAAGCTTGGGCTGGAAGCCCAAGATACGACTATTCAAACTTAGGTCATCCGGCGTGAGCGATGCATGAGGGCGCGCCGACATAATCGGAATAACTAGCAGCACACTGATGTCGGGGTTAATTCGGGAAACGTATTTCGGTACAATATCAGCACTTTCTCTTCATACCCTCCTGGCCAGCCGCGCATGATCCCCTTGGTCGAAACAACCGAGCTGACCAAGATCTATGACTCGGTCACCGCGCTCCAGCGTTGCTCGCTCGCCATCGCGCCGGGTCAAATCGTCGGGCTCCTCGGCCCCAATGGGTCGGGCAAGACGACGCTCATTCGACTGCTGCTCGGTTACTTGAAACCAACGATCGGCTCCGCACGGGTTGGGCCCTACGATTGCGAACGGGCGAGTGTCGCCGTGCGGCAATTGACGGCATACCTGCCCGCGGAGACGAGGCTTTCGCGACGTTTGAGCGGGCGCGAGGTGCTGCAATTCTTTGCCCAACTTCGGCCTGGGACGAAGCTCGCGCGCTCGCTGCGGATCGCCGAACGCTTGGGCTTGGACCTGCGTCGAACGGTGTCGCTGATGTCGACCGGCATGCGGCAAAAGACGGCGCTCGCGGCGGTGCTGGGCTACGACACGCCGCTCGTGATTTTGGATGAGCCGACGGCGAGCCTTGACCCGACAGCGCGGAGCGAGGTGCTGAAGTTGGTACGCGAAGCGCGCGACGAAGGCCGTACCGTTCTGTTTTCTTCCCATGTCCTCAGTGAAGTCGAAGAGATCTGCGACCGCGTCGCCGTGTTGCGGTTCGGCGAATTGGTACATGAGCAATCGGTGCACGAGCTGCGGCAGCAGCATCGCTTGCGGCTGCGCCTTCGTGGGTCGTTGCCGACGCCGCCGGCGCAATACGAACTCACGGTGACGCAGCCCGAACCGGGCGTGGTGCAACTCGATACGCCAGCGGAGTTGGCCCCGCTGTTGGGTTGGCTGGCGACGCTGCCGCTCGAAGATATCCGCATCGAACCGCTGCGGCTGCAAGCGGTCTACGAACGATTTCACCCGGGGGCAAGTGCGGTTGAATGATCTGGGAGGGTGAAGCTCCTGCCGAGCCGATTCGACAAATTGAACAGGAGTTCGCAGAGGGAGCAGAGAAGACAAAATGCAAATGCAATTTTGAACAGAAGGCAGCAAAGGAAGCAAATTAAAGGCAACACGTGCTTGATCCGAGCCAACCGCCGTTCACGTTACCAAGCAGGGGCTTGGTAACGAGTTTCAATGTCCCGTCCAATCAGTGTCCCATTCTGAAACACCTTTGACCAAACCCACCCCCACCGCCGCGAATCCTTACCAAGCCCCGCCGATCGTCGAAACGGCGCGGGATCGAGAATTGGCCGTTGAGTTGCGGCATGCGCACTCGCCGTTGGTCCAGCCGGTGCTCTGGCGGTTGGCGTGGCGCGAGCAGCGCGTCTTGCTCCTTGCACTCTGCACGCTGCTGGCCGTGTTTGGCGTGGTCTATGTCTGGCTCGTCAGCCGAGTGAAGCTCGATGCGCTGAGCACTTTTCTCTTGAACACGTTCAAAGAATTTGAACCCCTCTCGGGCGTTCCCTTCAAAGACGTCGCGACGATGACTGGCCGCATCGCGCTTGGTTATGTCGATCCGGTCGTGCTGCTGACGATGACGACCTGGGCGATTAGCCGCGGCTCGGATTTGGTTTCGGGCGAGCTTGATCGCGGAACGCTGGAACTGACGCTCGCCCAGCCGATTCGCCGAATGTCGTTTTTCCTGGCCAAGTCGGCGCTCGCGCTCGTGGGCGTCGTCGTGTTGGCCCTCGCGTTTTGGGGCGGGACGACTCTCGGGATCATGATCGTCCATACGCCGAACGACAACGTTAGCGGCTGGGAGTTTTGGCCCGGGGTCATCAATATCACCTGTCTTGGGTTCATGATCCTCGGCGTGTCGAGCGCCATGTCATCGTGGGACCGGTACCGCTGGCGGACGGTTGGGATCATGGGGGGCTGCTACGCGACCTGGCTGCTGTTCAAGATCCTCTTCAAGATGGGGGGCGAGCCATGGCACTGGATCGGCTGGCTCACGCCGTTCCGCTGGTTCGAGCCGCAACTCCTGATCCGCGAGGCGAGCGTCTGGAGCTTGCAACTCGGATACAACGCGATGCTGCTCCTGATCGGGCTGACCGGCTATACTCTCGCGGCCATCGTGTTTACGAAGCGCGATTTGCCGGCACCGCTCTAAGCAATTGACAATGGACAATGGACAATTGACATCTGCAAAAGCTGCTCCGTAGGGCCGCAAATCGGGCTTTTTCATTGTCAATTGTCAATTATCAATTGTCCATTCTTTACGCTCCATTGACCGGGCACTCGGACTCCAATTAAGATAGCGGCTTACGTTCCGGGCCAAGATACCCGGTTGGTTCGGTTTTCTGTCTTCGGAGTTCCTGCGGCTATGCCAGCTCAGCGGCACATTACGGTCAGTGCGGTCGGCGACATCACGGTCGTCCGCTTCGTGCATCACAAGATCATCGACGATCTTATCATCCAGGAACTCGGCCAAGAGCTGTTCGCGCTGGTCGAAGTCGACAAGCGGGCCAAACTCGTGCTGAACTTTTACAACGTCGAGTTTCTCAGCTCGGCGGCGTTGGGCAAGCTGATCACGCTCGACAAGAAGATGAAACCGCTCGGCGGCAAGATTCGGTTGAGCAATATCCGTCCGGAAATCTTCGAAGTCTTTCGGATCACCAAGCTCAATAAGCTGTTCGATATCAAGGACGATGAAGCCGATGCGATCAAAGCGTTTGGCTAAGACGTAGTAAGTCATGAACGGTGCCGTGCCGGCTTTCGGGGAGGGAAGCGGGCCGGCGGTCTCGGAGCTCGGCTGTCTCTACCGGCAAGCTGTCGCATCCCGAACAGTTGTCTCCGGCCGATCCGCCGCCAAGGAATTCGGCCTATTCCGTATGGATTGGCCGGTACCCTATTCCCGCGCTAGCCCGCTCCCTATGATTCCAATGTCGTCCGCCTTCAATCGTTGAAAGTTGACATCATGCCGCATGTGCCGGGAAGCTGGTCCACCAAAATCACGCTCAAAAGCGAGCGCGGAGCGGGCCAGGATTTTCTGCAAGAATTGCTCGACCAGCTTCACGCCGGCGAATGGCCCGACGCCGAAATCTTTGGCATCCATCTGGCCATCGAAGAAGCGGTCGTCAATGCCATCCGCCATGGCAATCAGTTCGATCCCGACAAGACTGTCCAAATCCGTTGCCGGATCTCGCCGCAGCATCTCTGGGTCTCCATCGAAGACCAAGGTCCGGGCTTCGACCCCTGCGCCGTGCCAGATTGTACCTGCGACGAGCGGCTCGATGTTCCCAGCGGCCGCGGCGTCATGCTGATGCGCTGTTTTATGAACCACGTCGAGTACAACACCTGCGGCAATCGAGTCATCATGGAAAAGCACCGCGGCCAACCGGTTCCCGCCGCGATGGATGATGAGTAATGGATAATTGACAATTGATAATGGACAATGGAACTGAAAGACTGAGTAACAATCGGGCGGGTACTCAAAAGAAATGGCATTCTGTCGTTCGTAACTGGCTGAAGCTGGGAAAACTGCCCCTTCGCGAAACCAAGCCCGAAGATGGGATTTCCATCCTTTGGGGACGCAATTCTTGCGGCGAGATTATCGCCGCGGGAGACTTTCTTTTCGCCAAGCAGCGCTGAAATTCGAAGGTCCGGCGCGCGGCAAAAATGGCAAGTTAAATTATCTAGACTTCCGACTATAATGAAGCTGTTTGAATCATCGCCATCTTTTGCTTGCTGTTCTTCGTTGGATTGTCATGGGTATTCGTTTTCGCTGCCAAGCCTGTACGAACAAGGTCAACGTCAAGGATTTCTTGGCGGGGAAGCGCGGGATTTGTCCGAAGTGCGGCGCGAAGTTCACCATTCCCGAACAGAGTGACCCCGAGTTTCAAGCCGTTCCCGAAGAACCGGAACAAGAACCGGCTCCTGCAGCCGCGAATTCCACGATCGCTGTAGCCGCTCCGAGTTCACCCGTCGGCGGCATGCCGGTTGCCTCGCCAATTGCCGCCGCGACCGCGGCGGGGCATTCGCCGCAGTTTAATTCAACACAGTCTAGCACGGCACCAGTTTATGCCGCGACGCAATATACGGCCCCGCAGATGCCCGCAACGCAGCCCACGGCTTATGCGCCCGCGATGCCAGCTCCCGCGTTTGCCGCCGCGCCGCCAACGGCGCGTGATCCTTTCTCCGATGCCCCCGCCGCGAAGTGGTACGTCCGCCATGCGTCGGGCCAGCAGTATGGACCCGCGCCCGCGCCAACGATGCAGAAGTGGCTATCCGAAGGTCGTGTGCCAGGCGATGGGATGGTCTGGCGCGAAGGTTGGTCCGATTGGCAAGTGGCTAGCATGGTCTTTCCGCAACTAGCCGGGCCGCCGGTGCCTGTGGCTCGCGGACCGGTCGCGGCACCCTACGCGCCGCAACCCGGGATGTTTCCTGGCCCTGCGGCAGCAGCCCCCGCGAATGATCCTTTTGCTTTCGGCGCGTCCCCAGCAGCCGCTCCCAGCAGTCCGGCAAGCCAATTCATTCACCAGCGCCGCGACAATAGCAAGATGATGCTCATCATCTCCATTATTCTCTTCGTCGCGATCGCCGTGGTTGGCGGCGTCCTCTGGTATGTGTTGACCAAGCCGAAAGAGACCGACGAAGAAGTGGCGAGACGTGAAATAAAGAATTACACAAATTCACTCCTGGTTACACTCTCCGTTAATTCTTCGATAGAATTCTCTTCAGGGACAAATGCTCCCAGGGGATAAACCCCTGGGCTTTGAGCATTTCTCTCCTTGTCCATTATCAATTATCCATTGCTGTCATGCTCACTCATCCGATTAACGCCGAGCGGTTGCTCGAACGTTTTCTGCGTTACGTCAAGATCGACACTACAGCCGGCGAAGTCGGCGCGACGTATCCATCGTCGCCGGGGCAGTTGATCCTCGGCAAGTTGCTCTGCGACGAGTTGCGTGCGCTGGGTCTCGAAGCCGAGCAAGACAAATTCGGCATCGTGATCGCGACTGTGTCCGCAACAATCAAAGAGCAAGCACCTGTCGTCGCGTTCAATAGCCACGTCGATACGTCGCCCGAGACGACGGGCAAGAACGTCCAGCCGCAAGTGATCCGCAACTACGCCGGCGGCGACATCAAGCTGCCTGCCGCGCCGAATAAAATCATTCGCGTCAGCGAAAACCCCGAACTCAATAACATGCTCGGGCAGACGCTCGTCACCACCGACGGAACTACGCTGCTTGGGTCGGATGACAAGTCGGGCATCGCGGTGATCATGGAACTTGCGGCGGTGCTCGTCGAGCATCCTGAGATTCCGCACGGCGAGGTGCGAATCTGCTTTACTTGTGATGAAGAAGTCGGGCATGGCGTCGATCATGTCGATCTGCAAAAACTCGCGGCCGATGTCTGTTACACGCTCGACGGCGGCGGGTACGATGAGATCGACGCTGAAACGTTCTCCGCCGACATGGCGACCATCACGATCGAAGGCGTGAACATCCACCCCTCGATCGCCAAGGGCCGCATGGTCAACGCGATCCGCGCGGCGGCTTGGTTCCTCGAACAACTCCCGCGTGCGACACTCGCTCCGGAAACCACTGACGGCCGCGATGGTTTCTTGCATCCGTATTCGATCGAAGGC
This sequence comes from Pirellulales bacterium, assembly GCA_041736895.1. Classification (GTDB taxonomy): domain Bacteria; phylum Planctomycetota; class Planctomycetia; order Pirellulales; family JALHPA01; genus JANRLT01. Next base: position 16,038 of record JBGSSS010000046.1, read on the forward strand.
CTCGTCGCCGAGGTCAAACTCATCCTGATCCTCCGTGACTTCGAAACCGCGGCGCTTGCCGATCACGCCGCACGGCTCGAAGCAGCAGCCCGGGCGACGGAAAAGGAATTCCCCGGCGCAAGCGTGAAGGTCGTTATCGAAAAACAGTACCGCAACATGCGCGATGGACTCGTTAAGGAACCGCGGGCGTTGGCTCTGGCTGAACAAGCGTTGACCAATCTTGGCCGCAAGCCGAAGCTTAGCATCGTCCGCGGCGGGACGGACGGTTCGCGGTTTACGGAACTCGGCCTGCCGACGCCGAACCTTAGCACGGGCGAGCACAACCCTCACTCGCCGCTCGAGTGGACGAACCTCGAAGAAATGGCTCTCGCCGCCGATGGGCTAGTAGAACTTGTCAAACTCTGGGGAGCTGAACGCAAGTAAGCCGTGCAGTGATTTTCTGTTTTACAAGTCGGATTTTGCTAGTTCCAAAAACTTCGGCGTAAAGCCGGGGAACACCTGGTCAAGGTGTTTGCTTCCCATGCGGCGTTGTAACAACTCGGCCAGGATATGCCGCACGTCGGTTGTAACGCGGAGACTGCCGTGAGTGCTCAGTTGGTCGGGCAAAGTGCCCGGCCATTCTCCATAGATGCCGCCCCGAATGCCGCCGCCGATCGCCCAGAGCGTCGTTGCGCGGCCGTGGTCGGTGCCGTGGTTGATGTTGACCTGGATGCGGCGGCCAAATTCGGAATAGATCAGCAGCGTGACGCGTTTCCAATGATCGCCCAAGTCGTCGTAGAATGCCCGCACGCCCGCGGCGAGCGACTTCATCAAGGCCAGGATCTGCGGCGCTTGATTGATGTGCGTGTCCCAGCCTTGCATGTCAATTGTGGCAACTTCGAGGCCGAGGTTCGCTTTGATCAGCGTCGCAACCTGCTTCAGATTTTGTCCCAGCGCATCCGCCGGAAAGACTGACTGGTCGTTGGCGGTTCGGCCGTTTAGTTCCTTAAGTTGGGCGAGCAAGCGAAAGATATTGCGGCTGGCCCGGGCGACATGCGGATCGCTGCGGCGATACGCACGCTCGAGCAGCGGCAAAAATTTCGGCGACCACTCGGCCGGAACATCGAGCCGGTACTCACTGATCGAGGGCAAAGCCAGTGCTTGCGTTCCGCTCAACGCTTCCGGCACCAAACGATCAATGGCCGCCACGCGCAGCGGCGAAGGCTGGTCCAGCGGTTCGGTTGTCAGAAAACGCCCCAGCCAGCCCGAGGACAACGCCGTGGGATCCGCACCGCCGCGTTCGAGGGTTTTCATCGCGTCGAAATGCGACATCGTGTCAAAAGCGATGCCCGATGCGGGAACTATTGCCATCCGGCCGTCGCGATAGATGTCCTCCAACGGGCGAAGATTCGCATGCAGCCCAAAGCCCTCGCCAAGTTCCACGGTTTCGGAACCGCGGCCCGGATCGGGCACCGCGAGTTCGCCGCGCGCCGTGGCCAGCGTCTTGTCGCCGAGTCTTGGCAGCGCCGTCAGTCCATCGATCCCGCCGCGCAAGAAAATCGTGACCAGCACATCGTGCGCAGGTTCGCCGGCGTGTTGAAAGATCAACCGTTGCGGCGATGTTCGGCGTTGTTGTGAAAAGGAACTCATCAGCTCTTAGGTAAATCGCGGCGTATCAATGCCACTGAAACTCGGGCGAGGACATCAACAAGGCGAGCCATTCTTGCGCCGTAGCCGTGGGAACGGAGTCCGCAGCCGGGGCCAAGGCTGCCATCTCGCCGAGCCAGGCTTGGTCGGCATCGATCCCGAACAAGCGCTCGGCCAGTGCCATGACAATGTCCGTCGATTTCGTCTGGCCCGTGGCTTGGAGCAATTCGCTCGCAGGGACGCTGGTTTTGGGAATTTTGTTCGTTAGCAAATCGATCGCAAAACGCCAGCGCGCGAACAACCCCGACCACCACCGCTCACCGCGCTCGGGAAACCCGTCAGGGAGCGGCCAATGAAACAATTGCTGGCCGAGTGATTCCAGGTAGGGCAATAGCGCTGCGCCATTCGTCTCGACGTGCAACAGCCGAAGTGACGACGCGATATAATCCAGCGGGCGTTTGAATTTCGCAGCGCGTCGCTCCGCGTAGTCTTTGCTGGTCAAGACGACACGCAGGACGGCGGGGATATCGCCGTGGTTGTCACGAAATGCCTGTGCTGCTAGCGCGATCAGCTCGGGGGGCGGATCATCGGCGACGAAGTGGCGGCAAAGTTTCGTTGCGATGTATGTCGCGGTCGCACGATGCGCGGCCAGAAAATCGATGAGCAAATCGCCATCACGCTCGCCGCCGCCGGCAGGAATGCGCAAGCCCATGACGACTTTGTCGCCATCGTCATGAATCGCGGGATCAAATTCGAACTCCCCGCTAAAGAGCTGACTCTCACCGCGCATCGTCCAGCCGGTGAGACAGCGGGCCACTTCCTGAATATCTTTTAGCGTGTAGCCCCCATCGACCCCGACGGTATGCAGCTCTAACAGCTCGCGGGCAAAGTTTTCGTTGACGCCGACCGGCGAATCTGGTGCGACCGCGCGGTTTTGGGTGTTGTCCAAAAAATACAGCATCGCCGGACTGTAGACGACCGCCCGGAGCAAATCGCGGAAATTACCCAGCGCATGCGCACGGATCACACGATCATTTACCGTAGAGAGCCAGCGGCAATCTCCTTTGGATTGGTCGATGCTAAAGTGGTTGTTCCAGAAATCCACGACCACCTCGAACAGTTGCCGCCGGCTGTAGACCGCGCGTAGCAGCGTGGCTTGCTGCAATTGCTTTTGCGCGAGCTGGGTGGGCAGAACCTCGTCGCCGGTGCGAAGTGCCGCGATCTTGAGCAAGATCGGCCGGACGGCGGTATCTTGATCCGGCATTTCGTATTCGCGCAGATCGGCCGGCTCTAGGTTCAGCGTCTCCAGTTCCGCGAGCTTCCCTTCCAACCGCGGATTTTCTGCGAGCGCGGCGGGCTGAAGCTGTTCGTCGAGCCAACCCGCAAAACCAAGCTGCCGCGCATGCCGTACCTCCGCCGGCAACGGGCCGTTGGTCACGCCGGCCAGCAACTTGCGCAGCTGCGCATCGCCGGGTGCCGCCGGCTCGCTGAACATTTCAACCGGCGGAATCTCGTTTTCGCGCAGGTCGCAACCTGCCAAGCCCGTGGCCGCCAAGGCGGTCAGGGACAAGCGATGAAAATCGCGGCGGGTTGGTTCAAGTCGGGGCATGAATCAGCGAAGAGCAAGCAGGCAAATTAACTGTTTGTCGGCGCGAGATCGCGCGAGAGCAAACTCAGCAAGCCGGCTCCTGCGGACATTGCCGCGACAATCGGCAGGAAGACAAACCACCCCACCAGCGGCAAGAACATCGAGCAACTCAACAAAAACGCTCCCCCGACCAAACTCGCAACGGGACGTCTTTCTGCAGCATCGGCGCGTTGGGCAAACGTCCGGGCGAAAGCCGCCGCGCCGATCACGAGCGCGATGAGGAAAGGAATCAGAGAGATGTAGAGCAATTGGTGCGCCACGGTTCCGGTATCTCCTACATAACGGGCCAAACTGGCGTTTCTAGCCAGCATTTCAAACAGAGGCTCGAGTTGCTCGCGTATTTTCGGACGGATGGACAGGGCAAGGTAAAACGTCCCTGTGGCCGCCACGAGAACGACCAGACCGACAAAGAAGCTCTGCCAGGGATGGGTTTCGATTTGGCGTTGGGCGCGGGCAACTGGCCGCGGCAACATGTAAGCCGTCCAGGTCAACAAACTTGTGAGCATGATCATGACGCCAACGACCGCCAACGCAGCTGCCAAAACATTCGCCATGCAATCTCACGCTCCAAATAGACCGTTAATGACCTGCCGCCACTCGGCCGGCATCCGTCAGTTTCCCAATTAGAACAATAGGCAAAATCCCAGACGGAGGATCGATTTTAACCATTTTCTACGTCAAGTATTGGAATTTATCAAAGTGAAGCCAAGAAAAGATTTTCTGCTCCATCCGACTGAAGCTTACTTTTTCGTAACTCGTTGCACTTGAAGAAGATGTCGTTTTGGATTTACGGAGGCATGGCTCCGGTGTCCAAAGGGCCTGAAATCACAAGCGGTCCCTGGTGAAAGTCACCAGGGAGAGGGCCCATCGGCCTGAATATCCCTTGTTTGGTTGCTTAAGGGCAGTGCCAAACTCCGTTTCTCCAGGCAATTGAGCAATAATCCTGCCACAGGATCGGCTGCAACTACCATTGGACACCGGAGTTATGCCCTAAAAAATCCACCCCACAACCGGCGCGCTCAAGCCGGATGAACCAAAAGTAACTACCCTAGAGACTTCCGAACATTTTGCGCAGAAGCTTTCCAAGATCGACGTCAACTCTGCCTTGCTTACGCTGCGGCTTAAAATTGTGGCCGTTTGCGGCTTTGCCCCGTTAGGCTTTTTCTTGAAATTCAGCCATTCCTGTTCCAGATCTCGAAAAAATTTGGGAACAATTCAGCGTTTGTTCAGATTGTTAGCGATAATACCGGTAATATGGCATAAACTATGAACAAGTAACTGCTGCTGGCTCCCTTTCGAGGCACAGAATCCTTGCTGCTTTGGAAAAGTGGAAATACGATAAATCATAAGTGTTGCGGCGACAATTAACATCTTAGGCATGATCTTGCGCAAATCTTTTCGGCTAACTCGATGCCGTGGTTCGCTCTGTGCAGCGCTAATGGCCATGTTCCTTGCGCTGCCAGCATCATCGGCAGTCGCTCAGGTTGCGCGTACCGATAGCGGCTATAACGCACTATCGACCATCTTGGGCGGATCGCTTCCTACGGGATCCGGCGTCGGGGTGACCCAGATCGAAGCGAAATATCTCGGCAACAATCGGCCCATGAATGCCGTCACGCCCAGTGCGATGGGCACGGGGAATTTTTCCGGCGTGACTTTTCGGTTTCGCAGTCCAGTGACGGGCGAATCGAGTCACGCCGTCACGGTTGGCAATAATTTTTACGGCAACACGCTGTCATTCACTCCGGGCATTGCGAACGTCGATTCGTACGATGCTGATCATTGGCTCACCACAGGATTGCTGCGAGCCGGGGAACTGACGGTTGTGCCGAACGCCACGCTGAACCTGAGCCGCGTCGCCAACCATAGTTATGTCGGCGCGATATCGACCCAGGCCGGCTTCAATGTCAGTGAAGTGTTGGATGTGCTGCAGCGGGTCGATTATCTGGTCGAGCGCGACGACTTGATCAATGTTGTCGGCATGAACAACGCGTTGACCGTGAACACGGGCGGTTCCGTCGGCAACAACACCGCGACCCTCCTCTCGTATGGGTCGAATACCATCAGTGTCGGCGTGTCGTCCTTGATTCACCTGAACGGCACTCCGGTCAGTCTCGGGCCCGATCCAGTTTATGGTTCTGGCACGGATCCGCTGACGGGTTATTACGAGCACCAACGGCCTGATCTCGTTGCTCCCGCTGCCGCGACAAGTTACGCAACGCCGCTCGTTGGTTCGGCGGCAGCGCTCTTGATCGATGCCTCGCGGGCGCATGGCCCGACTTCCGGCACGCCGTGGTCTACGATCTCGTACGATGTTCGCTATGAGACCTCGCCTGGGGTCAATTACAAAGTCTATGCCGGGGACACCAGCGAAGTCATTCGCGCCGCACTGATGGCCGGCGCCGATCGAACGTTCTTCAACAGCGACGGCGTCAAAGCCCTGGATTATCGCGGAACTGCCGCGTTTCAGTCTCCCAACGGTTTGGATCGGCGTTACGGTGCCGGGCAGCTCAATGTCCGCAACTCGTATGACGTGCTCGCCGGCATGCAACATGCCGTAGTCGATCAAGCAAATCCGAATGTCATGGATCTGGCAAATCCAATTATTGGCGTGGCGAATGTGCCTGTGACGGGGTTCGATTACGACCCAGCGTTTGGCGGCGAGAACGGCAGCAATAGTATCGCCAGGTATAACTTCACGGGCTCTTGGACGGGACAAAATCTCGCGGCGTCGTTGGTCTGGAACGTCGGAATTGACAACGACGAATTCAGCACGTTCGATCCGGCTCCGGCGCTTTACGATCTGAACCTTAAACTGTGGGATGTCACAAATCCCGGTTCGCCGGTGTTTGTCGCGGAATCGTTGAGTGGCCACGACAACACGGAAAACATTTTTACGACACTCACTGCCGGCCGTAACTACCAAATCGAAGTCTCGACACCCGATGCGGGAACCTTTGAGTGGGATTACGGCCTGGCGTGGAACGGCAGCTCGAACCAAGTCTGGCTCGGCGTGGGGAGCAATCCTTGGGATATCAACAACACGGCCAACTGGCAGCGCGGCAACAACACGGCGACGAAATACCTGGAAAACGATCAGGTCGTCTTTACCGATCTGGCGGTGAACAAAAACGTCGACATCACGTCCACGGTCTCGCCCGACCTGGTCACGGTGAATAGCACGGCCGATTATACCTTTAGCGGCGCGTCGATCAACGGCACCAGCGGCTTGTTCAAGCAAGGAACCGGCACGCTGTTTTTGAATAACCACAACACTTACACCGGCGACACACTGCTTCAAGCCGGCTCCATTCGCGCCGGCGCGGCGAATGCCTTCTCGCCGAATAGCCCGGTCGACTTGTCCGCCGGGACAACACTCGACTTGCAGGGCTTTGCGAACTCGGTCAGGCAACTCACCGGCACCGGAACCGTCCAAGCCACGGGCGCGACGTTGGGAATTGTTCCCCTGGGTAGTGCGACGTTTGCCGGGACGTTGGTCGCTCCGGCGACGCTCAACAAAACACTGATCGGGACGCAAGAATTTTCCGGCAATCTCCAGTGGCAAGCCTCGAATATCAACGTCCAAGCAGGCACGCTCCGATTCAATTTGGGGAATACTTCGACGGTGTCGCTTACCGCGGGCACCAATGTCGCGGTGCAAGCCGGCGCGACGCTGGAACTTGCCGGGACAAAATCGGCGCTCAGCGACGGAACCCTCCACGCGCCGATTGTCACCAACGCCGCGAATGCGAATGTGTCCGTCACCGGAACGAATCAAGTCGTCGGCGCGCTGACCGGACCGATCACCGGCTCGCTGCCATTGGGCAGCGCCGTCGGCGCGACGACCGTGGCGACAGGTGCGAATTTGACCGCGACACGCATTCGACAATCTTCGCTGACAATCAACGGCACCGGCCAGGTGACCATCGCCGCGAACGGCGGAAACGCCGGGACCAGTTTGCTGAGTTCGCTGAGCATTAGTCCTACCGGCCTATTGGATCTCAAGGACAACGATCTGCTGGTGGACAATGGCAATTTGGCCGCGGTGACCAACCTCGTCAAATCGGGCTTGAACATCGATGGTGCCCTGTGGACCGGGCCGGGCATCACCAGCAGCACCGCCGCCGCGGATCCCAACCAGACGACCGCGCTCGGAGTGTTTCTGAATAACGACGGCAGCAATAGTCCGCTATACGCAACGTTTAACGGCATCAACTCGGATATCAACGATGTGCTCGTGAAATACACGTTCTTTGGCGATGCCAACGTTGATGGCATCGTCGATACGTCGCAAGATTTTGACCTCTATATCACCGGCCTGACCAGCGGCGGCAGCCTTGGCGGCTGGCTGTATGGCGATTTCGATTACAATGGCTTCGTCGATGCGGCGACGGACTTCGATCTCTACATCACGGGTCTGACGCAACAAAGCGGCGGCCCATTGCTCACGGCCGGCTTGCAATCCGAAATGCAAAGCCAGGTCGGGTTCGCCGTCGCCGCCATCCCCGAACCGACGACGTGGGCTGCGCTAGTTGGCGTGGGAATTATGGCGCTGCGAATGAGAAGAAAGAAACTTGCCGCCAAGTAGCACGAGACCGTGATCTCGTGCATCAAGAATCAACGCCGCTTCAGCTTAAAGCCTGCTCGAGAAAGGCGGCATCCAAAGTGGCCCGCTCGCCCCGCGAGCAGGATCTTCGCAAGAGATTGATTTGTCGAATTGCGAAGCTTTCGTGATCACGGTCACGCTTCACCTGGATCAAAGTCTGTTCCCGCACACGTTACCAAGCTGGGGCTTGGTAACGAGAAAATCACTCGACCTCGCCCAGCCAGACGCGAATCTCGTTGTCGTATTCGCTGGCCAACCCGCCGACGATCAGTTGGCGATGGAAGCTCGAGGCGCCGCCCTTCACCATGTCGGCATCTTCGGCGCTCGGGAATCGGCGGATCGGGTCCGGGGCGATCATCTGGCGGCAGAAGTTCATCAAGAGCTCGTTGCACGTCACCTCGGCCGGCAGCAATTGCGGCAGCCGCTGCGCCAGGAATCGCTTCCCTTCGAGCAACTCGCGGTAGGTAGTCATTCCGGCAAACGGCGGGCGGCCGGCCAAGAGTTCGATCAACACATAGCCCAAGCTAGCCAAGTCGCTGCGCGGCGTGTACTCGCCCCCTTCGAGAACCTCGGGTGCGGCATACGTCGGCGTGCAAGTTCGGTTCGGCGGCGGGTCATCCAGATCGATGGCCGAGCCGATGTCGACAATTTTGGCGTTGCCCGTCCGCTTGATCATGATGTTCGATGGCTTGATGTCGCCATGCACGATGTTCTCGCGGTGCAGCGCGGCGAGCGCGGCCAGACATTCGCGGACGATCGCCACGGCGACGCCTGGCTTGAACCGTGACTGCATCGAGCCGGCGGTCACGATCACATTGTTCAGGTACGTCCAGCGTTCCGGCGAGACGCGGCCGCGCGTTTGGTCGAGCACGCTCCGGCTCAAGAGATGACTCAGATCGTACCCGTCGATCCACTCCATCTCCATCATGCGGATGCGGTTGCGATCGACAAAGTTCTGCACATCGAGCAGGTTGTCTTGCTGGATCTGCGCGACCCGCGCGGCGACGGCCGCCATCCGGCCCATGCATTCGTTGTACGCGCGCTCGTCTTCGAACCGCTCGGGTGAGAAGAGCTTGATCGCGACGGGCAGCGTGAACCCATCGGTGCCGCGGCGTTGGCTGAGGTACACGAGTCCTTGCCCGCCTGCTCCGAGCAGCCGCAAGAAGCGATGGTGCTCGGTCCAGCTCATTTGTTGCTGTTCGACAATCGCCTCGTAGCGCTTCAGCAGATCATCGGGGCAGCACTTGATGGGTGCGTTCCCGAAACTGAGCGTTGGATGGCCTTCGCGAAAAATAGTGGTCGTCATAATGCAGCCGTCGATTTCGCCGAATTCGTCCTTGAAAACCTTGCCCCGCTCCCATGAAATAGCCGTGCCTGGAAGGGAGTTCCAAGGAAGGACTCGGGCTGAACGACCCGAATCAAACAAATGTCCTCTGCCCTGCATTTTTGCAGCGAATAAGGCCGGCGGTAGGGGATCGCCGTCACGCCTCATTCCAATGGTGGAGAAAGGCCGTTTTCCCTCGGACGGCGATTCTCTTTAGGGTAATGGATAGAAACGCGTTTGGCAAAGGAGAAAGGCAGCTTTGCGGAGAACCGGGAGATTTTTCTTTTAGAAAAAATGCTGGAAATGTTGATTGTCATCAAACAGATTGCGTTTCAATCAACAGACACAAATGCGATTTGCATTTGTGAACTGCCACGGCGTTGCGATAGCATGACAAGACACTGGAGGAAATAAAAAAGTTAAGAATGGAAAATTGACAATGGACAATGGACAATAAAGTCAAAGCCAAGGAGTTTACCTCCTTGGATCTTTGCAGCATTTCGCGATTACAGTTTTTCTCATTGCAAATTCGCTCACTAATTTCCGACGATCTGTGCAATGTCAGCGAGCGGTTGCGCGCGCAGGCGAAAGCGCGCGGCATCGAACGGGCGATCATCGATCCCCGCGGGGTGCATCCGGCGCAATACAAACGTCCTCGCGAGATCACGTTCGCCGAACTCGAAGCCGACGTCGAACGGATTGCCCGCGGGCTTGTTGCGCGCGGCGTGCAACCGGGCCAACGGCTCGCCCTGCTCGTCCCGCCGAGCATCGAATTTATCACGCTCGTCTTTGCTCTGCTCCGCAGCGGCGCGGTCGCGATCTTGATCGACCCCGGCATGGGGCGGCGGAACTTGGTCAGATGCTTGAACGAGGCTCAGCCCACGGGGTTCATTGCAATTGAGCGGGCGCAATGGGTGCGGCGGATCCTGCGGCACAAGTTTCCGCTCGCCAAGCTCAACATCACCGTCGGGACGCCGCTGTTCTTCGCCGGGTACACGCTGGATCAGTTGCGTGAACTCGGCAAACAAGAAATCAAACTGCCCACCACGCAAGCCAGCGATCCAGCGGCGATCATCTTCACCAGCGGCAGCACCGGCCCGGCCAAGGGTGTCCTCTATCGGCACCGGAACTTCGACAGCCAGGTCCAACTGATTCAGAAGCAATACAACATCCAGCCCGGCGAGATCGATGTCCCATGCTTTGCACTGTTCGGGCTATTCAATGCGGCGATGGGCGTAACGACGGTACTCCCGCAGATGGATTTTTCCCGGCCCGCGGCGTGCGATCCGAAACTGATCGTTGAAAACGCAATCGGCGAACACCACGCGACGCAGAGCTTTGCCTCGCCCGCGGTGTGGGACAAAGTCGGGCGTTACTGCGAACAGGAACAGCTCAAGTTCCGGCATCTCCGCCGAGTCCTCAGCGCCGGCGCGCCCGTGCGCGGCGACATTCTCGAACGCATGGCACTGGTGCTGCCCGAGGACGCCGAGATGCACACGCCGTACGGCGCGACCGAGGCGTTACCCATCGCGACGATGGGTTCGCGCGAGGTATTGACCGAGACCTGGGCCAAAACCCAACAAGGGGCTGGCGTGTGCGTCGGCCGGCGCTTTGATCAAATCGAATGGCGTGTTGTACGAATTAGCGACGGCCCGCTGCCAACGATCGCCGACACCGAAGAGTTGCCGCGCGGCGAAATCGGCGAACTGATCGTCCGCGGCCCGACGGTCACGACCGAATACGTCACCCGCACGAACGCGAACGCCATGGCAAAAATCGCCGACCCCACGGGCTTCTGGCACCGGATGGGCGACGCGGGGTATGTCGATGAGCAGGATCGGTTTTGGTACTGCGGGCGGGTTTCGCATCGGGTGGTGACGCGCGACAGACATCCATCAAAAAACGGCAAAGAATTCCGTACTCGCGGCGTTACGTATTACACCGAGCAGGTTGAAGCAATCGTCAACGAACATCCCAAAGTTCGAAGGTCGGCGCTCGTGGGAAGGAGATCGAAATTTGATCATAAAGATGTTTCACCCACCCTCATCGTTGAAGTAACTGAACCGCCTGTGAAGCAGCTATGGGTACGGTATACACTACCAAGAAATATAAATTACACGTTAATTGAAGATGAAATTAGAAAACTACTTGCAGAACATACCCTGATGAAAGAAGACCACTTTAGTGTGCTTTTTTATCCGAGCTTGCCGGTTGATGTTCGTCACAATGCAAAGATCAATCGCGAGTATTTGCAGAAATGGGCAACCACGCAGTTTGTGGAAGTTCGCAAGTACAAATAGTCACGCGACGTAGCACGAGACCATTGTCTAGTGCGTCAAGGCTCGTTGTGATGCGTCTCGCTCGAAGCATGGCTTCGAGCTACAGGAGGATCGACGTCTGCTCCCGTTCACGTTACCAAGCTGGGGCTTGGTAACGAGGGTTCTTTTTTCGCTCGTGATCACGGTCACGAGCTACGTTCGACGCATTAGCGATTTAGCGGCACCCAAAGTGGCCTGCTCACCCCGTGAGCAGGTTCACCGCAGGACGTCGGATTTTCCCGCGTCGCGTTCACTTCGAGCGGTGACCACACATCTCCGACTGACGGGGTCAGTCGGCCACTTTGGGTAGCGTGCTGGTGAAAAGCGATTAGACTTTCTTTTTGTGTCTCTTGCGTTTCTTTGTGGTTAACTGTTTCTTTAACTTCAGTTCGTTCGTAGCAATGGTTACGAACTACTTATGCGCGTTCTCGTCACCGGCGGCGGCGGATTTTTGGGACGGGCAATCGTCGCGCAATTGCTCGCGCGCGGGGATTCCGTGCGCGTGTTGGGCCGCGGAACATATCCCGACCTGGCCGCGCAGGGCGTAGAAATCTGCCAATGCAATCTCCGTTATGACGGAGAAACATTGCTCAACTCGGTTGTAGGGTGTGATGCGGTGATCCATAGCGCTGCGATCGCGGGCATTTGGGGGCCGTGGCAAGAATATTACAGCACCAACACTGGGGCAACGACGGATTTGCTAACAGCCTGCCGTATGCACGGTGTTTCGCGACTCGTCTACACCAGTAGCCCCAGTGTTGTCTTCGACGCGGCCGATCAAGCCGGCATCAACGAGTCGACGCCCTATCCGACGCGTTGGCTCGCGCATTACCCACATACGAAAGCCCTGGCCGAACAAGCGGTCCTCGCGGCGAATGGGCGAAGCGGCTTGCTCACCTGCGCCTTGCGGCCACATTTGATCTGGGGACCGGGCGATACGCAGTTGGTTCCTCGGTTGCTCGAACGAGCGCGGAGCGGCAAACTGCGGCGCGTTGGCGACGGGAAGAACCTGATCGATATGATCTACGTCGACAACGCGGCGGAGGCTCATCTGCAAGCCCTCGACGCACTCGTGCCAGGGTCGCCCGTCTGTGGCCGAGCGTATTTTTTGAGCCAAGGCGAGCCGGTGAATTGCTGGGACTGGATCAACGAGCTGCTGGCGCTCGACGGCCAGCCACCGCTCAAGAAATCGATCTCGCTCAACGCGGCTTGGCGGATCGGCGCGGTGTTCGAAGGGATCTACAAAGTCCTCGGCCTCAAATCAGAACCGCGGATGACACGGTTTCTTGCCGCGCAGCTCGGCTACGCGCACTACTACGACATCTCGCGTGCGAAGAATGACTTCGGCTACCAGCCGCGAGTCTCGACCGAAGAAGGGATGCGTCGCCTCGGGGAATGGTTACGCCGGCGCGTGTGACCCGTAGCTCGTGACCGTGATCACGAGCGAACCGAACAAGAAGACAGTTGCATTTCCTTGGCGCTCTTTGCGGCCTTCTGTTCAATCCGTCTTTTCGCTTTCCGCTCGTTCGTAGCAAAGGCTACGAACTACTAATGGTGTCTCTGTGCCGCTCTGAATTTTCTCCGTTTCTCTGTGTTTTGTATTTTGCAATTTGCAATGACTGCGAAATAGCGAGTCCCGCGACGAGCACGTTACCAAGCTGGGGCTTGGTAACGAGGTTGATAGTTGACTTCCTGGCTTACGTCGCGGGCTTTTATTCGCCGACACAGCTCCGCGCTATACGGGATAAGACTGAACACTATCCCTGCGGCGTTCGTTTAGAGAATGCCACACGTTGCCACCGCGTGTTGAACTTTCGCAACGTGACTCTGGCCAAAGCAACTGAAAAATCCCGCCGAAAAACTGCGTAAACTGCTGCAAATTCACGAGTTAGAGCGATCCCGCGAGGACGCTAGCCAGCCCTGGCATCGGACCTGCCTTTAGAGAAAGCATCCCCCTCAACTCTGGTTCGGTGCGATTGAATCCTCGCCTTTGGAGTTACCCTTGAGCCGCATCCGCAAAACAGCCCGCCCGACGCCGCAACGCCGCTCGCCCGCCGCCAACCGCCTGCCCGTCGTTGGTCTCAAGCCCACGGCCAAGGCCCCCGCCAAGCCGGCCGTCAAAGCTCCCGCCAAAGGGAAGGGCAAGTCGGCCGACCTGATTGCCGACGATTTGTTTGATGACGATGGCGACGCCGTCGAAGTCCATCTCCCCGGTTGGGATCGCGAAGCGGCTCCGGTCTTCCCGCTGACCGTTGCGGCGATCGACGAAGACGAAGATGAAGACGACGATCTGACCAGCGTCGATCGTGCTTCGGGCGATGACGAAGAACACATCGACGACCCGATCCGCATGTACCTGATGCAGATGGGCGAGATCTCGCTGTTGAATCGCGGCGAAGAAATTGCCTCGGCCAAGCAGATCGCATGGACTCGTCTTCGCTTCCGCCAGACGATGCTCGCCAGCGACTTCTTACTCCGCGGCGCGGCGGCATTGCTGACGAAGGTCAAGGAAGGCAAGCTCCGCCTCGATCGCACGATCGAAGTCTCGGTCACCAACACGACCGAAAAGAAGAACATCCTCAAACGTCTGACGCCGAACCTGCACACGCTCGAACACTTGCTGCGGGCCAATGCTCGCGACTTCGCTGTGGCGATCAGCAAATCTCACAAGGCTAAGGAGCGCCGTCTGGCGTGGAAGGCTTTGATCCGCCGCCGTTACAAAGCGGTCCGCTTGATCGAAGAAATGAACCTGCGTTACAGCCGCTTGCAGCCGCTGTGGGACAAGCTGCGTGAATTGTCACAACGGATGACCTCGCTGCGTCAACAACTGCTGAGCAAGCCGGCGAATGCGGCCGAGATTCGCAGCGAACTACGCGGCCTGATGAAGATGACGCTCGAAAGCCCGAGCACTCTCGCTCGCCGCATCGGCAAGACAAGTGATTTTCAACAGCAATACGATGCGGCCAAGCGGGTCCTCTCGGCCGGCAACCTGCGCTTGGTTGTCTCGATCGCCAAGAAATACCGCAATCGCGGCATGTCGTTCCTCGACCTGATCCAAGAAGGCAACACCGGTCTGATGCGTGCCGTTGACAAGTTCGAGCACGCTCGCGGGTTCAAGTTCAGCACCTACGCCACTTGGTGGATTCGCCAGGCGATCACCCGGGCGATTGCCGATCAAAGCCGGACGATCCGTCTGCCGGTCCACATGATCGACAGCCTGAGCCGCGTGCGCAATGCGCAACGCGACATCCTGCAAGAAACCGGCCGCGAAGCGAGTGTCGAAGAAGCCGCGCAGCTTGCGGGACTCAGCATCGAAGACACCAAGTGCATCCTCAAGATGACCCGTTCGCCGCTGTCTCTCGACCAATCGGTTGGCGAACACGACGACAATTTCTTTGGCGAGTTCCTCGAAGATCATCGCAAGGACGACCCGTTGCACGATGTGAATCGCGCGGCGCTCAAGGAACGGATCGGTGAAGTGCTGGAACAACTGAACTACCGTGAACGCGAAATTCTCCGCCTGCGATACGGCCTGGCTGATGGTTACGCTTACACGCTCGAAGAAGTCGGGCAGATTTTTCAAGTGACCCGCGAACGCGTTCGCCAGATTGAAAGCAAGGCAGTCCGCAAGCTGCAACAACCGCAGCGCAATCAAGGGCTGATCAGCTTCATGGATGGCTACGATCCCCTGGCGATGAACGCCGGTCCGGTCGTTGGCAGCAACGGGTAAACAAAAATCGACGCACAAGCACCCACCCGCTTGCGTCTTAGCGATTCCCAAAACGCCCCGTAACACACGGGGCGTTACTTTTTCATCGCGATGACTCAAGCACGAGGGTGGTTCCTTTTTAGTTCATCGTGTACGATCAACGGCAGTCTTTTCTTGTCATTTTCTAAATTGCAAGGGCAATCCGCGATGCTGACGTACCCGATCAAGATGACCTTCAAGATCATGGCGCTTGCGCCGCAGATCTATGTGACCGACGCCGCGGGAAATTCTGTCTTTTACGTCAAGCAGAAGCTCTTCAAGCTCAAAGAAAACGTCCAGGTCTTTCGCGACGACACGCAAAGCCAGTTGCTCTTTACGATCCAAGCCGATCGGATCATCGACTGGTCGGCGAAGTATCATATTCGCGACGCGGCGGGCAACGAGCTCGCCGCCATCAAGCGGCACGGGATGAAGTCGATGTGGCGGGCGCGTTACGACCTGGTCAATGGAGATCAGACCGAGTTCGAGGTCGCCGAGAAAAGTGTCTTCACGCGGTTCATGGACGGCATGTTCGGCGAGATTCCGATCCTCGGCTTGTTCACCGGATACGTCTTTAACCCGACGTATCTGATCATGCACGCCAGCGGACCCAAGGCAGGTCAGCTCGCAATGGAGGTCACCAAGAAACCGTCGTTCCTGGCGCGTAACTTTTGGATGCAATTGCACGATCAACAACTGCCTGAAATCGACCAAGCCAAGATTATTCTCGGCGTGCTGATGGTGGCGCTGCTGGAACGGATGCGCGGATAGTCCGCAACATTGCCAATTGTCCATTATCAATTATCCATTACTTCATGTACGATCCGCGCTACCTCGAGGGCATTGAGCATTTCAACGTCTGCGACTTCTACGAAGCGCATGACGTCTGGGAAGAACTCTGGACCGACTATCGCGGCCCGTCGCGGACGTATTATCAAGGAATGATCCAAGCGGCCGTCGGCTTGTTTCATTTCGGCAACGGCAACATCCGCGGCGCGAAGAAACTCTACTACAGCGTCAAGAATTATCTTGAACCGTTCCGGCCTAAGCACTTAGGACTCGATCTCGAGAAGTTCCTGAGCGAGTTCGACCGTTGCTTCGCGCCGGTCATCGCTAGCACCGAGGAGTATCCCGAAATCGAGATCGATCCCGAGACGATTCCGGAGATCCATCTCGACCCGCCGCCGGGGGCGGAAGAAGAGTAGCACGAGACCGCGATCTCGTGCGTCAAGACTTGCAGTACTGCACTGTACTTCGTCGACCGAACAAGTGCCCGACTCACATTGAGAATTTCCCATGTCGGAACATACTTTAGACGAAGCTTTACATGGTCAGATTCGCGAGTTCTGCGCGAAAGGTGACGCCTTGGCGGAGCAACGCGAATTCGAAAAGGCGTTTGGGTATTATCGAGACGCGCTGAATCTTGTTCCTGAGCCAATGGAGGATTGGGAGGCCACGACTTGGATTTTGGCGGCAATCGGCGACCTTTACTTTCTTGACCACAAATTTGAAAAATGTCTTCGAGTATTTGAAGATGCAATTCATTGTCCAGGTGGCTTGGGAAACCCCTTCATTCATCTTCGGCTAGGTCAGTGCCAATATGAACTTGGCAGTCCCGAACGCGCCGCCGATGAGTTGACACGCGCTTACATGGGCGGGGGGCGCGAATTACTAGAACAAGATGATCCCAAATACCTCCAGTTCTTGGAAACCCGTCTAAAGCCTCCGAATGGTCAGTCTGGTCTTTGATTTGGCAGCCGATAAAGCATGCAGTGCAACATACGATTGTTGCTTTACATTTTTTGCGTGGACATTGAGCTCACGTCGTTGCGGCTCAGCGGCACCTACTTAAAACCGTTCGGTCCAACTCGCCTGCGAATACTTTTCTTCGACCAGCTTCTCCGTGAGCTCGGTCGGCAACGTCGGCAATTCGGCATCGGCCTCAAACGCCTCGCGCAGTGCCGTTACCATCCGCTCGCGCGCTAGCGGCAGGTTCGTAACAAACGTCTCGTGCTCCCGGCCCGCGCGATACTCGGGCATCCTCGCCGGCTGGCCTAGATACCGCGCGATGTTCGTCAGCGGGTAATCGTAAAGCAACGTGCCGTGATAGAGCAAATGCTGCCGCTTGCAGCGCAGCGCATTGCCGCTGAACTTGCGGCCCGCATGAACGAGATCGCAGATCCCGTGCACCGAGATCGTCAGGCCGTCGATCGATAGCGCACTGGACAATGTTTGCATCATTAAGCGATGCGCCTGATCGAGATCACGCAGCGCCGGCCGGGCGTGGTAGCTGAGCACGACGCCGTACATCAGGCAGCCAGCGCCGGTGACGATTGCCGCGCCGCCGCTGGCGCGGCGGAGGATCGGGACGCCATCGGCGCGGCAAGCGGCGACGTTGGCTTCTTGCTGATACTTGGACGACGAGCCGAGGACAACAAATGGCGTCGTCGATTCCCAAAGCCGCAGCACTTCGCCGTCATGCGCCGCAAGCCACGGGGCGTAGTCGTACTCACCGGCCTCGCGCGCAGTGAACGACGCCTCGGCCTGATCGAGCAGCGCTTCATCAAGCGCCAGATTTTCTTCCGGCGTCGCGGCAGTGTGATTCAGGAAGTACAAGCAATGAACCTAAGCCCACGGGCTCCGCCCCGTGGAAGAAAGACATCCAAATGCAAATAGTCATCGAGCTAGAATCGAACATTTTGCTCCAGGGGGCGGAGCCCCTGGGCTTAGGAGTTGATCAGCCCCTAGTCGCTGCAATCGCTCGCTTCTAAACTATACATAGAACGCCGTTTTTCACGAACCCTCTACTTTGGAGTCGGTATTCTGTACTCAGTACCCCGTACTCTGTACTTTGTACTCTGCCTGTTCATGTCCGAATCGCCCGCCTCTTCCGAACCGTATTCGCCCGACAAAAATCTGCCGCCGGTGCAGCCGCCGACGCTCGGATTTTTGGTCCAGTTGTTCGTGATCCCCGGCATGATCGTCGGCGTCATCGTCATGGTTTGGATGCTGTTCAACTGGCTGGCGCACATGGGGAACGATCCCAGCAAGGAGCTCGACATCCTGGCCAGCGGCAGTAAGGGGCGTTGGCAAGCGGCGTTCAATCTGGCGAAACAACTGGCCGACGACAAGGAGGGCAAGCTGCGCGGCAACGCCGAGATGGCCGGCAAGATGGCCGCGATCTTGACCACAGCGCTCGACACGCCGCTGAACCGAGGGACCAAGCCGAGCGATATCAACGAGAAGCAAGAAGCGATCCAATTGCGGTACTACCTGGTCCGCTCGCTAGGTCTCTTCACGGTCGATGCGGGAACCAAAGTGCTTCTCCGCGCCGCCACGCCGAATGAGGATGCGGACGAACTCCAGGTGCAAGTCGCCGCGCTCGATTCACTCGGCCAAATCGCGGCCGTGATGTTAACGCCTGCCAAGGGCACACTCGACAGCAAGCCGAAGCCGTGGGAACACGAACCCGCGGTCCGCGCGGCCATGCTCTCCGCATCTCACAGTAATCAGCTCGAAGCCAAAGAGCGCGCGGCGTTTCACCTGGGCCAGTTCCAGGAACCCACGGTGACCGCGCGGCTGGAACAATTGACTGAAGACGCGCAGTTGCTCACCCGGTTTCATGCCGCGACAAGTCTCGCACTCCACGGCAACGACAAGGCGCTGCCGGTCCTGCGCGAGATGCTCGAAGTCACGCCGGCCGATTTGCTGCCCGAAAAATTTCGTAAGCCCGAAGAGCACCTCAAGACGCTCAAAGACTACGAGCAAAAGAGCTTTGAGAATGAAATCAAGAATCAAAATGACATCGCCGTGCAGAAGCGCGTGCTTGTGATCCGCAACACGCTCGAGAGCCTGGTGAAGCTCAAGGAAAAGAATCCCAAAGTCGACCTAAGCACGGTGTTGCCCGCGGTCGAGCGTCTGCAAGCGGATCCAAACAAAGGCATAAGTGACTTGGCCAAAGAGAAGTTCCAGAAGCTGAAAAAAGGCTAGCGACGCAAGGCATTAGTCATTTAGAACTAACAAAACTGTCGCTTCTCGTGAAGAAATTGAATACAATTTCATGCGTGAATTCCTTTTTCCACACGCATTGCGCCTAACGCCCAGCGCTCGACATGCCCGCCACTCTCACCTTTCTCGCGCCGTGGTGGCTGTTGCTGCTCGCCGGGATTCCCGTGCTGTGGTGGTGGAGTCTGCGCTCGCTTTCGGGGCTGGGTAAAACGCGGCGTTGGATTGCCCTCTTGTTGCGAAGCTTGGTTCTCATCGCGGTGATCTTGGCGCTCGCCGAGGTTCATCTCGAACGGACCAGCGACAAGGTGACGGTGATCTATCTGCTCGATCAATCGATCAGCATCCCTGGGGATCAGCGGCGGCTGATGATCGAATATGTCAACGCAGAAATCCGCAAGCACCGCAATGCTCCGCGCGAAGACAAGGCGGGCGTCATTGTCTTTGCCCGCGAACCGGCGGTCGAACATGCGCCATACGACGAAGCGATCCGCGTCCCGCAGAACATCGAGAGCCGAATCGAGACCGACGCGACGAACTTGGCCGGGGCGATGAAACTCGCGCAAGCCTCGTTGCCCGAGGATTCCGCCGGGCGGATCGTCATCATCTGTGACGGCAACGAAAACATCGGCGACGCCCGCGCCGCCGGCCGCCGCTTGGCCGAGACGGGCGTCGGGATCGATGTCGTGCCGATTGGGTACTTGCCGCGCGGCGAAGTGGCGGTCGAAAAAATCACGGTTCCCAACGACGTCAACCGCGGCCAGCCGTTTGATTTGCGCGTTGTGGTCGATAACCTGACGCCGCCTGCGACACCCAACAAAGCCGGTACTCCGGCCAATAAACAACTGACGGGCAAGCTGAAAATCATTCGCAAGAGCGGCGGCAATGAAACCGTCCTCGAAGAAAAAGCCGTCACCCTGCCGCCAGGCAAATCGGTCTACACGCTCCGCGAAGAGATCGACGCCGCGGGGTTTTACACCTACGACGCGACATTTGTCCCCGACGACAAGCGGCAGGATGGCCTTTCGCAAAACAACACGGCGACCGCTTTTTCGCAAGTTCGCGGCAAAGGGCAAGTCCTGCTCATCGAATACGAAGATCCCGAAAACAACGTCCCCCGCGGGCAGTACGATTTTCTCGTCGAGCGGCTGAAGAAGGAGAACCTGCAAGTCACGGTCCGCAGCACGCGCGATCCGGTGAGTTCGCTCGGCGAATTGCAGCCGTACGATTCGGTGATCTTGGCAAATTGCCCGCGCGAACAGTTCACCGATGAGCAGATTCGGATGTTGGTTTACAACACGCGCGAGCTCGGCGCGGGTTTGATTCTGCTCGGCGGCGAGCATAGTTTTGGCGCGGGGGGCTGGGGCGGAACCGAGCTTGAGGCCGCGTTGCCGGTCGATTTTCAGATTCGCAACGCCCAGGTCGCCCCCGTCGGGGCGCTGGCGATGATTATGCACGCCTCGGAAATGGCCAACGGCAATTACTGGCAGACGCAAATCGGCATCGCGGCCGTCGATGCGCTCGGCTCGCAGGACTACTGCGGCGTGCTGCAATGGAACGGGACTGCGAATTGGCTCTGGAAAGGGGTCGCCGGCGGGCTGGCGTCGGTCGGCAAGAACCGCACGAACATGAAGGCCAACCTCGACACGATGACGCCGGGCGACATGCCGGATTTCGAATCGACGATGCTGGCCGCGGCAAACGCGTTTGCTCTCGTCGATGCGAACAATCCGAATCGTCCGGCGAACACGCCAGCAGCCGCGGTCAAGCACCTGATCATTATCAGCGATGGCGACCCAAGCCAGCCGACGCAAGCGACGTTGAACCAGCTATCGAAACTGCGCGTGACGATCACCACCGTCGGCGTCGGGACGCACGGCGCGCCCGAGGATAGCGTCATGCAATCGATCGCGAACTACGACAAATCTCTGCGCGGCAAATATCACAAGGTCACCAATCCCAAGAACCTGCCCAAAATTTACCAGCAAGAAGCGCGCAAGATCTCGCGCCCGCTGATCTACGAAAACGCCAAGGGCATCGGCGTCCTGCCGAAGTATCCTCACGAGATGCTCAAGGGGATCGATGTGGCGAAAGTGCCGCCGCTGACGGGTTATGTCCGCTCGACGGTCAAAGAAAACCAACTGGTCGAAGTGGGACTCGTCGCCGATCAGCCCAAAGAGGGCTCGGGGATCGAAAGCGAGAAGTACAACACGCTGCTCGCCAGTTGGACTTATGGGCTTGGCAAGTCGGTCGTCTGGACGAGCGACACGGGGCAGCGCTGGGCGAACAACTGGTCGCAGTGGGGCGATTACGACCGCTTCTTTAGTCAGATGGTCCGCTGGTCGATGCGGCCGAGCGGCGATACTGGCAAGTTCAACATCACAACCGAGACCAAAGACGGGAAAGGGCGCATCATCATCACGGCGCTCGACCAAGAAGACTCGTTCATGAACTTCATGCAGTTCAACGGCAACGTCGTCGGACCGAACTTCAAGGCCAGCGAAGTCAGCGTCAAGCAAGTCGCCCCCGGCCGCTACGTCGCCGAATTCAACGCGAGCGAAAGCGGCAACTACTTTCTGACACTCGCTCCGATCGGCGCTGATGGCAAGCGCATGGCCCCGATTCTCACCGGCGTCAATGTGCCGTACTCGCCCGAGTTTTTGGACCGTGAACCGAACGAAGCTTTGCTCCGTGACCTCGCCGCGCTGCAGCCAGCGGGGAGCGAGCCGGGCACGGTGATCCAGGGCAAGGACTTGAACACCTTGCTCACCACGGACACGTTCCGGCACAATGTGACGCGGGCGACGAGCCAGCGCGAGATTTGGCATTGGATCTTGTTCGGCGGCGGGATTTTGTTTTTCTTCGATGTCTTCTTCCGCCGCGTGGCGATTGATTGGTCGTATATTGGCAAGCAATTCGGCGCGTTCCGCGACAAGATTCTCCGCCGCCAGCCAATCGCCGAAACGGCCGTCACGCTCGATCGCCTCCGTTCGAGCAAAGCCGCGCTCCAGGCCAAGCAACGCGAAGCGCGCGCGGGGACGAGTCTCGACGCGCCGCCGTCCGCACCGCTCCCCAGCGCCGACCCGAACATCCTCGATCGCCCCACAGGTGCAGCCGCGCCGAAACCAGGTGCTGCTCCGCCGCCAGAAGCGCCGCCGGCCGAAGCCGAGGATCATATGAGCCGGTTGCTCAAGGCGAAGAAGCGTGTGTGGGAAGACAAGGATAAGGATGGCGGGAAGGGGAAGTAGCGTGGGCACGATCCATGTGGCACATAATAGACCAGACATTCCATTGGTGAGAACGCGAAATCGCTGTCTTCAACAATCGATTAAAAATCATTTTTGTTTTCAACACAGAGGATTGCAATGAGTATCGGAGAAAGTGACCTTTACCACGGAGCTGTTCTGGCACTAATAGTGAAATATAGCAATGCCAAGTTTACAAAGAAAAATGAATATGGCCATTATTGGTTATACACGAAAAATGGAGTCCGACGTTTTCTTGTGAAACATACGAAAGGCAGCAGAAATACCTGGCGATTTACTTTGACTTCAGAAAATCTCAATGTCTTGCAAGAGAATATAAATGAGTCAGATAATGAAGCGTCAATAAAATCATTTCTAATCCTTGTTTGCCACCGAGAAGCTATCTGCATTTTAACTAAAAACCAAATTCGTAAGTCTGTAAACTTGTTAAGCGCATCGCAACAATGGATTCGTATTGCCATTCCAAGTAAAGGTTCAGGAATGAGAGTTTCCGGTAGTAAAAATCAATTGCAGAAGATTGTCAAGAGAAATTCTTTCCCTAGCGTATTGTTTAGCTGACCATGTCGTATTAAATTACGTAGTCGAATGCGCAACATGATTCACTACTCCTACTTTCCAGGATTTATATCGATCATGAATAAAGTACTCATTGCACTATTCTTCACCCTTGCAAGCTGCTTCATTGGATGTGGAACAAGTAATACTTCAAAAACAAATGAAATAATTAACCACAAGTGGTGGAATAAGAAGCCGAGTAGTAAAGTAGTAAATTCAATCATCAACCTAGTTGTAGATACAAATTCAGGACACTGCGTCTATGTAGATGATCAAGGAAAAACTTCTGTAAGAAAGTTTTTCGGTAACACACCTATGCCTACCAGTGAGATAGGTCCACGTCGATTCATTGTTTTTGTCGAGGGTGAAAAACGTTATACGAAGGAAATAGCAACTCAAAAGATTTTGACCGCATTAGATAATGTTGAATTTCGTGATGGATCCGGAGGCAATTAAAATATTGCATCGCCCTGGCTAACGCCTCGGGCTTTCATGTCTCGTCTTCACCCCGTTTCTTCTTCCTTCGCCGCTGGTTTTCCGCCATCTCGCGGAGCAAATCCACCCCCTTCGCCTCCAGGTGCTCGAAATCGGGGCGATCCATGATCGGGGCTTCGTACGAAAGGCCTTCGGCTTTGAGCAGGTCGCCGAGCTGACCCGCGACGCCGGCGATGAGGCCGTTCCATTTGCGCAAGGTCTGCAACAGCCGATTCACGTCGCGATGCTTGTGGTACTCCGAATCGTCGAGAACGCGGACTTTGAACCCCAGCGAGCGGATCTGGTCAAGGAGTTCGATCAGCGAGAGGTGGGCCTTGAGAAAATTCGCTTCGCCGCCGAGCTTCGGGTTGCCGGCATACTGCGTTTTGCAGAAGCCTTGCCACGAGTAGTAGCCACGGCGGCGCGTCTCGAACTCGACCGGCTCGCCGGCGCCGACGTACGTCGTCTCGATGCCGTGCTCGTCGTACTCGACGCGTTCTTCGTTGTGCTCGACCACCGCAGGATGACTGGCCAAGCCAATCGCCGCAGTTTCCGAACCCTCGACGCGGCAGATGAAAAACATCGCGTGGGTCGCTTCGACAAAGACGTTTTCGGTGTGCCCGTCGTCGCGCTTCCGCGTCAGGTACATGTCCCCGTGGCGAAAGGGATGGTCGTACTTGTGAAACGTGTACTCGCCGTCGGGCGCGTCTTGCTCGTAGATCTTCGAGACCGAATCGAACGGCAGTTGCTTTGCCAGTTTGTGCATCCGCCGCACGAGCTTGCGCGCTGTGGGGAGTTTGATCTTGGCCTTCCACTGGTAATGTAGAGTCAGTCCCATAAAAAGGCCCCCATTGGAATCGAGAAGAATGCCCGCCGATACCATCGGCGGCTTTGTGAATTACAACTCGCCCTTCACGCCCAGTCCATGAAAATAATGCTCGACGCTCTCTTGATTCTCAAGCAGCCAGTCGATCGACGGTTCGTCGGCGAGCGCCTTGGTAATGACCTTGAGCGTCGCTTCGCGGTGAACTTGGAATAGGCCCGCGTGATCGAGTTCGTTGGCCGGAACCTTGAGCACACTCGGATCGAGCCAGACCGAGTAGATGATGCCCAACTCGCTGGCTTTCTTCTTGGGGATGATGCCCGCACGCACGGCGTCGAGCACCCCGTTGGCAATGCCGGCTTGGACGCTGCCCATTAGGATGTTGGTGTAGCGCGAATCGCTGACGGTGACCTTGCTGACCATCAGCGTGGCCGGTTTGACTTGCACATCGGAATTCAAGATCGCAAAGACCCGCGTGTGGCCTTTGACTTGATCGCCGAGCAGCGTCGCGAGCGCTGTGCCGACAGGTCCATCGAGCTCGCCGATGACGATTTCCGGTTCGGCGCAGAGATAGTCCTTGTCGCCTTCGACGAGTGCTTCGCCGGTGCGGAGAGTGATGCGGGGCATATATGTTGAGTTAGAAAGTGAGCGGATTCAGGGCCGATCCCCGAATTGGCTCGCTTATCATAACACGACGCGCGGGCAGGAGCGAAATGGCTGCGAAAAAGATCTTACCGCTCCACCGCTTCGCCGCCATCCGCCGTCAGCATGGCTTTGAGCGTCTCCGGCTTCAGCTTTGGTGCGAGCGACTGCACACTGCCATCCGCGAATAGGGCCAGCGTCTCTTCGTTGCCGCTGAAGAAGCCGGCGAGCGGGTCTTTCGCCTGGGGATCGTAAGTCCAATCATCGGGCTTTGTCCACGGCACCGCAGCGGCCGCCGGCGCATCGAACCCGAGGATTGTGTTCGACGTGCCATCGGTGACTTGCTGGATTTTCAAGCCCGTGGCAGCGCGGAAGATTGTGCTAGCTCCGGCGGGTACCAAATACGTTGTCGATCCTGCGGGGAGTTTGCCAGCGAGCGGGCTGGCGAAGATCGGCGGCATTTGGTCGAGCAGTTTCTTGTTGTGCTCGCTATCCCACGGCTCGTCGAGATGGAACTGTTTGTAGAGGTGGTCCTGTTCAATGTACGGCAAGATCAGCACGCGCCAGCTTAGCAGCGGTTTGCCGGCTTTATCCGTCGTCGCGGCCGGCGGGAAATGGCCGTGCGTATCCAAGTAATTGTGCATCGCCAAGCCGATTTGCTTCAGGTTGTTCATCGATTGCGAGCGCTTCGCATTCAGCCGCATGTGAGCGATAGGGTTCTTAGGCGCTTCCTGCGGATTCTCTTTATTCTCCGTCTGCGCTGCTCCCGGAGGTTGCGCGGCGGCGAGCGGTTTTCTGATGTCGCTTGGCTTGCCCAAGTGAATTTCATAGCGCACATGTCGCAAGCCCGAGGTGTCGTCCGGTGCCAGCGCTTCGAGCAGCGCTGTGTCGCCGAGGCGTTGATACCGGAACGGCTCGCCGGTCCACGGATCGCGCGGAACGGGCACGACGGTGACGTCTTTCCAAAGGTGCGGCAGCTCGCCGGTCACGGCCGCGTGCCAGCGCAGCGCCTCGACCGCGCGAAGGATGCTTGTTTCGCGTTCGAGCCGCAAGTAGGAGAATCGGACGCGGCTAACGCTCGGCAACAGCATCCGCGAAAAAGAAAGCGCCCCCGTTTTTTCGAGATTTTCACGCTCTTGCCGTGCCAAGGTTTGCAGCGACGGCCATTCATTCACCGGCAGGTACATCCATTTGAAAATCTCATCGCGGGTTGCCTGATAATCATGAATCAAGTCAAGCATGATTGCCTGGCTCATCGGCATGGCATCCACCTTGGCTTTCTCGATTCCGCGCTCCGCCAAGCGTTGCTTGGCCTGGGCATGCAAAAGCGGGGAAACAGCTGCCAAGGAGAGCAATGGCATCAGATCTTCGCCCGGGGGCTTCATGCCGACATTCAACGTCTGGGTCAATTTCATAAACTTCTCAAAGGAGCGCAGATACAACTGATCCCATTCGGCAGGCGTGCGCGGTTGATCGAGCTTGCTCCATTCGGGAAACATGATAAAGAGCGTCTCGCCTTCGAATTCCAGCGCTGGCCGAAAATCGAGCAGCGGCGACGGCAGCGCGGCGAGCGGCCAATATAAGTTGGGGGCCGCGGGATGTTGCATGACTTGCAACAGTTCTTGCTGCATGGTGCTGGCCATCGCGACGCCGACGAGGCCGTTGATCAGCAGCGGCGCTGTCGTCACATGCCGCGCCGCGGCAAGGCCCGTGCGAACTCCGGCGAGCGCATCGGTCAGCCGATCTTCAGCCACGGCGTAGCGAATTTCGAGTTGCAACAGCCGGAGCAAGGTCCGCATGTTCTGGATTTCCGGCAAGAGAATCCCGTAGACGTTTTCATGCTGATCACGCCACGGCAGCGCCCAGCGGCAGCTCGTCCGTTTGGCTCCCAGATGAACGTAGGTCAGGGCGTTGCGATTCAAATTCAAAATCTCGCGTGCTTCAGTGAGCGGAAATTTGTCGGGAGTCATGTCCAGCAGTTCGGAGATCCGCTCATCCTGTTTGCTCTGCGCCGGCGTCTCGGGGCGGAGGAGCATCGCCTTGTTGTAGTAAACCGCCGCGTCTTCTTCGACCTGGTCCGGCAACGCGGGCAACAGCCGATGCTGCAACACCGGCGGCGTCGCGGGGCGCGGGAAGAGGACGACCTTGGTCGGCGCCGGCAAGGCACTTGTGCCCTCCACTTTTCCCTCGGGGTTCTGAGCGAAAGAGGGTGTGGCAAATAGCGAGAAAAGGGTGAAAGCGAAAAGGAGGTGTCGCATATTTTTCACTCGCGCGGGGTTGGAGTTGCTGTTCATGTATGAAACCGTTTGGTTGCCTCCCGCTTGTGGGGAGAGCTGAGAAAAGTTTTGGGTAATTCTGAAGCACCTTTTTGTCGCCCTCGCTAACGCTACGGGCTATAAAATCTCGCGCAGTAGCTCCGCTTGCCAATCGCGTGCTGGCGTTGGCAGCGCATCATTGGGATCAATACGCACCGGCGTCGAAACGGGCCACATGCTCAGCCCTCCGCGCGTGACGCGCTGGCGAAGTTCCAAGTAACTAGCCAAGGCCGATGGTTCGTTCGCCGCGGAACGCGGGGTCTCGGGTTCATTCTCCGGGACGGTGCTGACCAACACTGGCGCGGGTTTTGGCGAAGGCTGCGGCGTCGTGGGCACGGTCGTTGTCGTGAGCGGCAGCGAACGAGGCTGCGGTTGTTGCCAAACCTGCCACCCCAGCGCGGTGCTGAGCAACAGCAACGCGACACACGCGGCGGCCCAGTAGTGGTTCGTACGCGGACGAGGTGATTTCTGAACCGGTCCCGGGGCAGTTGCCGTTGAAGCTGGGTTGTGCTGCGCGAGCGCTGCTTCCCAACCGGCTTGGTAGAGCAATTGCTCGGGTGAAGCTTGCGGCCCTTGCGGCACGAACGAGCGTAGTTGTTGTTCTAAATTCAGCAGTTCCTGAGATATGTGTTCCATGGCAGCTTCCGGAAGATTCGTGATGATTAACTTAAATGATTGAAAGCGCGGATGCCTGCGGATTTTTGTCGCCCTCGCAAACGCTACGGGCTACTAAAATACGCGTCAGGTTAGATTTGCTTGCCTTCGAGGATCACCTTTAAGCGGGCTAACGCCGCGGCGTACTGTCGCTGGGCCGTACTGCTGGAAGCGTCGAGCACTTCGCCCAACTGCGTAAACGTGAGTCCGCCCCAGACATGCAGCACAACGAGTTCGCGCTCCGCGTCCTCCAGCCGAGCCAAGGCCTCGCGCAGTTCCGCTTGGTCTAGCGCCGCTTCTTGTGTTGGCAAAAACCAATCACCACGTTCAACGGCTGCGGTTTGCTCACGGCGCAGACGCCGCTGTTCCTGCCGCCAGTGCGAGACAGCGCCATTTCGTACCACCCTGTAAAGCCAGGTCACTGGATCGCGCGGCGGTTCCGTCTGACAAGCCAAACTCAAAAACGCTGTTTGCACTAGGTCCTCGGCCGCGGTCGACTTTTGCCGCGCGTAAAGCAACAGACCCGGGCTGTACTTCTGCCACAACGCCGCAAGCCAAGCTCCTGGTTCCGTCGCGAGCGAGCTGATGGCATTTGACGTTTCCAATCTTCGCTCCGCCGGCACTGCCGCAGGCGTACGCACTTCACGCGAACTGGCGGCGTCCTCGGTGATGAGCGGCATGATCGACAACTTCTAGCTCCCGGCTTGTTTCACCCGACCTCTATTACACGCCGAACGAGGGCATGCATCCCAGCTTATTCTCAAAATAATCGAAAATTGCTAGGGAACTCGAATTCGGGGCGTTTTCTAGCGAATTGCTAAGCGGCAAGCTCCTGTCGGCAGTATTTTCTCGTGGGTTGTCCGGCTGGCGATCCGATAAGTGAAGAAGGAGCACTCTCCGGCCTATTCTTTGCTCATCGATGCACGAAACTTTGCCGATCACGCGAACTCTGTTGCTGCTAGCGAGTCTGGGACTCGTGCTAGTTGCTGGCGCGCGCGCGCAAGACGACGCAGCGAAGATCCCAGGGGGTGAACCCCTGGGCTTTGCGCCCCCTGGCAACCGCTCTCCGGCACAAAGCATTTCGCTTCCCAATAAGGCGGGGAAAGACGCTAGTCCCGAGGGACCAAAAGCCAATCGCCACGAACTGGCGGTCAGCTCGGGCAACGTGGTGTCGCTCTACGATTGCGATTTTGGAGAGAACTGGGACAAGAACTACGATCGCTGGCCGGATGGCTGGACGCGCGAGATTTCGGCCAAGTATCCGCACTACCTGAAAATCGGAATCGTCCCGATCGAGCAGGATCCTGCGGCCGTGACCAAAGTCGAGGGTCTCGCGGCGCAAGCCCTGCGGATCAATCTCGACGGCGGCGCGGCGTTGCTCCGCTCGCCCGAGATTCCGGTGAACCCGCTGTTCATGTACCAGGTCGGCGTCAACCTCCGCGTTCCCGCGCTCAAGCACGACCGCGTCTGGATCAGCATGACCTACTTCGATGCCAAGCGCCAATCAATCGCCTCGGTCGAATCGCAGCGTGTGCGCGGGACGCAAGGCTGGGAAAATCTCTCGATCGGACCGGTGCTGCCGCCGAAGAACACGGTCACTTACGTCGTGCTCGAATTGCATGTTGAGCCCGAAGACAAGACCGCGGACCTTCGCGGGTCGATCGAGTTCACGAACTTACGCGTAGGACGTTTTCCCAAAATCACGCTCGCGAGCAATCGCGCCGACCGCATCTACATCGATCCCGAACGCCCCGAAATCATCTGCGAAGCATCGGGGTTTCAAGATCCCGCCGCGCGAATCGTGTTTGAGCTGTTGGATTTGAACAAAAACTCGCTCGCGAAAACGGAGAAGCCTCTGCGCCGCGCCGAGGAGACACCGCAACTGGCGGTGCCGGCTAAGCAGCAAGCTGAGGCGAAGGCTTCTGAGAAATCTGAGTCTCCGGTTTCACAAGCTGTCACTGTCGACGCGCTGGTCTACTCGGGCAACGTCTCGTGGAAGCCGCCAATCAATGAACCGGGCTACTATTACGTGCGCGTCCAGATGCCGGGCGAACTCGGCACGATCAACATGCGCGAATTGTCGCTGATCATCTTGCGGCCGTTGCCTGGTCAGACCAGCGGTGAATTCGGCTGGAGCTTGCCCGAGGGCGAAGGCCCCCTCTCGATTGGGGAGCTTGCGGATCTCGCGGGGCAGGGCGGGATTCACTATCTCAAGATGCCCGTCTGGAGCAGCTCTGAAAAACCGGCGCGCATGGAGCAGTTGCTCTGGCTCTCGGAGCGGCTGAGCCTCAAACGAATTCAACTCGTCGGTATGCTCAGCGATCCGCCCGAGTCGGTGCGCAGCGCCGTGTCGGGCGGGAACATCGATTTGGCGGCCGGGATTTTCAGCACGCCGGAACAGGTTTGGTATCCGAGCCTTGAACCGTTGATTTCGCGGCTTTCGGTGCGCGTGGCGCATTGGCAACTCGGCGGCGACACGGACCAAAGCTTCACCGGCTATGAAGAAGGAAATGCGCGGATCACTTTGCTGCGCAAACTCTTTTCGCGCTTCGGACAACAACTACGCTTTAGCGTCGGCTGGGATTGGCTGCGCGAATTGCCCAGCGAAAAGCCGGCTTGGGACACAGCGGTGCTCGGGACGAAACCGGGTCTCACGGCCGAAGAACAGACGGCGTACTTGGCCGCAACGGCCACGGTGCCAGTGAAACGCTGGGTCTTGATCGAACCGATTCCGGCCGAGCACTACGCGCTCGAAACGCGCATCGCGGACCTGACCCAACGCATGATTACCGCCAAGGCGGGCCGCGCTGACGGAATTTTCGTGCCGCGGCTCTTTTCGGACAGCACCGGTTTGCTCAATAGCGATGGTTCGGCCGGGCCGCTGTTTGTCCCGTGGCGAACGGTTTGTTATCAGTTGTCCGGCAGCGAGTTTCTCGGCAGCTTGTCGCTCGATCCGTCGATCAAGAATTACATCTTCCAGCGCCGCGACGAAACGACCATGGCGATCTGGAGCACGCACGATCAAGAAGTGCGCCTCCAGCTCGGCCACGACGTCAAGCTGCTCACGCCCTGGGGACAAGAACTCGCGCCGCGCCGTGAGGGCGAAGAAGTCGTTTTGCAGCTCACCAACACGCCGGTGCTCGTCACGCGCGTCCACACGGGTTTGGTCAAGCTGCAAATGAGCGCCGCGCTGGCGAAAACGCGCTGGGCCAGTTTCTTTGGCCGGCCCCAATCCAACGCCATTGTGCTGAGCAACGGCTTCGGCCAGTCGGTGTCGGGCAAAGTCCGGATTGTCTGGCCCCAGGCATGGCACGTTGCCGACCGCGAGCTGCCGTTCAAAATTTCGCCGCGCGACACGATCCAAGTCCCGTTCGAAATTACGCTCCCGATCAACGCCGGCACGGGCCAGCAAACGGTGGGGATCGAGTTCGAGGTCAATGCCGAACGGACATACCGTTTTCGCACGACGCGCGAGATCGACGTCGGCTTGGACGATCTGTTTGCCGAGTTTGAGACGCGAATGACGACGAACGGTGACTTGGAAGTCGAGCAGCGGTTGACCAATCGCACCGACGAGACGGTGAACTTCAAGTGTTATCTGCAAGCCCCCGGCCCCCGCAAACGAATGACGCTCCAGGTCCTCGACCACGGCCAAGGGATCGACGTCAAGATCTTCCAAATCCCGCACGCCGAGGATTTGATCGGCACGGATTTGAAACTGCAACTGATGGAAGTCAACGGCTCGCGGGTTTTGAATTACATGGTCAAGGTGAAACCGTAGGTTAGGCTTTCCAGCCTGAAATGCATTTTTGAGGTCACAATTTGTGACCTCAAAGTTTATGGCGAACCGGTCACAGTATGTGACCGGTCTAATTGCTCTGTTTCACTGGCAGTTAGCCAAAACATAAACTCAGCAGGAAATCGCACCAAATTCCTTTTGACCGCCTGATTTAAAACCTTGGTAGTGACCCCATAGAATGCAGCAAGTTCGGCATCCAATAAAACCTTTTCGCCGCGGAGCAATATCACCGCTTCTTCGATCTGTTGTGGTGTCGCCAGTACTGATTTCTTGGCCATTCTTTGAGTCCCTTCCTGCTACAAGAATTGGATATCACAAATTGTGACCTCCAATTGTCAGGCTGGAAAGCCTGACCTACGGCTACGTCACAAACCCCTCCGGCACGTGCTTCAGCCACACGTCCTCCAACTCCGGCATCAACCCGTAAGACAGCGCCAGCCATTTGATTGGATGGATCGTCGGTTTGTCGGACGCTTGTTCGAGTTGCATTTTGCAGGCGGTGCACTCCGTCGCGCCGGCTTGCAGCGGCGAGTCGCGGAGCGCGTCGGTCAGGTTGCGGCCGGCGCGAAGACTGTTGCGGAAGTTGGCTTTGCTCAGGCCATATGTCCCGGCCATCCCGGAACAGCCTTTATCCAAGCGCTGAACTTGCAACCCGCTGATTAAGCGCAGCAAGTTCTCGGCCGCGCTTGTTGTTTGAATCGCGCGCGAGTGGCAAGGTTGGTGGTAGCCGACTGACGCATGCACCGGTTTCAGATCGAGCTGCAGTACTCCTTGCTGATGTAGCCGCCAGAGATATTCCGTCGCTTCGATCGTGTTGTCGGCAATCAGCCGCGCGTCGTCGTCTTCGAGCAAGTGCGGATAATCGCGGGTCAGGCACAACACCGTCGAGGGCTCGGCGCTGATGATCTTGCGGCCGGCGCGGACCGCTTCGACGAGCAGCGCGACGTTTTTGGCCGCGAGTTTCTTCACCGCTTCGAGAGCGCCATGCGAAACAAGCGACATGCCGGCATTGAGCGGCTCCGGCGGGACATAGACGCCGACGCCGTTGTGTTCGAGAACCTGGACCAGCGCTTTGCCGAGCTCCGGATCGTAGTAGTTGACCGTCGTGTCGGCGAAGTAGAGAACTTGCCGCTCGCCGCGCCGCTGCAAGCGCGTGAATCCGCGGCGCTGAGCCCAGCTCAGAAACGATTTGTTCGCGAGCCGCGGCAGTTTGCGATTGTGCGCCAGGCCAATCGTGCGTTCCAATAGCCAGCGTACCTGCCGATTGCCGAGAGCCCAATTCGAAATCCGCGCGAACCGGCTGGCCCAGCGCGAGACGCTGTCCAAATGCGCCATCCACCATTCGCTGACGCGCAGCCCGTTGGTTGAAACGTAATCGGCCTTGGCTTCGAGCATGAGCTTGGGAATATCGACGTGCGTCGGACATTCGAGCCGGCACTGATGACAATTCACGCACAGGTCCGCGACCGCCTTCATCTCGGCTTTCGATAGCAGCCCGGCATCGAGATCGCCAGTGATGATTCCACGCATCAGGTTCGCCTTGGCGCGCGGACTCGCTTCTTCGCCGGGTCCGATGCGGAACGTCGGGCACATGCGCTGATCCGGCAATTGTGTGCGGCATAATCCGCAGCCGTTGCAATTCTTGGTCTCGGCCAACAATTCCTGCGGCGACCAGTTTAACTGCAATTCGATCACCGGCAGCGCCGCGGTGGTGAATTGCAGCGAGTCGCTCGCGGGCATCGCGATCGCACTCTCGCTCGGATTGAACGGCGATTCATTGGCCGTGGCTTCCGCCGGCACAAGCGCCGGCGCGACCATCGTGCCGGGCCGCAGATGCGTGAGCATCGTTTCCGTTTCCTGCGCCGGCCGGCTCAAAAGCTTGCCCGGGTTGAGGATGCCCTGCGAATCAAAAATTCGTTTGACCTCGCCAAAGACATCGTAGAGTGGCCCGTATTGCTTGCGCAGAAACGGGGTGCGGCTGAGGCCGTTGCCATGCTCACCGCTGATCGTGCCGCCGAGCGCGAGGACTTCGCGATACAAATCGTCGGCGAGCCCATCCATCTTCGCGACTTCACTCGGTTGATTGAGATCGAGAAACGGCCGGATGTGCAACTGCCCATGGCCGGCATGCGCGTAGAGCGAGGCGGTGACTTGATGCCGCTTGAGCGTGTTTTGCATCCGGTGGAGAAAATCGCCGAGCATGTCGGGCGGAATCGCGACATCTTCGACAAACGGCACCGGCCGTGCGGAGCCACGGCTGCGCTGCAGCGTCGGCATCACCCGCCGCATCAGCCGCCAATAGAAACGGAGCTCTTCGAGATCGCCCGCGATGCGAGCTTCGAACGCGAGTTGTTTTTTCTTCCAGATGAGGTCGGTCGCTTGGCGGAGTTGCTCCTGTTGCAGCCGCATGTCTTCGCCGGCGAACTCGATGAGCAGAATCCCTTCGGTCTGCGGCGGGATGATCGCCGCGTAACGCGGATCAGCTTCGCAAGCGAGACTCAAATGCCGCCGATCCAACAATTCCAACGCACACGGCTTGTGCTTGAGCAGTTCGGGCACGGCTTGGACGGCTTGCTCCAAGCTCGCAAACAGCAGGAGCGCCGCGGCCTTGTGCTTGGGAAAAGGTTGAATCGCGATGGTTGCTTCGGTGATCAGCGCCAGCGTTCCTTCCGAACCGCAAAGGAACTTGGCCAAATCGAGATGCTGTTCCTCGCAGAGCGCCGGCAAGTGATAGCCCGCGCGATTCACCAGCGTGCGCGGCTGGTGTGCTTCAATCAGTTTGCGATTCCGTTCGCCGAGACTGCTGAGCTGTTCGAGCAACTCCCACTTGCGAAATTGCTCGGGCAAGGCCGACTCATGCAGCGGTTCCTCGGTCAGCGATTCGCGGCCGACTTCGAGGATCGTCCCGTCGGCCAGGACGACCTCGAGGCTCAGAACATGAGCCCGAGCCGAACCGTACGCCAGCCAATGGCTGCCGGAGTTGTCGATGGCGATCACGCTCCCCATTGTCGTGACGGCACTCATCGCCGGATCGGGGCCAAAGATTTTCCCGAGCGGCCGCAGATGCTCGTTGAGCCGCGCGTGAACAACGCCGGGTTGGATGCGCACCGAATCCGCGCGCGTTTCGAGAATCCGCCGCATGTACCGCGAGAAATCGATCACCAATCCCGGCCCGAGCGATTCCCCGGCTAGGCCCGTTCCCGCGCCGCGCGGATGAATGGGGATGTTCTGCTGCGCGGCGTATTTCACCACGGCCGCAACATCGGCCGTCGTACGGGGGCGAATCACTCCGAGCGGGCGAATTTGGAACAAGCTCGCATCCGTCGCGTACATCGCCAAGAACAGGTCGTCGCACCGCACGTCGCCGTGCAGCAGCCCACGCAAGTCTTCCTGGATTCGTTGACGCTGAGGATCCAAATTGATTGCGCGGGGTTAATGGTAACCTCGTTACCAAGCCCCAGCTTGATAACGTGAACGGGATGGAACTCGATTACTCGCGTCAAAGCCCAGGGGTTCATCCCCTGGGATCCCTCAAGGTGCCGGTTTCGGTTGCTGCGCCGCCGCGGCTTGCGCTTCGGCGAGGCGGATCTTTTGTTGCCGATGCTTCTCGTGCGTCTCCAAATCAAAATGCTCGTGCTCGGCCATGCCCGGCACACCGCGGTAAATCGCGCCGCAGCGATAACACATCAGGCACTCCGGCATAAACAAGTACAGCACCACATCAATCGCCGCCGTGGCGAACAGAATCGCATACGTCCAAAGTGGATAGCCGTAGTACCACGGGATCGAACTGGCGATGAAGCCAATCGTCACGATCGTCACCCCGAGGCGCTGCGAGAAATCTTTTCGCACAAAGAGATCATGACTGGGGCAAGCGACACAACGCGCGAGCTTGCCGTCCGCAAACGTATCGTCCGGAAGCGTCACGGTTTTCTGGCAATGCGGACAGCGATACGCGCGATCGCCCGGCGCGATCGGCAGCTGCGCGAGTTCTTCGCACTGCGGGCAGTAGAAGCTGACGTTCATCGGCGGAGTACCGCGGGATTGGGGATTCGAAGAAGGGGATTGGGGATTCGGGATTGGGGAGGAGCAGAATTGTCTTTCCCCAATCCCTAATCCCGAACCCCCAGCCCCTTCTTATAAAGGATACATAGTATTCCGCGAGATGAGCAGTCCCGCGACTTCGCCGAGGAACGTAAAGATGACGCCGACGTACAAAATCCCGGTCGCACTTTGCGTGTTCGGAATCTTGAGCGTTTCCCAACTCATGATCAGCACGACCAGCGTGCCAACGATTCCCGCCCCGCTATGCAAGGACCAGAACGGCCAGCCCTCTGGTTTGTGGCTGACAAGTTGCCATTCCAAAACGAACCCGCAAGTCCAGCCAATGCCGCGCAAGATCGTGCCCGCGATTGCCCAGCGATGGAGCGTCTTCAGCGGCTCGAGTTTCATGCCCGGCGCGTTCAAGTACCAATGTCCCAACAACATCGCGGCAAAGACAAAGCCGAGCAGCCACGCCGAGAGAAAAGGTTCCGCGTGCCAAAGAAACTCCTGGAAACCTGCGATGTGAATTGACGGTTTTCGATTGGCCAGACTTCCAGCAGCGGCGAACATCGCGCCGGCCAGCGAGCACATTGAAACCGCGGCGCAGAGCAGCCGCCCCAGCAGCGCCTGCTCGTAGAGCCAACACACGGCGCCGAAATAACTCAGCGCGGCCGCTGCTGTTGCCGGCCAAACAGCGTACCGCTCGGGATAGCTCCAGGCGACCATCGCCGCCAGGACATTCAGCCCTAGCGTCACATAGAGATGATTGCGAAAGAAGCCGCTTGTGACCAAGCGCGGGCTGAGCAATGCCATCGCCGCGGCCAAGCCGCCGGAGAGCCGGTAAAGAAATTCAATGAGGAGTCCAAGCAAATCCAACGCTTACCGCCAAATTAGGAATGGAGATGGGACACTGATTTGACTGATGTTACTGATTCGAATTGAGATATGTTTATCACCGTTTAGCGGCGACTCGCAGAGGAGCG
>JBGSSS010000082.1:0-8914 GCA_041736895.1 Pirellulales bacterium
CCGAGTTTAGTTGACCACCAGAACCCCCTCCCCAGCCCTCCCCGCAAGGGGGAGGGAGCCAGACCAGGTTTTTTATGTGGTGAGGCTGGCATAGTGAAGCCAAGTTTTTGCCATGAACCAGACAGCTTGCAACAAGACAAAAAGCACCCCCCCACTAAAAACCTGTTTGGTCCCCTCCCCTTGATGGGGAGGGTTAGGGAGGGGTGATGAGCGAGAACCGACATGGTGAAAACAAGAAGCCTCGCATGCATTTGATTTGAATTCCATGTTTTGCTGACCACCAGAACCCCCTCCCCAGCCCTCCCCTCAAGGGGGAGGGAGCCAGACCAGTTTTTTGGGGGACGGCGCTTGAAATAGTTAAACACGTTTTTTTCCTGAACGAACGATGTCACACGAAACTCCGACAAACGATCCGCAAATCCCTGATCGCCTAAGCACGGCCTTACAAGCCGCACTGAAAAATGCTCTGTGCGAATCGACGCCGGGTGACCCGACGCCGTCGGCTGAACTGCGCGCGGCGCTCGCCGCGCGCTTGAACGAACTCTCTTCTCAATCCCACTCCTCAGAATCTCATTCCTCAGGTGAGGTAACTCCCATGACCAAGTCCACGAACTCCGGCTGGTTCCGCGTCGCCGCGACGCTGGTGGCCAGCGCCTGTGCTGCTGCGCTCGCGATTGCGATTTTGCTGCCAAAAAATAGCGAGCGAGAAATTGCTCGGGATGACAGCCAGTTCAAGAAACCTCGTCAGGTTACAGACACAATAGTCATTGGAGATATTCACAATGATACTGTCCTAGTTGATAGTTCAGGATCGATGGGCCCTGTCAAGAAATCTCTTAATGAACTTGGCAGATCAAAAATGGAAACCGAGCGCGATGTGCAAATGCGTATCGCCGCTAACCAGCCTGCAAAATCTGGGCAGACTGTCGAAGAATTTACTTTTTCGGGATCAAAGTCTTCTGAAGCAGGAACCTCCAGCAGCGCCGGCGGTCAAGATCCCAACAACCAGCGTCTCCGCGGCTGGGTCAATGGGGAAACTCGGTCGAAGCCTAACCCACAACCGAACAATGGCATTACGTTTGAAGCGAACTTACCTTTGGTGGTCGATTCGTATGCTGTTCCCGCCGGCGGCGGAATTGCCATCTCGGGTCCCGCCCCCACCGATCCCGCGCAAAAAAATCCAGCGCAGCAGCAAGA
The DNA here is from genome assembly GCA_041736895.1 of Pirellulales bacterium. GTDB lineage: Bacteria > Planctomycetota > Planctomycetia > Pirellulales > JALHPA01 > JANRLT01. Next base: position 1,198 of record JBGSSS010000082.1, read on the forward strand.
GAACAAACAGGGTCGCTTGTACGGGGTCGGGGCCGCTTCGAGTGCCGCGCCGTCACCAACTGGCGCGCCGGGCCAAGCACAGCCAAACAATCCACAGCAGAATAACGCCCGTTGGGCCAAGCCAGAGATTGCTTACACGATTACGAAACCCGCGAACGAATCCCCGGCACCTACTCCAAACGGTGTTCGACAATCTTTGCAACCTGGCGATGTTGTTGATACTCGCAATATTCGCCCTGATGTTACTGCTTTGAAACGTTCACAACTTTTCAAAAATGACCCCGCAGCTCCAACCACCGCCACACCGCTGGCGACGATCTTGAACCCGGAACCACGGCCGACGTTGGCCCTGGGCCTTGAAGGTCGCGGCTTGAATCGCGAAGACGAAATCCGAGCGAAAGAATTTGATTCCCTCCACCGTCTCCACGATCATCCGGCCAATCATGGCGGCGAGCAATACGAACAACGCGTCGAAAACATCTTCCAAGGCGTCCGCATCGAGCCCCTCTCGACGTTCTCGATCGATGTCGACACAGCGTCGTACACGAACTGCCGCCGGTTCCTCGACGGCCGGCAACTGCCGCCGACCGCCGCGGTGCGCGTCGAAGAATTTATCAACTACTTTCGCTACGACTACCCGCAGCCAACGGGCAAAGACCCGTTCTCCGTCAACATGGAAATGGCCGATTGCCCTTGGACGCCGAATCACAAACTGCTCCGCATCGGCCTGAAGGGCAAGGAAATCGACCGCCGCGAACGGCCCGAGAGCAATCTGGTCTTCCTGGTCGACGTCAGCGGCTCGATGAGCAGCGAAGACAAGCTCCCGCTCCTCCGCGACGCGCTGCATCGCTGGGTCAACGAACTCACGGCCAACGACCGTGTGACGATCGTCACCTATGCCGGGGATGCTGGCTTGCGGCTGCCGACGACGCGCGGCGATCAAAAGGACAAGCTTCACGCCGCAATCGAAACGCTGCAAAGCGGCGGCTCGACGCACGGCAGCGCCGGCATCAAGCTGGCCTACGAAGAAGCGACCAAGAACTTCCTCGAAAACGGCGGCGTCAACCGCGTCCTCTGGGCCACCGACGGCGACCTCAACGTCGGCACGACCGGCGACGACGAACTCGTCGAGCTGATCACGAACAAGGCCAAGACGGGCGTCTTTTTAACTGTTCTCGGCGTGGGGACCGGAAACTTGAAAGATGCGAAGCTCGAAAAGATGGCCGACAAGGGGAACGGCGTTTATGCGTACCTCGACTCGCCCAAGGAAGCCCGCAAGGTCCTGATCGAACAGATGTCGGGCACGACGATCACGATCGCCAAGGATGTGAAGATTCAAATCGAATTCAACCCGGCCGAGATCGCCGGCTATCGCCTGATCGGTTACGAAAACCGGATGCTGGCGGCTGAAGATTTCGCCAACGACAAGAAAGACGCTGGCGAAATCGGGGCAGGTCACACCGTCACCGCGCTGTATGAAATCATTCCGGTCGGGGCCGAAGAAGTGAAAGCCGCGCCAGCCGGCGAACCGCTCAAGTACCAAGCCGCCACCGCAACGGCCGGCTCGAACACGGCCGAAGTGAAGCTCAGCGACGCGGCCAAGTCGGGCGAGTTGCTCAATCTAAAGCTGCGGTTCAAACAACCCGACGGCCACAAGAGCGAACTCCGCGAGTTCCCGCTCAAGGAGCGCGGCGGCAAGTTCACCGCGGCGAGCCGTGATTTTCAATTCGCCGGGTGCGTGGCGCAGCTCGCGATGATTCTCCGCGATTCGCAATATCGCGGGCAAATGACCACGGCCGCCATCGCCGAAATCGCCGCCGCAACGAAGGGCGAAGACAAAGACGGCAGCCGCGCGGAATTTGTCGAACTCGTCAAGCGCGTGCAAGAGCTCGGCAAGTAAGAAAGAATGCGAAACACGGAGATGCTTCATCAAAGCCCAGGGGTTCACCCCCTGGGAGCATTTCCGCTCACGCTGAAAGCAATGCGGCGTTAGTCCGCGGGATTCATCTTTCCCCCTCAGATGTGGAATCCCGCTCCCTGTTCACGGACTGTTCCTGCTTCCCCAAAGTTCTCGAGCAGTCCCAGCTAGCGCCTACGAAAACAGCCGCTGAATGAACTCAGCGGCTGTTTTTAGTTCTGCATCAATTGCTAAGCGGCAAGCCCCTGAGTGCCGCCGCGTTACCAACCGGCTTGCTGCTTAGCAATTCGCATCTAACCCGCGTCACGGTTGCGGGCTGCCGCCCATCGTCCCCTTGAGATGCTGGAACCGATATCGGCGGAGGCCGTACTTCACGCGGTAGAGTCCCTCGGCATCGAATTGGTGAGCCTCGTCGATCGCGATCGGGCCGGCTTCGGGGTCCGACATCTTGTGCGCGAATGCCATCCAGAGAACATCGCTGCCGAAGAGCGTTTCATCGTCGGGTTTTTCCATGAACGCGCCGCCCCAGGCCGTCATCTCGGTGACCGACATGTGCAAACTGAACGCGCTGATGCACATCAGCGTCCACCCGGTGAGCAGCGCGAAGACGGCCTTGCCCGCCATTTCGACCGGGACGCGAAACTTGATCCGCGTCGGGGAAAACGCCTCGCAGAACATCCGCAACATCGAGTACGCGACGCAATAGATGAACCAAAAACTGAGCTGATCCCAATACCAGTGATAATCTTTCGTGCTGCCGGAACTGAGCCATTCGGCCAGCGGCTCGAAGTAGTGCGTCGCCAGCAGGCCCGCGAGGATCACGTTGATCCACGCCCACAGATTGTCCCACAAGCCCCCTTTGGCAAAGAGCATGGCCGAGGTAATCAGGAAGATCGCGATGAGGATGCCGGTGAGCATGAGTCGATGAACGGGAAGCGGTCGTTAGTTTTTGCCAAAGCCCAGGGGTTCACCCCCTGGGAAAGTCGCGAGTCGGAAAATGCTCCCAGGGGGTAAACCCCTGGGCTTTGAATGATGCTGTCAATTGTCCATTGTCAATTATCCATTACTTCTCGGGCGGTTTCATCACGCGCATCAGCTCATCGAGCGACGTCACACCCTTGGCCACGAGCAGGATTCCTTCTTCTTGCAGCGTGCGCATCCCGTCCTTGCGGCAGGCGGTGCGCACGGCGTCGAGTTGCGGCGACGTGGTCAGGGCTTTCTTCACGTTGTCGCCGGCGATCAGCACTTCGATGATCCCTGTGCGGCCGAAGTAGCCGAGATCCTTGCACTGCTCGCAGGGCGGAACTTTCTTCTCGGGGTTCGGCGTGCGGATGCGGAAGAGCTGCGTGACCTGCGCCGCGGGCAGGCCGAGCTTCTTGAGCAAATCCGGCGCGGGCGCATACCCCTCTTTGCACTTGTCACAGAGCTTGCGCACGAGCCGCACATTCATCGCCCCCAGCAACGGCTCGGCGATTTGCTGCGCGGGGATCTTGAGCATCATCAACCGCAAGAGCGCTTCGGCGTTTTCCCGCGCACGGGCACCCGTGATCACCAACCGTTCTTCTTTGATCTGATCGAAGAGCGTGTCAAAGAAATCGGCGTTCACCGCGTCGGGCACGGCGTAGACGTTGGGGTACTTGCGGATCAGATCGGGCATCAAGCCGAGCGGCGACTCGCCCGCTTTGCCGTCAAAGGTGTAGAGCGTGACGTTTTCGGCGTCCGGTTCGCGCTTGTTGACGTCTTGGATCGTGACAAAGTCGCGCAAATAGCGGTCGCATTCCCGCAGCACCACGCCCCAGAGCGTGCTGAACCCGCCGGCGGGCGGACCGCTGACGACGAGCAAACCCTGCGGCGTTTTCGTCAGTTCCTTCCACGGCTCGAAGAGTTTTTCGCGGAGGCCGAGTTCGGCGAGTGTCTTGAAAATCTTTTTGGGATTGATGAGCGTGAGGATCCCGCGCTCGCCCGTCTCGACCCCTTGGGTGACGAGCTTCAGGTTGTACTTGACGCCGCTGTATTCGACTTCGTAGTTCGCTTCTTGGCGCGTGCGGCGGTCGGCTTCGTTCAGGTTGCCGAGCTTTTTCAGCACGGCTATCACCGGATCGTATTCGGCGCGTTCCTTGGGCGGGAGCGAATTCCAGAACCCATCGATTTGATAACGAACATTCACCCCCGCGGCGTTGTAATCGAGCATCGCCATGTCGGCGCGCTTGTCGTGCATCTCGGCGATCAGTTCCTTGGCCGGGACAAAGCCCGGGTTCTGCCGCGCGGCGAGCAAATTGGCTTGGTTTTTTTGGTCGTCGGCTGCGCCCTTGGGCGTGAATTTGACTTTGGCGCCCATATCGGCCGGCGCTTTTTTCTCGGTCTCGACTTTCATCCCAAACTTGGCCGCAATCGCCGCCCCGATCCGCCGCATGTGATCCGCGGTGAAAAGCGTCTCGTCCTTGCCGACCGTCGGGTTGAGCTTGTAGGCGTAAACTCCCGCCGGCGCGAAGATGGCGATCAACAGCAGCAGATAGCTGATCCAGAAAAACGGGTTGATCCAAACAATCAGAAACACCAGCGCCACGCTGCCGACGATGATCGGATTCCAAATGTAGTAAGGCTGCTTGCGCTTGAGGATATCGCGATTCAAATATTCGGCGATCGAAGCCCAAATGAGCAGCGTCGCCCAGAGCAGGATCAACTTGAAGAGGCTGAAGTAAAACCCGCCGCCGCGCACAAAAGGCAAGGCCGAGCGAGTCGGCCAGGGCGGGGGGGGATTCTCGGGCAGGACGGGAATCTTGGGCGGTTCGGGCGCGGCCAACAGCACGGGCGCGGCGTAGCACACGATCAGCGTGAGCAGCAACACGCGTCCCAGCGGCGCACGGAGGAACGCAAGGACGCATTGAACCGCGCGGGTGGCTGTGGAGCGAAGCAACGGACAAGTCATTACAAAATCCCAGGGGCGGAAACAGAGATGCCTTTGAGCGCCATCTTGAGCGCGTCCACGTTCGGAGCCACCTCGATCGCCACGTTGCGGTCGATCAGCCCCTTGTTCACCAAATCGCAAAGACTCATCGTAAAGTCCTGCATCCCGTCCTGGGCACACATGCGAATCAAATCGCCAAGCTTTTCGTCCTTCTTTTCCAAGATCAACTTGCGCGCGGTGCCGTTGAAGGTCATGATCTCGACCGTCGGCACGCGCGAGACGCCTTCCTTGATACTCGGCAAGAGTTTCTGCGCGACGATCCCCTTCATGTTAAACGCGATGGCACTGCGCAGCGCGGGGTGCATCTCGCTCGGGAAGAGGTCGAGAATACGGCCGATCGTCGATGGCGCACTCGCGGCGTGGATCGTTCCAAAAACCAAGTGGCCCGTTTCCGCGGCGTGGATCGCCGTCATGAACGTTTCCTGGTCGCGCATTTCGCCCACCAGCATGATGTCGGGGTCTTCGCGGACCGCGTGCTTCATGCCGATTTCAAAGTTCTTGACGTCGGTCCCGATCTCGCGCTGGTTGATGATGCACTTGTCTTCGGTGAAGACGTATTCGATCGGATCTTCGAGCGTCAGGATGTGCTTGCGATACCGCGCGTTGATCCAGTTGAGCATACAGCCGATCGTCGTCGACTTGCCCGAGCCCGTCACGCCCGCGAGGAGCACCATGCCTTGATCGAACTTGCAAAGCTCTTCGATCACCGGCGGCAGGTACAATCCTTCGAAGTTGGGAATCTTGTTGTTGACTTTACGCGCGACCATCCCGACCTGGCCAAGTTGCGTCAGGACATTGACGCGGAACCGCCAATTGACGCCGTCGACTTCACACACGTGGGCATAGTCCGAGCCGCCAGTCGCTTCGAAGATCTTCAACTGATGTTCGGTCATCGAGCCAAAGATCAGGTGGCTCATTTCCTCGTTTTCGATCGGCGGCCGATTCATGGCGCGCAGCTCGCCCTTGACCCGCGCGTGCGGCGGCTTGCCGACCTTGAGATGCAAGTCGCTCCCGCCCACTTTGACGAGGGCGCGAAACAGTGTATCGATCGGCATCTCCGGGCGCTTGGCGGCGAACTTCGCCATCATCCGTTCGGCAATTTCCTTGCCGGACGACAACGTCGATGGAACTTCTTCGACGACCGCCCCGTTCGTTTCTTTTTTGGCGTGACCACCCATGATTATTGCTCGCGATGCCCGCGTTGATATGGTGACTACCAACCGCTTGCGTCATAGCGTTATGACGCAAGCGGATGGGTACGTGAATGTCTTGCGTAACTCATTCTGTATCGAATGAGTCTTCCTCTATCTTACACAAATCCCCTGCCGCCGCATTTCGTCTTTGACCTGGCTGATGCTGTATTCGCCGAAATGGAATATCCCAGCAGCCAAGGCCGCATCGGCTTTTCCCTGCAAAATCGCGTCCGCAAAGTGTCCGGGGTTCCCCGCGCCGCCGCTGGCGACGACCGGTATCCGGACCGCCTCGCTCACCGCGGCCGTCATCGGCAGATCGAACCCGTTCTTGGTCCCGTCGGAATCCATGCACGTCAGGACAATCTCGCCGGCGCCGAGCTGTTCGACTTGCTTCGCCCAGGGGACCGCGTCGAGACCCGTCGGGACGCGGCCGCCGTTGATGACAACTTCCATCCGCGTGACGCCATCTTTCACTATGCGCTTCGGATCGATGTTTACCACGATGCACTGGCTGCCGAAGCGTTTGGCCGCGGCGGCAACGAACTCCGGATCGCGCACGGCGGTCGAATTGATCGAGACCTTGTCGCAGCCGGCGTTGAGCAGGTTGCGAATATCGTCGAGCGTCCGAATCCCGCCGCCGACGGTTAGCGGCATGAAGACGACCTCGGCCGTGCGGCGCACGACGTCGATCATCGTGTCGCGGCCTTCATGGCTGGCGCAGATATCGAGGAAGACCAACTCGTCGGCGCCCTCGCGCTCGTAGCGCGCGGCAACCTCGACCGGATCGCCGGCATCGCGAAGGTTCAGAAAATTCGTTCCCTTGACCACCCGGCCGCGATCGACATCAAGGCAGGGGATCACTCGTTTGGCCAACATCAGCAGTGAAAATGAACGCAGAGAGCAGCGGAAGAGAAAAACTCAGTAGCCCCCTATTTTGCCTTGCAGAAGCCGTCCAAACAAGCGGCTGGCGGGGATGCAGAGAATGAATGCAAAATGCAGAAATGCTTTCCCACAGATGGACACAGATGAACACAGATAAATGCATGAGTGCCTGAGTCACTAACGACTGCTCAAATTTGATGAAAAGCCCTACGTTTTCTACAAATAGAGAACATGAGAAGATATTCCTACTCGAATTGTATTTGCATTTAGTCTGTGTCCCATCTGTGTTTATCTGTGGCTTGTATTTTCTCTTATTCCCAAGCAAAACTCCGAGCAAACCACCGCCACCCGCGCTGGGCCAGCGATTGCGGGCTGAGTTCAATCCGCGCGGTGCCGCGGCTGCCGAGGACCGGCAACGTGTTGTTCGCCGTGACCGTGATCTTGGCGAAATAGCTCGTTTCGCGGAGTGTTTGCCGCGAGACTCCGCCCTGTTCCCGGCTTTCCAAGGCCAGGCGTTGCTTGCCGGCCAAGGTCACCCATTCCGGGGCGAGTTCGGCCGTGGGCTGCGCGGCGATTTGGCCGACGGTGCCGGACCATTCTTTGCCGGGGAGCGCATCGCAGTGCAACGTCACCATTTGCCCCGGCTGCACGGTGGCAAGGTCCGTTTGTTCGAGCAGGGCTTGTGCCGCGATCGTCGCATCCGGGGCCAGCGTCCCGAGCGGCGTGCCCGTGTCGAGCCACGCCCCGTGATTGCGC
>JBGSSS010000096.1:0-20562 GCA_041736895.1 Pirellulales bacterium
GGGTCAGATTGAATCGAGTTGGGGTGGCTGGGGTCGAAGCGTACTCGCGCAGCCCCCAGCTTTCATTGTGTGGAGCTTTCAAAAGAATCAACCGTTGTTGGCAACTCGCTGGGGGCTCACTTCGTTCGACCCCAGCCACCCATATTTGGTATCACCACCAACCCTTGAAGAATCCTTTCCCTACAAAAAAACCGGCCTGGAGGCAGATGCCTCCAGGCCGGTTGAAGTCACGAAATTGCAGTCAAACTTAGAGCGTGTAGCCCGAGCGGTACTCGCGCTTGACGATGTGTTGCACTTCCGGCGCGTTCTTGGCCGTCATGCTCTTGGCGTCCCATTCGATCTTTTTGCCCGGAGTGTTCGGCTCGTTGGCCGCGTAGACCGCCAGATTGCCCAGCAAGATCGTTTCGGTCAGCTTGCCAGCGTAGTTTTCGAAGTTCGACTTGGCCGGTTTGCCGCCGCGGATCGCTTCGGCAAATTCCTTGAAGTGGCCCGGTGACTTTTCCCATTCGACCTTGGGTTCGTCGACGCCGATCATCGCGACACTGCCGCAGTAGTCGCCCTTGCCGTGCATCTTCCCCTTGGTGCCGACGATGATGCAGCCGCTCTTATCCGGACCGTCGTAGACTTCCTTGGGCGGAACTTTGCCGCCGTCGTACCAGAAGACCTTGACCGCGCCGCGCTTGTCAGTGGCGGGGAATTCGAATTCGATTTGCGACCACTTGGGATAGCTGTCGCGATTGTGACCGCTGGTCGTCGCCATGACCGACGTTGGATCGGCCAAACCGACCGCCCAGTACGGCATGTTGAACGTGTGGCAAGCCATGTCGCCCAGCGCGCCGGTGCCGAAGTCCCACCACCCGCGCCACGAGAACGGTTGATAGACCGATGAGTATGGACGTTCTGGAGCCGAGCCGAGGAACAGATCCCAATGGACATTCGGCGGGCACGTTTCTGGTTTCGGACGCTCGCCGCCTTGAGCCCACACGGGACGGTTCGTCCAGACGTGAACTTCCTTGACGTCGCCGAGGACACCCGTTTCAAAGATCGCGACGGCTTTGCGCAGCCCGTTTTCGCTGGTCCCTTGGTTGCCCATCTGGGTGGCGAGTTTCTTCTCGCGGGCGAGGTCGGCCATGACGCGCGCTTCGTAGATATCGTGCGTCAACGGCTTCTGGCAGAAACAATGCTTGCCCATCCGCATGCCCATCATGGCAGCGGGAGCATGCGTGTGGTCGGGCGTGCTGACCGTGACGGCGTCGATGTCCTTGCCGACCGCGTCGTACATTTTGCGGAAATCGGTGAAGCGCTTCGCCTTGGGAAACTTGGGGTTGTCTTTCTGTTTGAGTTCTTCCAGGGTCTCGATTTCTTTTTTGGTGACTTTATCTTTCTTGGGCGTGCCGTACAGCGCGTATTCATCGATGTCAACGATCGCGACAACGTCGCCGTTCTTGGCAGCGTCACCCGAATCAGAGCCCCCCTTGCCGCCGATGCCGATACAGGCGAAGCGGATTTTTTCATTGGGCGAGGTGCTTTCGACAGCTTGCAGGCTGCTGTAAAAGCCGACGCCGGCAACCGCCACGGCGGTCGATTGCAGCATTTGACGACGATTCATTCCACGACGCATTGCGCACGCTCCTAAGAAAGACAAACAGGTAGGGTGGGGCTCCACAGGGAAGCAGCGGCCAGCCGAGTTCACTCCGCAACAAGCTCGACAGGCCAAAAGGCGGGACTTCCCCAAGCGGTTCAAGATACCAAGGCGGCGCGGGGGATGCAAATTTGAGGGGAAAGGGGGTGCATTTAGCCCAGCGCTACAATTTTTACGCAGTACTCCTTCCAACCAACCGGCTCGCATCAGGGGACAACCGCGACTATAGAAAATTGTCGAAAATGGTGATCAAAGGCGAATGCCGAGCGGATCGCAAGCTTTTAGATAACGATTTTCGAGAGACAGTCGGTAAAACTCCATTCCTTGTCGGAATATTGTCGAAACGTGTCCCAAGCCGAAACAATTTCGTCCTTTGCGCAAAAGTGAAGCACGGCTATGGATTCCGCGAAAAGCGCCTCGCCTAAAGCCACCGCGATATGAGATTGCCCGCGGGCTCGCAGCAGAGTTAAGGTCTCGTCGATGACATAATCGGTCGTCAGCAATTGCTCGCGATTGCCCGCCAACCAGGCTATTGCGGCGGCATGGTCAGGGTCGGTAGCAATCACGCTGGCGAACCACGCCCCGCTATCCACGAAAATCATGGCGATCCTTTGGAGCCATAGAGAATCTTGTCATGATCCCTGCCGGAAAATGCGGGACCTTCGTTCAAGGGGAGGGCCGCGATGCTTGCGAGAATCTCCGCCGGCGTGCGCGCTGGCTCGACGTGTACAGCGACGCGCATCCCCTCGGGAAATGCGCACGGCTGATCGAGCAGGATCGCCCCTTGCACAATAGTTCCTGTGGTGTCCATCGATGTGCCTCGTGAGGGAAAAGTCATCGAGTCGCTGATGAAATCGCTGGGATTTCCCCGAAATATTCAAGATACCAAGGCGGCGCGGGGGATGCAAATTTGAGGGGGAACGCCTTCGGACTTTGACTGTCGGCCGATCGCAACGCGTCGGTGCGCAGCCGAGCCATTTCCCGGCCGCCGCTCTTACTCCTTCTCCTTTACCTTCACCAGCTTGAATGTAAAGCAGAAGTATGTGGTTCCCTTGGTGTCGAATGACTTGGGCCGTTCGTCCGCCGTGGACTGGCTGAAACAAAGCCGAAGCGTGTCGCCATCCACCTCGTAGATGCCTTTGCAGAGCCGGTGTTCCTCGCCTGACTCAACGTTCCCGCCCACGGGGATATCCATCGTCTTTGGGTTGGCGGCAGCGTCTAGCCGGTATCTGCGGAGATCGCCCTCCTTGCCCGAGAGAGCTAGCTTATCGCCCTTGATGAGGAGTTTCGTGCCTTTGACGGCTTCCTCCGGGGCTTTTTCCCCTCTCGATTCCAGGGTCACGAGCTGCCAGGTGCCTTGGATATCCACTTCCTCCCTCGGGACATCGTCTTTGGCCATCACCGCCGACACACTAAAAGCCGCAGCAATCAAGAACGGGATAAAACGCTTCATACAAGCCTCCAATGAGAAGAAGAGGATCTGTCATGGCAACATATGAGGAAAGCCACCGTAGCGTTCCCGTTTCCGCCGAACGACCAAGCTCAGTGGCGAGCCGCGTGCGGGGCAGGACGCTTAAGGCTCGATGACAACTTTCAACGCACGCGCTGCTCGTCCACTGCAGCGGTTGGTTATGCCCCACCGTTAAATCAATGAGGCTGCTTACTTATCTTTTTACTTATCTTTGGGCATCCTTTCCAAGATCGCGTTCAAGCCCGTGGCGATCACAAAAATAAGTAATCCCAATGCCATAATGATCGGGCCAGAGCCCGTTAATCCGCCTGCCCGCCGAGCCGTCTCGGCGTCACCTGGAGCACTTCCCGTAACAACCACAAAACCACCGAGGAAGATTAACAGCCCAAGGAAGCCACAGAATATCAAGGAGTACTTAACCATTGGACCTGATCCTGAAGCAAGGGCCTAACGAAAGCGCCGCAACGGCGGGGGCTAATGAACCTACACATCTGGGAAAGCCTACGTGCCCCCGCAGTCTGCTGCAGCGGCTGGTTCGGTCAGACGTGCCGCACCTGGATAGCCCTCCGCCCGGAGCGCCAAGTTCGCCTCGACCAACTCTGCCGCACGTGTGGCACCCCCGGCCGCCCGAATCGACTCCCGGACACGCTCTGCGCTTGCCCGGTATGCAGGAGTGTCGAGGAGGAGTCGGGCTAACTGGCGCACACGTCCCGGGGTCACTTTTCCCAGACGGAGAAGTTCCCCAGCACCGACATGAGCCACCCGAGCCGCTACCCCCAGCCCGTCATTGGCCAACGGGATGCACAGCATCGGCTTTCCGCGGGCAAGCGATTCCAGCGCGGTGTTGAGACCCGCATGGGTGATGACCAAACTCGCCCTCTCGATCAGGTCAAGCTGTGGCGCATATCCGACAACCAAGGCATTCGGAGGAGTCGGCAGTTCCCAGGTCGCATCGCGTCGACCGAGAGCCACCACGACCTGCACGGCCTCATTTGCGAGGCCGTCGAGGATCGCGCGGAACACATGTGTCAGGCGGTTCGCCAAGGTACCGAGTGAGGCGTACACGAGTGGCCGACCGTCGAGTCGGGACCACGGGAAATCGGCCGGAGCGTTTGTTGGGGGCTGCTGGAGCGGGCCCACGAAATGGAGTTGCTTGGGCAGATGGCGCCGCGGGAACTCCAACACTGGCGGTTGCTGGCTGATCTGAAGGAGCGGAGACCAGCAGTCGGAGAGTTGCACGGGGATCGACAGCCCGACTCGACGACAGTGGTTCTGGACGTGTGCGAGGATCGGGGCGAGTTTGCGCTCGTAGGCGGTCCACGCTAACCAGTTCCGGACTCTTGCCCACCAGGCGGCATGTGCCTTCCACGTCGTAAAAAACGGGGGGACCGTGTTCTCGCGGTGGAGCAGTACGGCGTTACAGATGGTGGCGAAGGGCACGCCGAGTTCATCGGCAACGGTCCCTCCGACCGACGAGGCCTGATCGACTAGCATCGCCTCGACACCGGCCTCACGGGCCTGCGCCGGGCACGACCCCAGGACCGCCTCGACCGACCGCGCGCCGACCGCGAGGGTATGCGCAAGCGCGGACTTCCCTGACAGCGTACCGAGCTTCTGGAGTTCCGCTTGGTATTCAGTCGGGGGGAACGTGGTTCCCCCCAAGGTGACGACATCGATTCCTGCAGAGGTCACCGTGTGCGGGGGGACGCCTAACAGGAAGAACGTAATCCGATGGCCACGGGATCGGAGCGCGTTCGACACGGCCATCATCGCGTTGATGTGGCCGTGGGTGTTCGGGCAAATGACACCGACGTGACTCATTGGCTGCTCCAAACCGCATTCGTCTTCTATCACCGAATGAACAAGTTCACGCGGCGGGCGAGTTTGACGTTGACTTCAAAACCGACGTTGCCGCCCGCTCGCGTGCAACGCCTTGTTATGCCTTGCTCTGCGGCCAGCGCCTCAATTCTTCTTGAAAGGCGTTGGAGTCGAATACCTTGCCTTGCACAGGGAATGCCAGCTCTTTGTAGCGCACCGCTTTTGCCAAGGAATCAAGCAGTTGCTCCAACTTCTCAATCTGGTCTGTAGTCAGCGGTGAGGTCTTGAAGCTGTCGATCGCTTGCCCGACTTGCTGACCAAGCGACGTACCAGCGACTGGATCGGGGTAACCAGGCAGAGTAATGAATCCGCCAGGCTCACCAGGAACCACTTCGACACCGAAGCGCTTCAGCAATGGTTCGAGCCGTGTCCAAAGTTCTTCACTATCCAATTGCAGCCTCCTGTGTCGAGTCAATCGCTAACGGCATAACTATGATTCTATTGCGCAAATACACATAGTAACGAGCTACAGGGACGCTTGTTATATGGCGCAAGTTTATGTGGGCAAAAATCTTCTGTCAAGAATTTTAAAATTATCGACTAGAGCTTTTCTTGCGCCGACCTTGAGACGATGAAATTGCTCGACCGCGTCTGCGCCGCAGAAAAGCGCCGCCATCAGGCTGCCTCGAAAACATCCGCGGATGACAGTCTTGGCGAGTGATGACTTCTGGGAATAGTTTATTCAAAAAAAAGAAGACATTCTGACATTGTCTGTCCGCTCTCCGGCTTCTCTCTCGCTTCAGACGGCAACCGGGAACATCGCGTCAAACGACGACTCGCCCCGCATGATAAATGTCTCCCTGAGATCTATAAGAATCTCAGCTTGTGTGAATTGGGCACAGTCGCCTCGCGACGATCCCCGGCTGTTAACGTTCAAACAATTGTTCTCTCCACAATTATTGGCAGGAATATTCCTATGCAAACGACTCGATTTTCTTGGACCCGCACTCTCGCACTGCTCGCCGCCTTGGCCGTTTTGTCGGGAACCGCTGCCCGCGCTGCGAGTTCCTTGGACGAAGGCTTGGAAAAGCTCAAAGCGGGGAAATTCGAACTCGCGCTCCAGGACCTGGACGCAGCGCTGGAACTCGAACCAAAAAACGCTGCGGCGTATCAGGCTCGCGGCAAAGCCAAAAGCAAACTCGGCGACAAGGCCGGCGCGCTGCAAGACTACGATCGGGCGATTGAGTTCGACGTGAATAACGCCGAACTGTATTCGGAACGCTGCGTGGTCAAGCTCGCGCTGAACGATCTCGATGGCGCGTTTCGCGACAGCAACGAACTCGTGCTGCGCCGGCCGGATGCGTTCCTTGGCTATGCCTGGCGCGCGAAGTGTTTGCTGCGCAAGAGCGCAAGCCACCCGAACGCCGCCGCGGCGAAAGCCTATGGCCTTGCATCGGTGCGGGACTACAACACGGCGATTCAAATCGCCCCGAAAGTTGTGGGTTTATATATGGATCGCGGGTTCGCCAAGAGAGAAGCCGGCGAGCTGCGCAGCGCCGTGACCGACTTCGCCGAAGCGATCAAGTTGGACCCGCAGAATAAAGAGGCGTACTTGGAGCGCGGCATGTTGCAGGTGCGGTTGCAAAACGCCGCCGGCTCGCTGGCCGACTTTGACCAAGTGTTGAAGCTCGATCCGAACAGTTCGCTCGCTTACCGGTGGCGCGGCCGGGCCAAGATGAACTGCGGCAATCATCAAGAAGCGCTCCTCGACCTCGAACAAGCCTTGCAGTTGAACCCCAAGGATCAATGGGCGTTGTTCCTCCGCGGCGATGTCAAAGTCACGCTCGGCGATTATGTCGACGCGCTGCAAGATTACACCGATCTGCTCAAAGCCGCGCCCAACAGCAATCTGGCGTATGAAGCTCGTGCTCGGGTTCAACAACGATTGGGCAACTACCAAGCGGCGATCGAGGATTATGAAAGCGCGGCGAAGTTGGGCAGCGCCAGGTCGGGCTGTTACCTGATCTTGCTGCTGACGACGTGCTCGGAAGAAGCGGTTCGCGATCTGGCTAAGGCGCAGCAAGCCGCGGAGAAATATCTCTCGAAGGCCGCCCCCGCGGACGCGGCCCATGCCAAGGCTTGCATCCGGGCACTCGAAGGCGACTACTTCGGCGCGGTCGAACTGGCCGAGTCGGTTCTGCCCAAGGGTGGGTACACCGACGACGGCAATTTCTCGAGCGGAATCCCCGCCCGGGTGCGGATCGAAAGCTGGAAGAAAAAGAAGCTCTGGCGCTTGCCGGAACTGGCGATCAAGGCGTAAGGACTACGCTTCGAGCGGCAGCGAAGCACGGGCGAGCCGATCGCAATGATCGGCTCGCTTTGTTTAGTTTTCAGCCCGTCGCAAGAACTTCAACTCGCTTGGCGCCGCCCTCAAGACGACTTGCCGAACAACCCGCCGAGGTTCTTGGCCATGTCGCCGAGACCCGAGGCATTGCCAGCGATCAATTGATCGAGCTGGCCCGCCAACGGCGCCGGCAGTTTTTCCTTGAGGAACTTAACGACGGTCTCGACCGCCGTCTTGGCATGCTCGGCCGAGATGCCGGTCTTTTGCGCGACTTGATTGATGAGCTCGTCCATGGGAGTCCTTGTGATAGAAATACTCAGAGCTTATTCCGATACGACTGCATTTTAGCAGCCCGACGCGTAAGCGAGGGAGTTATTTTTGTTTTCACTCCCTTGCTTACGCCGCGGGCTGCTAAGGGGATGGGCTCAAAATCGAATGAGATGCTTTCGAACGATTGCCATCGTGCCCGCGAATGCCGCGGGAAGCTACTTCTTGACCACGACTGGCCCGTGGTCATCGCAGTGCCCGTCGTGCGGGTGATGCAGATGCCCGTTGACCAGATAATCGACGTGGTCGCCGTGCGGAACCGGTTCGTGGCCGCAGCCGGGTCCATGTTGATGCGCGGCGTCATGGCCGCCGCATTGATGGTTCGGGGTGCAAGCGGCGGGGTTCGTCGCCGTGACACCGAGCACATGCTCATCGACATGATCGCCATGCGGATGATGCAGATGCCCGTCATGCAGATAGTCCGTATGCCCCTCGTGCTCGATCGCCGTATGCCCGCAAGCCGGGCCATGCTGGTGATCGTGGTTTTGATGTTTTTGGCAGGCGTCCATGAGTAGCTCCGAAGGAAGAAGAGATACACGGTCGATAGGATTATAGCATGTCGGAGAAGCACAACCTAATTCCGATTCGTTCTCAGCAATGGCTACGAGCTACGCTAGCCGCCAACAGCTGAATCATGGAATCAGTTTGTCAACGCGGCTTTAATTGCTGTTCGATCCACTTGGGATCACGACGTTCATCTAGTACGGCGATGACAGACACGACTTGATCGGTCAAGTCGTAATAAATGGCAAATGGAAAACGCTTGGCTGGCATACAATAAAAACCGTGACGCTGCGCGTGGACACCGCCGACAATTTCCAGGGCCGCCACATCGTTCAAAATCGATTCTCGAAAATACGTCCCAACTTCCAGGCCATGCTGGTTGTAGAAAGCGATGCCCGCGACGAGGTCGCATTCCGCGTCATCCGAGAGCTGAACGATCATGAGCCTTGTTCGCGAAGCCGATTCCGGACTTCCTCCAAGGACGAAAACACCGTCTCGCCGCGTTCCAATCGTTCGCGGCGTTCCTTTAGAACTTGCTCATGCCAGTTCGGTAGCTGCTCGATGCCAGGGTCGGCTTGGAGCGAAGTCCAAAGCTGCTCCATGGCATCTAGCTTTTCCGCTGTCGTCATGCTCGATAGTGGCAGTTGCACAGCGATTTCTCCTGAAATGAACGAAGCAGATTCAACCACTATTCTATCATTGACGCTTTTTAGAGTGAATCGAAATCACTTTGACAGCCAGTATTTACTTCGACCGCCCGCATTTATCGCGGCTGCGCCGTAATCGTCCCCACCTCGGGACTGCTCGCCGTCGCATAGAGCTTCTTCGGAATCCGCCTGCTGAGGTACGCTAGCTACCCTGAGTTTTCAGATATTCACGGAAGCTAATCAGGCGCGACAAAGATTCTCGGTCTTTGGTGCGATTGGCAGCAGCTTTGCTCGCGATGATATCGTCAATCGCACAGACCATGAATCCTTGTACTTCGACACGTCTCGCCCAGGCATCTTCAAATCGCTCGATGCCATCGGGGGCGAAGATCAGATCGAGATCAAATGGACCATTTTTCAATTGGACAAAATCTTTGCCTGCTACGATTTCGGCCTGCTGCTGAGTGTTCAGCTCAAAACCCAGTTCAACCAATGCCGCTACCAGTGCCTCGCCGTTCTGCCGCGATTTCTCCACATAGACATCGGCATCCTGCGTTGTATCTGGGAAACCTAACAAGATCGCGCCGCTTTTGCCGAGGAAGAGATATCGAACGCTGTGACGGGCAAAGGCATCGCGCACTTCTTCGGCCTGACGGTATTCAAACATGCTACTCCTCCGAGCGATGATAGCCAAGAAACCGCGGCAGGTTCTCTTCGCACCAGCGACGATAATCGGCCATGCTGTCAAAAGCCCGGAACTTCTCGTCGTCCATCACCGGTTTATATGTCTTGATAAAGGCATACTTCCACCGTTGCGCAAGTGGTCGTTTTGCAGCGGCTTCAAACTCGGCCAGAAGATCGGCAGGTATGGTTGCAGTCTTGGAAGACATCGATTGTCCAACTTCACAAAGTTAACTGCCCACTCTGTAAAAAAGAAGCGTTGTTCAAACAGTATTATATCATTCCGAATAGACCGATGGTTTTCGTGATGCTTGTCGCTCTCAGCATGGCTACGAACTACAGCGTTACCCCGGCTGCGCCGTAATCGTCCCCACCTCGGGACTGCTCGCCGTCGCGTACAGCTTCTTCGGAATTCGCCCGCTCAGGTACGCCAGCCGCCCCGCGGCGAGCGCGTGCTTCATCGCCACCGCCATGCCGAGCGGGTCGCGCGCGTGGGCGATGCCCGTGTTCAATAGCACGCCGTCGACGCCGAGTTCCATCGCCACGGTCACATCGCTCGCCGTGCCGACGCCGGCGTCGATGATCACTGGATAGTCGGGATCGTTTTCTTTAAGGTACTCCAAACAGATCCGGATGTTGTTCGGATTGAGGACGCCTTGGCCGCTGCCGATGGGGCTGCCGGCGGGCATGACGCTCGTCGCGCCGGCGTTCTTCAAACGCCGCGCGATGATCGGGTCGTCGCTCGAATAGACCAGCACCTGAAACCCGTCGGCGACAAGTTTCTCGGTGGCTTCGATCGTTGCGACCGGATCGGGGAGGAGGGTTTTCTTGTCGGCCAGGACTTCGAGCTTGACCCAATCCGCGCCGGGGTTTTCGAGGTTCTTCAGAATCTCGCGTCCAAGCCGCGCGACACGCACCGCGTCCTCGGCGTTGAAACAGCCGGCGGTGTTCGGCAGGATCGTGTAGCGCTTCGTGTCGATAAAATCGAGCAGGTTGTTCCCCGCCGCGTCGATCAACCGCTCGCGCCGCACCGCGACGGTGATGCAATCCGTGCCGGAGAGTTCCAACGAGCGCGCCATTTGCGCATAGTCGGCGTACTTGCCCGTGCCGACGATGAGGCGGCTCTTGAGTGTGTGCGTGCCGACGCGGAGGGATTCGGAGGACGAGAGAGCAGGGGAGTCGAGCAAGTCAGCGGGCATGCGATCACAGGAGCAAAATGCAGCAAAGGGAAGGAGTGTGCATTTTATCGTGGATATCGCTCCTAGCCCAGCGGCTCAGATTATGGAAGAGATCGATTCCCACGAAAGGAATTGATCTAAGGGGATCACTCGGAACGGCAGAAAAACTGTGAATTTTTTGCAACTTCGGATATTCGGCCCCCTGCTGGGTTGCTGTAAGTGCTTGAGATTTCCGAGTCTAGGGAGACCAAACTATCGCTAAGTTTTTCCCGAAAAGGGGGTTGATTTTGTGCCACGGGGTATGGTGTATTGGTGTTCAGTGAATGCGATGATGCGCCCAGTGGTTTCGAGTCGAGATGCGACATTCCTCGACTGGCCGCTTGGGGCCGAGTTGGCGAACTGTGTTCACTGAACCGTGATCCGTGAGCGTTGCGTGATAGAAGCATTGGGCTTGGTCACGTTCAATATGGCCGGATTGAAGGAAGCCAAATGACTCGGCAGCTCGTGGAATTCGTGCGGGTGTTTGCTCACTAGCCGAGTCGCGAGTCATCGATCCCCGACATGTTCCCCTGTTCGCTTGCGCTGTGCCCTGATTCGTACTTCAGGCATTCTTGCCTGACGTACGAGTGAGGATCGGCGCTGCAGTGTTGACCGCTAGCCACAGGGGCAGTGCATGTCGGTGAGGTTGCGCCCGTCGCTGGCGACTTGGAGCGCATATCCAGGTCCCTGGCCTACGGTCCGGGGTGATGGTCGATCTTTGACAATTTGGTGTTTGAAAAGCGCGCGAATTGAAGAGTTTTCGAGTGGAATCCACTCGGAAAGACTCTGAAGACTGCTTCGCGGTCTTCACGCCTTCGCGCGAGAACAAAGAACCTGCGCGCTGAAAATGCGCGGGGAATTTGAAGGAAAACCTGCCAATTTTCGACGTGGCAATGCCTTGTAAAGGATGTAGGAATTGGGAGGAATGGCATGGAACACACCGCAACAAACCTACAGAAACTACGGGCTTATACGTCAATTGCATTATAAGTGTGTGCCGATTGAAAACGACTCAGAACCGCCAGAATTCTTTGACCCGTTCCATCGCACCCGGCTTCGTCGCTTGCTTTTCCGGCGGGCGCGGGGCGGGCGTTTCGTTGGGGAGCGGGGCGGCGGGGGCTTCTTGTTTGACGGTGGCTTGCGCGGGGGCGGACGCGGACGGAACCAATTCCAACAAGTACCGCGGCCAATAACCGTGCAGGTCTTGATAACACAGCCCCAGCATTCCTTGCTGCAATTGGAAATCGGCGAGCGCCAGTTGCTTGTCGAATTGCCGCCGTTCTTGTTCGGTGAAGTTCAGGTCAAAGAGCTGCACGTCGTCGAGCAGCACCTCGCCCGCGCCGAGCAGATCGATTCGCACGCCGAGGTTGCTCAAGCCATCGAGCGGCAAGTCATCGACCTGCAAGATGTATTGGGCCCAGGTGTTCTTGAGCGGCGCGCCGCTCCCCGCGCCGATCTCGGCGAAGCGCAGATACTCGCGCTCGCGCCAGGTTCCCTCAAGCGCGACGCGCACGCCCGGCGCATTGGCCGCCATGTCGCTTCGGACCCACAACGACAACGCCAAGCGTCCGCTTTGCGGCGGGTCGAAGCGTTCGCTGCGCAGCGTGATGCCGGCATTGGTCGCCGCGCGGAGCTTTGCGGCGTACTTGCCGCCGTGCGCTTGTTGGTCGTTGCTGGTCAAGGAGCCTTGGTCCGGCGTCGTGTTATTGATCTGCCAACCGAGCGGCTGCGTGTTGCCGGCGACTTGCTCGAAATCGGCATTCGCCAGACGATTCAGCGGGGGCGGATTTTCCAGCCGCAAGCGGCGCTCGCGCAACTGCGCCAAACGCTGTTCCAATTCCGGCCGTAGCTCCGGCGGAAAAACCACGCGCTGGTTGCGGAACGCGACTTCGCCCGGCATCCGAAACGCCAGCAAATCGTACGGCTGCAAATCGAACTTCCAATTTGAACCCACGGGAGCTGGCACGATGCGCAGCCCGCTGAGTTCCGACGGCCGCACGCCCGCTTGTTGCAAATCGAGTTCCAGTTTCACCGCCCAGGGCGAAGCATTCACCGCGTAGAACCAAGTTTGCCCATCGCGCACCAAGCGGCGCAGCGTGACCGGTTCGGTGTCGCTCGGCAGCGTCTCGAAACGCGCGGCCGGCAACCGGCGAAACGTGATCATCCAATCGTTGAGCGCTTCCTCTTGCCCCATCAATGGCATCACGCCGCCATCGACAAGCATTGTCTGATCAGCCCGCGCGAGGGCCCGCGCGAAGCGTGCCCGATTCGACAAACCCGAGGGCGTGATCTGCGCCACTTGCCAGGTAAACGTCTTGTCCTTGCCAAACGGACTCTTGGCATCGAACGAAGGCAAACGCAAGCGTTGCGGCTCGTGATAAAAGAGACTGCCCGGCAGCGAGCTCCCCTTGGCCCAGCGATCCCAATCGGGATCGAGCGCGAGCCCGAGGATCGCCGACTGGCTCGACCATTGCTCGTTGGCCGACTGCGGCCAGGGGCGGAGCCAATCGAGCTGCGCGTTGGGTTGTTCGCTTGTCCCTTCGAGGCCAAGCAACGTGCGGGCTGAGACACGATTCCCCGCCGCGATCCGCGGTTGCGCCGCGTCGAGCATGTCGGCCGAATCGAGCGGCTGTGTCGGCGTAAGGACGAGCCGCGCGTCGGCTCGTACGGCGCGGACCGTTTGCAGTAGTTTCTCGTGAAAGCGGCGCAGCTCGGCCGCGCGCCAATCGAGCCATTGCTGGCGGACGGTCGCATTTTCTTGCAGGTACCTGGCCCGCTGCCAATGCCGCTCCGGGCCGGCGAATTGTTGCTGGCTGCGGCGCGAGGCTAAAAACCGGGCAAAGGTTCGGTCGTCGAGGCCCCAAAATTCGCCCGGCAGCGCCAAGTACGTCTCGCCGCTCAATTCCAGTGAGATCCCACCAAAGGACGGATGCTTGCCATAACGCGCGGCGACTTCGCCGACAACGTCGAGCATTGCCCGCTGCACGCGCTCGTCGAGCGGATTGTATTGCGGAGCCAAGCCGCGGCGCGTCGGGTAGATGGCCGTGTACGGTTTTCCTTCGGTGCCAACGAGCGCAATGCCCACCGCGTCTTCGCCGTTGTTGCGGAGTTGCTCCTCGAGCGCCGGCAAAGGCGATGCGAATTGCAGTTGCAGCATCAGCCGCAGCCCCTCGCGATCGCACAGCCGCGACAGCACTTCGACGACATCCTTACGCCGCGGATCGTGGCCCGCGTCAAAAAACATCCCCGTGTCGTAGCGCGGCGTCGGCTGGAGCAGGTTGCTCGGGTAAAGGCTGCTGCCGTCGGACCAGATGCTGACCGTGGCGCTGTTGTGGCCTATGTGCCGCAGATACTCGACCAGCCGCGAACTCCCATCGTACATGGTATGCCAATCGTCGAGCGGCCGGCCGCTCCAGGTATCGATCGCTTCGGCCGCGCCGAATTGTTCCGGGAACAGCGGGCGATTCCAGAGCGCCGACGTGGTTCGTTCGTTGGGCATTCGGTTCGCGCCTTCGAGCGGCGGAAGCTGCGCCGGACCGCTGAAGACGCGGATCTTGCCATAGAACGCTGGCTGATTCGCCGAACGATTCGTGAGCAGCACCAGCGGCATTTTCGTGCGCGGCCAGAAGTAGAGCTTGTGCTTGACCCAGCCAGTGCTTGCGAGCGAGCCTTCGTTGACCACCGCGACACCCGAGTCGAGGCCGATCGGCTGGACCTGACCCGCGGCATTCGGCTCGATCAAGCTGATGCCCAGTTGCTGCGGTAGGTTGCCGGGGTATTCGACTTCGAGGAGATGCGGCTGGCCCAGTTTGCCGACGGCGAGCGGAAAGGCCTGCCACGCGGGATCGTTGCCAGCCGTGGGCGCGGCGAGTTTCATCGCATTGCCCAAGCTACCGCCGAGCGGATGGACCGCGGCTTGGCCGTTGTCGAGCGGCGCGGGCCGCGCGCCGGGCCACATCGACCAGCTATTGCGGAAGCGTTCGCTCCAGCTATTGCTGGTCGGATCGAGTTCGAGAATCTTCTGCCAAATCGCCGGTTCGACCGGTTTGGGATTTTTGTCGCCCACGACGATTAGTTGCACCGTGCGCGTCACGACAGCCTTTCCCCAGCGCAGCGTCCCCTTTTCAATCGCCTCGATCGCCAGTTCGTACACGCCCTCGGCCTCGGGCAGCGTCACGACGAACGGGATCGAAGGCTGACGCAGCGCGCCGTCCGTCGGCTTCGACCACTCGCGTTTCCATTGCTCGATGGTGAACTCTTGCGCCAAGATTTCGGTGTTCGTTGTTTTGTTGAGGAGCCGCGCCTTGATCTTGGTGCCGTTGTTTTCGGTTACCGGCAGCAAGTGCGGCGTGACCTCGAACGTCCAAGGTTCCTTGGGTGCGAAGATCATCGTGTCGCGCTCCGCATGGAAGCGCAGTTGATCACTCGGCAAGCGGCGAATGAAGAGCCGATTGCCGCGCTCGTCGAGCGCGCGTTGCCACGACTTGCTAAGCAACTCGTCGATCGCGATCTCTTCGTTGATTGTTGTCCCTTCGTTATTGCGCAAACGAATACGGAGCTTGCCCCCAGGCTCGTACGGGATGCGCAGATCGAGCCCGTCGTACGAGCGGGCCGAGGGCGTGCGCACTTGGAGCATGCCATCGACAACGCTCATGCTCCCTGGCTCGTCGGCTTCGATCCCCAGCGCGCGCACGAGCGTGACCGGACCCGCGGACCAGGCGATCTCGCCTTGCCACAAACGTTCCGCGCCGCCGCCCCAGGCGATCCGTAACTGCACCGACCAATCATGCGCATCGCCCGCGCTGTCCAACGGGTCGGGTGCCTTGGCTTGCGGAACCACGATCGGCGGAACGCTGGCCGAAGTCGTTATCGCGGCGGGGCGATAGACGGGTTGTGGTGTTGTCCACGCTGCTGGTTCTTGCGCCGCGAGCCAACGCGCGTTGATCAAGACGAGAGACAAGAGGCAAAGAAGTTGCTGCCAGCGCGCGGTGCCGCGGCGACTCCCAGCGAGTCGTGCGTGTGAGCGGCGCGTCGCGTGACGCGATAGCCCACGAACGAGGGACGGACGTCCTTGTCCGAACATCGAGGCGCGTTGGTTAAAGGAATCCGCGCGGCCGCGCGGAGCGTGTCAAAATGGCGGGGGATTATAAGACGGCGCGGTTCGGGAACCCTAGAGAGATTTTGTGGGAAAATGCGTGACGCTTTCAAAGTTGCTAGCAGAAGAGAGAATTGACAATGGATAATTGACAATTGACATCTGCATGTATGGAACTCTAAGCCCAGGGGCTCCGCCCCCTGGAGATTCAAGACACCATTAAATACGTCGTTATTTTCTTCTCACGCCTCGGAGCTGCTCCGAATTTCCTCCGTTTCTCCGTGTTTCCGTATTTGCATTTCCCGCAAATGAAGTGTCCGAACGATGCTGGCATGAAATTCGTATAGTAGAACTGACAAATTGGTAAGCTCTGCCAGTTTGACCCTGTTGTCCACGTTTCGAGGATTTCGCCGCCCATGTTTTTCGACCCGATGTATTTCGTGTTCATCGCTCCGGCGTTGCTGCTCGCGTTTTGGGCGCGGAATCGGATGACGACGGCCTATCACGAAGGGCATCAGATCGCCGCGCCGCTTTCCGGCGCTGCCGCTGCGCGGTACATCCTCGACAGCGCTGGTCTGCAAAATGTCGCCATCGAGCAAACACCCGGCGAGTTGAGCGATCACTACAGCCCCACGGAGAAAGTGCTGCGCCTCAGCCAGCGGAACTTCTTCGAGCAAAGCGTTTCGGCCGTCGGCATCGCCGCGCACGAAGCGGGCCACGCGCTCCAAGACGCCGAACGCTACGCGCCGATGCTCATCCGCAACATGGCTGTCCCGCTCGCCAACTTCGGCGGCACCGGCGGGCTCATGATCATGATCCTCGGCGTGGCGTTGTCCATGAAGCCGCTGATTTGGGTCGGCATCGCGCTGTTCGCCGGGATCGCCTTCTTTCAGTTGATCAACCTGCCCGTCGAATACGACGCCAGCGCGCGGGCGAAGCGAATCCTCGTCGAGCACGGCATCGTCCCACAGCACGAAATGCCGTATGTGAACAAGGTCCTCAACGCTGCGGCGCTGACCTACGTCGCCGGAATGATGGAAAGCGTCCTCACGCTGCTTTATTACGCAATGCACTTCCTCGGCGGCAGCCGCTCGTCGGAGGAGTAGTGAAGCAATTGTTCGAAGTCAAAGATACAGGTCCATCGAGCGATGGTAGTAAGTAAGCAAAGCGCGTTCGCAAATAAATATCCCGAAGGGATGAGAGATCATAGCCGGGGGTCGCTGCACTAGCAGCGCACCCCCGGTTTGTTAGGATTTGTGTCGGGTATCCCGATAGGGATACGAGAGCCGTTTGTATCACGAACGCTCTCGCACCCCTCGCGGGGTGCCAAATTTCTTACACACGTTTTCCGGTGGTGCGCCGCGTTGCGGCGACCACCGGCTATGTTCTCGAATCCCTGCGGGATTCCTATTTCCTACAGCGTTATCAGTTACCACGCTTGCTTGTCTATCAATACGTCGTCCAGTAAAGACCCTCGCAAATTGCTCTGTGAATAGTTATTCTGTCGATGCCCTTACCCTGACACTTTTCAAGTTCCTCTTCTCGCCCGCGAAAGTTTTTGATGCTCGATCGTGTGGCGTTTGAACGCGATATTCGAAACCTCGAAGCGTTCGGCCATCGCGGCTCCGCCACGCAAAACGAACGCGAGGCGGCGAAGTATCTCCTCGGGCGTCTGCATGAAAACGGCCTGACCAATGCCCGCATTGAGCCGTTCTACGGCATGCGGTCGTTGCCCGGGACGGTCTTGTGGCATCTGGCGATCGGCTTCGTGGGTTTGTTGCTCTTTGAAATCTCCCCCTGGATCACGATCGTGGCGGGCGTTGCCACGGTGTTGTCGTTTTGCTTGGAACAGAATTGCCGCGGCGTGTGGCTGAGCCGCGCGCTGCCGCATTTTCCCTCGGCGAATGTTGTCGCCACGATTCCGGCCGCGAATCGCAAACGCCGCGTCGTGCTGCTCGCGCATTACGACACGCAGCGCACGGGGTTGATTTGGGTTTTGTATCGGTACCTCTGTTCGATCTATTGGTTCACGCCGGCGATCATGAAGGCCTCGATGACGATCGTGACGGCGTCCTTTGGCGCGCAAGTCATCCTGGGAATCATCGCCGTCGCGGGACTGGAGGGCGAATGGTTTTGGTATGCCCAACGCTTGCTGCAAGTGGTCTACGTCGGAACGATCTTCTTCTTTGCCGAGTGGCTGTTCCATTCACACGTCCCCGGGGCCGGCGACAACGCCACGGGCTCGGCGGCCATCATGACGATGGCTTCGGCGTGGCAAGAGAATCCGCACGACGATGTCGAACTGATGATCGTCTTCACCGGCTGCGAAGAGGCCGGCATGCTCGGTGCCGAGCAATGGACGCTACAGCACGCCGCGGAGATCGAAGCGACGCCGACGCTGTTTCTGAACATGGACAATCTCGGCTTCGGCCCGCCGCGGTTCCTCGGCAACGAAGCGCCAAATTGCGGCGGCATCGTCTCGTACCCCAAACCGCTCCTGAAACTGGCCGAAGAGGTCGCACGAGAGGCGGGCCTCGCCGACGCCGGCCCGCATGCCGTCCCCGCCGCGACCGATGGGCTACCGTTGCTGACGCATGGCATGCAGGGGCTAACCATCATCAGCTTCAGCCACCACGGCTTCATGCCGAACTACCACCGCATGCAAGACACAACAGCGAACCTCGATTTCGACGCGGCCTGGGCGGCGACGGAGTTTGGGTGGCGGGTGTGTGGGAGGTTGGCGGAACTGTAGGTCCCGCTGTCCTCAGCGGGACCTTGGTGCGGGAGCAGACGCATGATCATTAAACAACGTTCGTCGTCACACGGCGCTCCAGGTCCTGCTCGGAGAGCAGGACCTACAGGGACCAACTTCCGTAGGGCCAGTCTCGATAATCAGTCACCAAACCGGCTTTCTCGGGATTGTGGCGAATGTACCCCGTTATGCTTTCATCTTCTTGATCCGAACGCGACCAATGATCAAACCATTCGCGTTGCCAGAATCGGTCTTTCGCTCCAGGAATCAGCGGTAAACACTGCCTACTCGTCCATCGTTTCCAATGTTCGATTGTTGCCTTGAGGCCGCGTTTTCCAAGCTCCAAGAAGAAATGGACATGATTGGGCATCACGACGTATTCAAACAAATTCCAATGACCAAGTTGTTGATAGTGAAGCAACGAATCGACAATGATTTTTGCAAGCGGAGGTTGCTGCAGCCAAGCATTTCGAGGATTGGTATCTAGCCAATTATCCATCGCCGAGAAAATCTTGCGATGAATTCGCAAACGCCCGCCGATCGCTTTCTGGTAATCTTGAGATAACTTGCGTATCTCGGATTGCCCTCGAATCGGAATTGCTCCGGCGGTGTGGATTGTGATGAAGTATCGGCCGCTAACAACTTCCCAGTGAGGAAGTCTGCCGCACCAGAAGCTGATGGTCTCCGGTTTTCGAAGTGACATAATATTTGCCCCCGAAATGATTTGCGATCTCGTAGGTCCCGCGCTTGTAGGTCCCGCTGTCCTCAGCGGGACATTGGGAGCTGGTGGGTTGTTTTCAAGGTTCAAACACTATTCGTGATCAACCGTCGTGCAAGGTCCTGCTCGGAGAGCAGGACCTACAACGACGGACCGCTGTCCTCAGGGGGGCCTGGGGAGATTTTTGATGCCGAGCCGTCGTTATTCGTGGATCAGGGGCAACTCACGCTCAAGGTCCCGGTCGGAGACCGGGACCTACATTACCGCCGGGCCCGCTTGTGCTTCAGCGGCAGCCAAGCCCCGTTTTCCTTGCTGCTCGCGACGCTTTGTTGGATGAAGTACATCCCTTCGACGCCGTCGTTGACGTTGGGGTAGATCGACGTGGCTTGGTCGAACTTCTTCCCTTCGGCTCGCTGGATCATCGCGTCGTAGGCCGAGCGGTAGATGTTGGCGAACGCTTCGAAAAATGCTTCGGGGTGGCCGCTCGGCAAGCGGCAAGCTTCCTTGCCCCATTGGGTCATGAACGGCGCGTTCGGGTCGCGCGTGTAGAGTGCGTGCGGCGAGCCGTTGCGGCGGAGCCACATCTTGTTCGGCTCTTCCTGATGCCACTCGAGCGAGCCCTTGGTGCCGTCGATCTCGAGGCGGACATCGTTCTCGCGGCCGTGGCTGATTTGCGACGCGGTCACCGTGCCGAGCGCGCCCTTTTCGTACGTGATCACGGCGGTGCCGTAGTCGTCGAGCGCGCGGCCCGCTTCGAACGTCTTCAAGTGGCAGCTAATTTGCTCCGGCAAGAGCCCGCTGACATAGCGGCCAAGATTGTACGCGTGCGTCGCGATGTCGCCGAAGCAGCCGGCCGCGCCGCTTTTCGTCGGATCAGTGCGCCACGCGGCTTGCTTCTGGTCGGTGGCTTCAAGCCGTGTGCGCAGCCAGCCCTGGATGTAACTCACCCGGATCGCGTTGATCTCGCCAAGTTCGCCTTGCTGGATCATCTGCCGCGCCTGGCGAATCAAGGGGTAGCCGGTGTAGTTGTGGCTCACGGCGAAGACGACGCCCGACTTTTCCACGGCGTCGGCGAGTTCTTCGGCTTGCTTCAGGTCGAACGTCATCGGCTTGTCGCAGATCACGTTGAAGCCCGCCTCGACGGCCGCCTTGGCGATTTCAAAGTGCGTGTGGTTCGGCGTGGCGATCGAGACGAAGTCGATCCGCTGATCGGCCGGCAGGGCTTTTTCTTTGTCGAGCAGTTCGCGGTACGACGAGTACGCCCGCGCTTCGGGAATGTCGTAGTCGGCGGCGCTGGCCTTGGCCCGGGCGGCGTCGCTGCTGAGCGCGCCGGCGACAAGGGCCGC
>JBGSSS010000113.1:0-4604 GCA_041736895.1 Pirellulales bacterium
CCGCCGCGACGCCGATGGCACCGCGCTCGTCGAAGCGCGTCCCATCACCGGCCGCACAAACCAGATCCGCGTCCACGCCTGGCAAATGGGCTGGCCGCTGGTCGGCGAGCAGACGTACCTGCCGGGCGGACAACTCGGCACCACGCAAACGCACGCGGTGCATGACTTGCCGCTTTGTTTGCATTCTTGGAGATTGACGCTGACGCATCCGCTGACGCGTGAGCGGATGACGTTTGAAGCGGCACCGCCATTGTGGACGAAGTCCGCGCCCGCTTAGCCGGACCGTCCACGGCCGGCGGTTCTTTCAGAAGCAACACGAAATTTTCTTGCCCCCCAAGTTGGGCCGCAGTATGCTGAGGTCATTCACTTGCCGGGCCCGGAACCCCGTCGAGGAAACTTTTCTCGCGCAGCACACGGGGCATTCGTCTCGCGTTGCCGCGCCTACTATCGAGGAGGCTGGGCATGTCACACACGCGTGCGCTTGTGGTGATTGGCGGAGTCGTATTGTCGGCAGGATTACTCTGCCTCGGCTGGGTGCTTAGCCCGGTTTGGAAATACGAGGAGTTTTCCCTGCGCGGCCTGCCAAGGCCCAAGGGCGCTGAACGCAACTCCGAGTTCGCCATGCAACCGGCGAACGTCGCGGCGTTCCCCGATCAGCCGCTTGATAAGGTCAAACGCCAGCCGGTGCAGGCCATCGTCAATGATGCGGTCGCTGCGCCTGGGCCGGGGAATCGCCCGCAGCCTGCGGCGACCGATCCCTTTCCGGATCAAGAACCGGCAAAGGTGAAGCAACAGCCGGGTCCGCGCGAGACGAAGTTGCAACTCGTGGAACCGCGTGTCGCCTTGCACGGAACGCCGGCCGAGCAATTGGAGCAGTTGCTCGAACAGCCGGTCACGATGCAGGTGAACAACGCGACGGTGGATGACATCGTTGCAATGCTTCGCAGCGTGTTGCCGGTGAATGTGCTGTTGGATAGCAAAGAACTTTATGAATCAAACTACGATAAACAGTTACTTTATCAATTCACAGCGGAAAAACCGCTCAATTTGCGATTGGCGTTGCAGCAGTTGCTGGCTCAACAGAATCTTGATTTTATCTGTCTGGATGATTCGCTAATTGTGACGACAGTTACAAAAGAAGGTGGCGTTTCCTCTTTCAAGGTCTATGAAGTAGGCGATTTGCTTCGTCCGCCGGGAGTTGAGCACGAGCATGAGACAGTCGATTTCGATTCACTGATCAATTTAATTGCAGGCAATGTGCGGCCGGTAACAGTCCGTGCTCATACAGGCCCCCCGGAAATTTATCCCTACGAGCCGGATGATTTGCTAGTCATCGAGCAGACTCGCCGCGGCCACGAGCAAATCACCAAACTCTTGAACGAACTCCGCCGCGGCCGGGGATTGAAAATTCCCAACACGCTCAAGATTGCCGCGCCAGCGGTGAACTTGGCGCAGCAGCAACCCGTGCCGCAAGCGGCGGCCGCGTCCAACAATGATGCACCGGACCCCGAGGCGCGAATCCTGCGTTTCGAGTTTACCGACGAGGGGCTCAAGGCCGACTTGCTCAAGAAGATGAAGCCGGCAGAACGAATCGAGTATCAACTGCGCCGCCGCGGGTTGCTGCAGGCACAAAACGTCCAACTCGAAGACATCGTCCTGTTACTCCGCGACAAGCTGCAAATCAATATCCTGATCGACAAGAAAGCGTTGGAAGAATCGGCCTTTGATACGGCGACGCAGATCCGGTATCTGCCCAACGCTGGGACGCGCCTGAGCGGAAGTTTGCGGCAGTTGCTCAACGAGCTTAGGCTAAATATTTGCGTCGAAGAGGAATCGCTGCTGATTACGACCAAAACGGCGCAGGAAAACAAGCAAAATCTGCGCTACTATGCCGTTGGCGAATTCATTCGCCCGATCGGAATTCCGTCGAACTTGATCCAATCCGATTTCGATTCGCTGATCAACCTAATCCAGAGCACGATCCAGCCGACGACCTGGAAAGCCAACGGGGGCCAGGGCGATGTCGTGCCACAAGATGTGCTCGACCTGCTCATCGTGTCGAACACCTACGAGGTTCACGAACAGCTCGACGAGTTTCTCAGCCAACTGCGCAAGATTCACGCCGCGAAAGCCGAAACGGTGCAAGCCAACGAAGCGGTCCTGCAGCGAGTCGTCTATCAGCTGGTCCTGCCGCGGCAAGAAAACATCAAGGAAACCGTCGACAAGAACGGCCAGGTCACGAGCCGCGAGATTCAGCGCGGCGAGTTGGAATACTCGATGGAAGAGCTTGTCGAGATGATCAAAAAAACGATCGAGCCGGGAAGTTGGACCGACGACAAGCACAAGATCGATGCCCTGGGCGAGTCGCTGATCGTCACGCATTCGCAAGCCGCGCAGCGCAAATTGCATGAACTGCTGCATGACCTAGGCATCACCGAAGCGCAGCATCGGCCGTTGCAACAACACGGCTATGGGATCGGCGCGTTTGGCGGGGGCGGCGGCAATTTCGGCGGCGCGCAGAATTCCGCTGGACCCGTCAGCCGGCCTCTAAGTCCGCCCCCTGCGAACAACCAGGCACCGACCGGGCAAAATAGCGGCGGGATTTTTTAAGCTGTATGAAAGCACGCGGCGTATGCCTGGGTGTCACTTCGGATATTTGTTGAGGCAATTCCTATGCGTCATTTCTTTCGTTCGTTGCTTTTACTGATCAGCCTGATGTGCTTTTCGGTCAATATGCTCGTGGCGCAAGCTCCGCCCGCGATCGATCCGTTTGGAGCGCCGGCCGCTGACCCCTTTGGTCCCGCGCCCGCGGTAAACGATCCTTTTGCGCCTGCCCCGGCGTTCGCGACCGATCCGTTTGCGCCCGCACCGGCGGCAACACAGGCAGGTGATCCTTTTGCTCCTCCGCCCCTAGCATTTCCGGCGGCTGATCCGTTTGCAAGCGTCCCTGAAGCGATCAGTAGCTTGGCGACGCAGGGCTTCCAGGCTGGAGCATTTTATTCCACTGCTGCGATGAGACCGCCGTTGTACGCCGCAGGAGCTTCAAAGCTGTTGCGGCAGGCGGCGCAGTCAGCCAATCGGGAACTGTATGCCGCGCACCCCGTGCTGCGCTTACAGTCTTTTCAAATCAGCGGCGATGATTTGCCGGCGGAGAAATTTGCCAAGCTTTCTCCCGCCGAGCGCTTGGCCATGCAGCTTGATCGACCCGTCACGGTAAATCTAAATCAAAGCAAGCTCGAGAATATCTCCTTAGAACTCGAAGCGAAATTAAAAATCCCTGTGAGCTGGGAGAAGAAAGCATTCAACGAAGCGGCCTTCGACACGTCCACGCCGATCGATTTGTATTCGGAGCACCCGATCAAACTCCGGCTGGCCTTGAAACGGCTGCTTGCCGATCTGGCGCTGACGTATTACACCGACGAAGGGACGCTCGTCATCACGACGAAAACCGCTGCCGAGAATCGCCTGATCGTGCGAACGTACCCCATCGATCCCGATTTGCTCAAGGTTCGCAAACGCTTCCGCCGGCCGCAGATATACGGCGGGCACAGTGGCATCGGTCCATACAGCGGCAGCGGCTACAGCGGTTTGTTCAATCTCATGCAAATTGGTGGCCTGGGAAATGGCGGCGGCTTCGGCGGCGGACCGCAGCAGCTCTTTGCCGAATACGAGGAACTCGAATCGCTCGTCAATCTGATCACCAGCATTATTCAGCCGACGACTTGGAATGTGAACGGCGGGCTCGGCAATATCGAACCGAACGCGCAGCTCGGTTTGCTCGTCGTCTCGAACACCGAAGAAGTGCAGGACGAACTCGCCGCGCTGCTGGCGGTCTTCAATAATCAGTTGACCGAGCGCAGACCGCCGCCGGTCTCGCCCGACACCGTCGAGCGCGTCGTCCATCCGGTGGTGTTGCCCGCGGTGCGTCTCAAGCAGCAAAACCCACTGGATCATCATCGCGCGATCTCCAAAGAGCCGGCGTTCACGATGGAACAACTCGCCGAGCAGCTTAAAAAACAAATCGAGCCCGCCTCGTGGGCGAATCCGCAATACACAATCTCGACATTGGGACAGAACCTGATCGTGAATCAAACGCGCGCGAATCAGGAAAAGATCCGGGCCTTCCTCAAGCAACTTGGCATTACCAAGGAACAAGTCGACGACGAAAAGCAATTCGCCGACGAGCAAGAGCAAGCGCGAAAGGACCTTGACCTTCGCCAAGTTCAGGAACGCGAGCGAATCGAAAAAGAACGGGTCAAACGCAATGCCGAGGAACAACGTCAGCGTGACGAACGCGCAGCGGCCGAAGAGCGAAAACGCGAAGAGGAAGTAAGGAAACGCGAGGAGCAACAAAAGAAGCTCGAAGAGGCTTCAAAGAAGCGTGAAGAAGAGAATAAGCGTCTGGAACAAAACAAATAAGGGCCTATCCCAATAGTAGCCCGCGGCGTAAGCAAGGGAGTAAAAGGCCCTGTAAAAATTCTTGTGTCAGCTAGCAGGAACGGTTAGATTTTTCCTATCCCTTTCCTGAACACTGGAGTCACTAGCATGGATGCTATCTTACAAGCACGCGCGGAGCAATTGGCCAAGGAATTTGCCACTCAAGC
>JBGSSS010000114.1:0-10667 GCA_041736895.1 Pirellulales bacterium
GCTTGAGTGGCAAATTCCTTGGCCAATTGCTCCGCGCGTGCTTGTAAGATAGCATCCATGCTAGTGACTCCAGTGTTCAGGAAAGGGATAGGAAAAATCTAACCGTTCCTGCTAGCTGACACAAGAATTTTTACAGGGCCTGTTGCGCTGGTGAGTTACGTGGCATGGTCATGTACTACCCGCATGACGGTACACCGCATCTGGCCAGCAGGAGCTTCAGCGAATTTCTCGCCGACCTGGATTCCAAATACCAGGCATTTCTTCTGGAACCGGAGCAATTACCTAATCCGTACAAAAATGATTCTTCGTTCTCGCTGTATCAGACCGTAGATGATGAATTAGAAATTGGCGAAGATCGCAATCAAGATAATGATGAATTGGCCAAGAGCGAACTGGATAATGCTGCAGGAGAAGACTCCGAACTAGAAATTACTGAGGAAGTAGAGAGAGATGATTCGAACAGCGTCGAAGAATCACCTACGGACGACGGCTTTGACCTGAACCGCCTATTGGAGAAAATGCAAAACGCGGAGACGATCGACAACTTCTTTGAGATGAAGGAACGCATCGACCCATGGGCGAAATGTTCAAAAACGGAAAAAACTCGGTATGCGCTGCATGTCATCGACGCCGCATCCAGAATATTTCCCGAGGGTGATGACTGCACATTCCCCCGCCTGATCGAATCAGCGTTGGGGCTGCTAGACGAAGAAGACCTGCCGCACGTTCGTCATCTCTTAAAGCATGAAAACTATTATGTGCGCAATGACATGGTAGCTTTTGTGAATCGTTTGCCTGAGCCTTATTGTACCGAGGAGATGAATGAATACATTGAAGAGATGAATCGTTTTTCACGTCGCGTTCTGGCTATTTATCAGAAGTACGGGATTCCCGCGGAGCTGCAAGAAGTCCCAGGTGAAATGCCTTTATTAAGATGGGGCGGCACAAAGCAAGAATTACATTTAGAAATGATGTACTGCTACAAAGACGATCCCAAAATTGAAGAAGTTTTAACGAAAAAAAGATAGCATCAAGCGAATCATCACAATAGCGTCTACAACCCAAACTCTTTAATCTTTCGATACAGCGTTCGCTCGCCGATCTTCAGCATCTCGGCCGCTTGTTCGCGGTTGCCGCCGGTGGCGGTGAGCGTTTCGGTGATGAAGAGCCGTTCGACTTCGGACATCGGTTGCCCGACCAGGCTCGCGAGACTTGACCCATTGGCATTCGCGGGTGCCGCGGTGGAGCCGGCTAGAGCCGGAGTGTCACTCAACTCGCTTGGCAGATCATCGATGTCGAGGACGTCGTCGAAATCGACAACGACCATGCTCTCGATCACGTTTCGCAATTGCCGGACGTTGCCGGGCCAGGCATAGGCGAGCAGTTTCATCCGCACGGCCGGTGCGACCGACTTGACATGCTTATTGTGCCGCTTGTTGAACTGTTTGAGGAAATGCTCGATCAGCAGCGGGATGTCTTGGGTTCGCTCACGCAGGCTTGGCAGGATGATTGTCACGACCTTGAGCCGGTGATAAAGATCCTGACGGAACGCGCCGCTGGCGATCGCTTCTTCCAGGTTGCGATTCGTCGCCGAGAGGACGCGAACATTGACCTTAATCGTGTCGTTCGAACCAACGCGGGTGATTTCGCCATTTTCGAGGACGCGCAGCAGTTTGATCTGCGTCGCCATCGGCATGTCGCCGACTTCATCGAGAAACAGTGTGCCGCCGTGAGCATAGGCAATCTTGCCTACGCGATCAAAGCTGGCGTCGGTGAATGCCCCTTTGATATGGCCAAAGAGTTCACTCTCGAGGATCGTCTCGCTGAGTGCCGCGCAGTTGAGCGCGACGAACGCTTTGTTCTTCCGCGGGCTGTTTTGGTGGATTGCTTGCGCGACGAGCTCCTTGCCGGTGCCCGTTTCGCCCTGGATCAATACACTCGCGTCGGTTGGCGCGATGCGTTTGAGGCGATCGATCACTGCATTCATCTGGGGGCTGCTGCCGACGACGCCTTCGAAGCCAAATTTTTCGTCGAGCCGTTGTCGCAACTCGACATTGGTCCGCTTGAGCCCTACCGCTTCGCTCGCCTTGAGCGTGATGATCCGGAGTTGCTTTAGGTCCAGCGGCTTTTGCAGGTAGTTGAACGCCCCGCGCTGCATCGCCTCGACCGCGCTCGGAATCGTGCCATGGCCGGTGACGAGAATGACTTCGGCCTCGGGCAGGGACTTCTTCGCCTTTTCGAGGATGCCCATGCCGCTGGTGTCGTTCATCATCAGATCGGTGATGATGACGTCAAACGTTTCCATCTCGATCCGGCGGATGCCTTCGTTGCCCGAGGTCGCGACGGCGCACTGATACCCGACGCGTTCCAGGCTCTCGGCCACGGTCCGTGCGTGGGCCGCGTCGTTATCGACGATCAAAATCCGGATATCGGCCGGATTGGTGGTCGGCGTCTCGGACTCGGCGGCGGCAGTTTCTTCGCGGGTGCTCATTTCCCTTGATAATACACGCCCGGTTTTCGCGAGGGCAGGGGGTCAAAATGCTCCGGGCAGAACAATCACTATAACAAGCAAAGTCGCGCCGCTTTTCATCGATTCTCATCGACGCCGGCATGCATGGCCGATGAGTTGCGAAGCCCGATGGTTCAGGTTTCCGCAAATTATTTGTTTGCCATGCTTTCCTTTCGCTACATTGTCGACCTAGAACGCCAGCGACAGGAGTTGCTCGTCGGAAGGTACGGCGTGATCCATGTGGCGCAGGGCCGCCTCGAGCAAATCACGCTCCGGCCTTGGCCCAAGCTCGTGACGCTTTGGGAGTCGCTGGTTTGGGGAGAATATTCACATCGGCAGCGCCGTGGCGACTGCTGCCGGTTGTTCTACAACCAGCCGCGCGGTTCCGAGCAATACTTGGCTTTGAAATATATTCATACTCAGCGCGGGACGAGCGTGCGAAGTTTTCAAAAAGCCCTGTCGATTTTAGATCAGATCGCACAGATCAAGGGAACTGACGCCCTGGTTTGCGAAGCGGCGAACCTGCGGCTCAATCCACGGTTGATGGAACGTTATGGCTGGGAGCAACATACCGCTAGCCCCCGCAACTACATCAAACGCTTCTACGGCAACTATTCAATTCGCCAACCAAGAAATAACGAATTGCCATCTGAACCGGTGCTTGCTTAAGTAATTGTCAATTATCCATTGTCATTGATCAATTACCTCCCTTTGCTAGCAGCCTAGCTTCGCTTGCGGCGCATCAACTTGCTCTTGTTCGGCAGACGCTGTGCCGTTACCATTCGCCCGTTTTCCCCTGGGATGCCGCGCGCATGATGTGCGCTGCACGTTTTTTCGGCCAAGGAGTCACGGATGAGCGGATGCCGCCATCTTTGCGGCTGGTTGCTCGGCAGCGCGATTTTCGCGCTCTCCGGCTGCGCGCAGACTCCGTACGCTCAAAATCAAGCGGCTGCCAACAATGCCCAGGCCGCGCAATTAGCCGCTCAGACCAAGCAGCTCGAAGAACAACGTAAAGCGCTCGATAACGACAATAAAGAGCTCGAAACAATGCTCGCCCAATCGCGGCAGCAAACCCGCTTGGTGCAGGATCAATACGCGGCGGTACGCGAGCAAATGAGCACGCAATTGGCTCAATCACTTGAAAAACAAAAAAGCTTGGAGCAGAAATTGGAATCCGCCCTGGCGAATTCCGGGGGAAATGGCGGCGGCAACAATGCCGGTACGAGTGTGGCCAAGAAGCAGGGCGTCTTTTCGAATAGCAGCCTCACGAACAAACTGCCGAACTTCAGCGCGGGCGGCATCGAAACGCGGATGGATGACGGCGTGATTCGGATCGAGCTGCCGGCCGATCGCCTCTTCTCGCCCGGCGATGCTCGGCTCCGGCTCGACGCGGTGCAACTCATCGACAATGTCGTCATCGAGATCGAACGGAACTACCCGCAACAGTACATCGCGATCGAAGGCCACACTGACAACGTGCCGCCTCAAAGCGCGGCGTGGCTCAACAACCATCAAATCTCGACAGCCCGAGCCGCGGCCACCTTTGATTATCTAGTACAGAAATCGCGCCTCCGTCCGAATCAACTCTTTATTGTCGGACATGGTGCCAATCATCCGGTCGTCTCCAACGCCACCAGCGCCGGCCAAGCCCGTAATCGCCGGATTGAACTTGTGATCTATCCCGAGCGGGTTGGAAACTAGGCCGAGTTTGGGGGGATTGGGTGAAACGCTAGCGCAGCCCCCAGCGTTTCCGCTTGCTGTCAGGATTCCCGGCTTGGATAATGAGTGCCAATCTTTGCACTTTCTCGGGAGAGCGTCATGCCCAAGCGTCTGTTGGATCGCCGTACCTTTGCCGCCGAGTCATCGTTGGCGGTTGCTGCTTTGACTGGCTTAAGCTCGCTCCACGCCGCTGAGCCGCTTGAGTCGCACCAAGCAACCGGCGTGCGCGTGGGTGAGGTCACGGACACGACGGCCATCATTTGGACGCGGCTCACAGTACATTCCTTGCGCAATAACGACGGCGTGTTGATCCCCGGCCGAGCCAACGGGAAAAAAGCCAATGAACTGGCCAAGGTGACAGTGCCGGTTGAACAACTCGAAGGTGCGTGTCTCGGCGCGGCGGGCTGCATCCAACTACGCTACGGCACGAAAGAAGATCTCAGCGATGCTGCAGCAACGGGTTGGGTGAATGTAAGTGAGGCGACCGACTTTATTCATCAATTCGCGCTCGCTAAATTAAAACCGGGGACGCGTTACTATTTTGAGAGCGAGACCGCAGGGCTAAACGGCAAGCCGCTGCATGGCACACTCCGTGGAACTTTCGTTACGGCTCCGGCCGGTGATGCCGCCGAAGAGATTCGTTTCTGCGTCATGACCTGCCAGGGTTATCCTGACCGCGGTCATCCTGAGGGACATCAGATTTATCCTTCGATGCTGGCCTTGAACCCTCGCTTCACCTGCC
Organism: Pirellulales bacterium; assembly: GCA_041736895.1. GTDB lineage: Bacteria > Planctomycetota > Planctomycetia > Pirellulales > JALHPA01 > JANRLT01. Next base: position 4,971 of record JBGSSS010000114.1, read on the forward strand.
TGACCGGCGATCTGGTCTACTACGACAACGATGAACCGCGCGCCGTGACACCGCGTTTGGCACGCTATCACTGGGAGCGCATGTTTAGTCTTCCGCGGCTGCGCGAGTTTACTCGCAACGTCGGCACATACTGGCTCAAGGATGACCACGATACGCTCAGCGACGATTCCTGGACCGGCAAATCGATGGGCGAATTCACGTTTGCCGAAGGCCAGCAAATCTTTCGCCAACAAGCGCCGCTCGCCGACGGGCCCAGTTATCGCACCGTACGCTGGGGCCGTGATCTGCAACTCTGGTTCACCGACGGCCGCGACTTTCGTACACCAAACAATAAAGCCGACGGACCCGAGAAGACGATCTGGGGCGCGGAGCAAAAAGCCTGGTTCAAGAAAACTGTGAAGGAAAGCGACGCGATGTGGAAGGTGTTGGTCTCGCCGACACCGCTTGTTGGGCCGGATCGCAAAGGCAAAAACGACAACCACGCCAACGCCGGCTTTCAGCACGAAGGTGATGAAATCCGCGGTTGGTTAAAAGAAAACGTGCCGGACAATTTCTTCGTCATCTGCGGCGACCGGCATTGGCAGTATCATTCGATCCATTCGCAATCGGGCCTCCACGAGTTCAGCGTCGGCGCGGCGAGCGATGAACATGCCGGCGGGACACCTGGATTCGATCCGAAGATCCATCAATTTCATCGGGTCAAAGGGGGATTTCTCGCGGTCAATGTCTCGCGCGGCGAGGGTAAGGCGAAGATTTTGTTTGAATTGCGCGACATCGATGGCAAAGTGGTTTACGAGTGGAGTAAACTGAATAATTCTTGAGAGAGACTTGCGCGTGGCTGAATTAGGAAACGTACTACTTTCGAGTGAGGATGCAACGATGGCAAGATATCTAAAGTATTGCTTCGCTGTGGCTGCGCTGGCAATGAGTTTAAGAATCACTGCTGCTAATGCGGCTGAAGACATGAAGCCCGTGGAACTTTCTTCTCTTTTCAAAGAGGCAAATAAATTAGAAGTTTATTTGTCGCCGCGCGAGAAAGGCAGAGTGCTCTATAGCACCACGGAGCGCAAGGACTTTGACGAGCTGAGTAAAGCTCTGCTAGTGAAGCACCCCAAGGAATATTTGCATTGCATGTGCGATGGGACACCCGCGATTGTGCTTTATCAGGGGGATAAAGTTCTGGCAACCATCACGAATCATCATGCCGTTTTCGTCCGTTGCAGTTTGTGGACAAGTGATGCCGCCCTAGTTGACCGTGAACCGCTTCTGAAATGGTTTGATGCCCGGAATATTCCTGAGCCGCGACAAGAGTACGAGCTAGCGCTCAAACTGGAAAAACAGAGTGCTCTAGACGAAAAGAAATGGCTAGCCGCCATGCCGCCGGCACTCAAGCCGTACTGGGGAAAGATCGACTACATTCCGGAAGTGCCGGAGAAAACTCTGAAACAGATGCAGGGAGATTTGGCAAAGCAAATCGAAAAGAAGGATGACCAAATCCTAGTGTTGTTCGCATGGTATGGTTCTGGAGCGGGACCGTGGTCTGGATACCCTGGTTACGAGGGCGTTCCTGAGAGTATGCTGTTGCAGTATTCAACGCCCGAACTGCTTGCCGCCATCGAAGGCAAGGAACTCAGCACCGCGGAAATCGAAGGAGCGGCACGGTTGTTTAGTGCCTGGCATTTTTTTACGCGAGATCGACCGGGTGATTTGAAACTTTTTTCCGACAAATTGAAAGCAAAGCTGTTAGAACATTCGAGTAAAAAATCAGATGAAGGAGAGCGTTTTCTGGGGAAGCGTGCTTTCGAAAGTAAGTAGGCTTCAGCAATTAAACAGAAGTAGCCCTGGTTCGCCGGCATTGGCAAAGCAGGGCTATTTTCTGGATTGAGATGAGCGATTGCTACCGCGTCTCAATCGCGATCGAACGCTTAATCATCGTAATCGCATCGTCCAGCACTTTGGCCGCACCGTTCTGGATCGTCATACGATAGAACGGGTGGACAATCCGGTCGTCGATGTTCTGTGCCCGTAGGATCTTGCCCGTGGGGAATTCCTTGTCGCTGGCGAAGACCGTGATCAGTTCGCGGCCAAGGGCGGCTTGAACCTTGAGCGATCCCTTTTCCGGAAAGCGGAGCTTCTTGCCCGGCTCGACTTTGCTGCCGGCCGGGACGAGGACAATCTTCTCGCCCTTCGTTCCAGTGCCAATCAATTCGACGAAGACCGAGCCGCGGCCTTTGTTCTCCACGAAGATCACCAATTCATCGCCGGGGGCGAAGACATTGTTCTTCTTGTCGGTCGAGATCACGACATCCAGCGGGCTATCCGACGGCAAGTAATCCGGGCGGTTGTTGCCGTCGATTGGAATCACCGGCACGCCGAGACCCAGAGCCCGCACGATGTGATCGTAGTAGTCTTCCCACATATCGCGGCGGATGACGCCTTTGTTGCCGAGAGCGACAAGCCCGAAGCTGGCGAAGTTCGGCTGGCGGAAGATGGTCTTCAGGTCATTTGCTTCGACTAGCCCTAGTTCGCCGGCGACGGTGGCGACTTGCAACGGAGCATCAAGGAAACGCTGGCTCACGGCGATCAGCGGTTCCGTCTTTTGCGGCGCGCCGAGCACTTGCTCCATCGCCCGCATGAACTTTTGCTTGTCTTGGGCGATGATCGCCGTCATTTCCTTGTGCGGGGCGTATTGGGCGAGGACTTCGCGCTTGTCGATCTTGCCGCTGCCGCCGAGTCCTTCGACCGCGGGACGGACATCGTCGCGAAAGTCTTTAATCCCCTGGTCATGACAACGCATGCACGACAGGCCGTTGCGGACGGTTTTGTCTTCGGCGAACTTGTCCGTGACGATGCTCGTCGGGGCTTCGTCGAGCCGCGTCCCCTTGAAGTCGCAAACATAGTAGCCGTTCAACCCGTTGGGCAAGTGAAATACCATCTCGCCGCCGATGCCGCGCAGATTGATCGGATCGGTGAAGATATTTTCCGCTCCCTTGCTGCTCGCGTAATCGATGCTCTTCCAATAGGCCCCGTGAGCAAACGAGTGGCGTTCGACCGCGCGATTGTTGCGGGAGACGCCCGAGATCGTCATGCCGGCGCGTTTCGCCGTGCGTTGAGACAGGTTCGCGGCCGAATCGACGCCCAGCATCTGTTCCAGTTCGGTCAGCGTCCGTGGCAAACCGAGCAAGTCGTGGTACAGCGGCGGCAGTGTGGCTGCCGAGCAGAACCAGTCCGTCCGCACATACGGGATCGGCCGAATCAAGCCCGCCGGCGACATGTACTCCGTCAGCAGCGAATCGAACGTCAACGAGTCTTGGTACAAAATCGCGTAGGGGTACTCGAGCAGCACCAGATCGTACAGGTTCGTCTCGTCGGTTTTGACTTCCTTGCCGACGATCGCCTTGAACGGCTGCTTGTGCCAGCCGAGTTGGCGAATATCGAGGGCGAAGATCGTGCCCGTTTCGCCGTTAACGACCGTTGGTTTGACAATGTTCGGTTCGCGCGAAAGGTGATTGATCGCCTTGGCAAACGCATCGCGCTGGGCGTTGATCGTTTCCCGCGTCGCCCCGGCCGTGAGCAAATGGTTACAGCTAAAGTACCGGACGAAACGGCGATCGTCCGTCGAAAGCGTCCTCTGGTGCGTCAGGATTTCCTTGAGCACATACTCGACCCCTTGAATGTTCTTGAACAAATTCTCTTTATCCGCTTCCTTTGGCTGCACGACATCTTCCGGGAATTTCGGAGCCGAAGCCAAAATCCATTGGCGAATCGTGTCGACATCGTTGCTGCTGAGGGCCGGAGCATTTTTTGGCATCCGCACATCTTCGTCCGCCTCGATCAGCATCTGATACAAGCTCGATTCGTCGGGCTTGCCCGGAACGATGTGCTTCTTAGCGAGCAGCTCCGCGTGGTTGAGAACGCTGATATCGCCCTGAGTGGCGCTGCCGCCATGGCAATCAAAGCAGCGGCTTCTCAGGATATCCTTCGCCGCGGCAGCGAGCTTCTCGGGCGCTGGTTTGGCAACATCGTCCTTGGCATACGCCGTGGAACTGCCAACAAAGGCCGCGGCAATCGCCAGCGGTCGAAGCCATTTCCAACGAGCGAGAGCGGAGAGCATGTTCATGGGGAGTACCTAGGAAGTTTTAACCGAAGATGAATTCACAATGGAATAAAGGGACTCGTGGCGCTTAGGAAACGTGCTTATTCGAATTTACTTCTCGCTGATTTTAAATTACCCAATAGCGGTAAGCGAATATTTTTCTAAGGGAAACTGGCTTCACCAACGCAAGAAAACACGAGTGCCAAGCATCGCTCGGCACTCGTGTCTGGATGTCAACCTCTCTCAAAAGTGACATGTCTTCACAGGTATTTAGCAGCCCGACGCGTTAGCGAGGGAAATCTCGCACGGCGTCACCATCCCTTGCTTACGCCGCGGGCTACTATTGGACGCCGCTTACTTGGCCGGAGCGTCTTCCGGAGTCTTTTCGCTCGGCAAGGTCGCGGGGTCGATCGGCAGCATCTTTTCGCCGTCGGTCGATTCTGGAATCGCGGGCATCGCTCCAGCCTTGGGGAAGGCCGATTCCGGAATCTCCTTCAAGTCCGCCTTTTGATCCTTTTCTTCGAGCTTCGAGTAGCCCTTGTCTTCCAGATCGTAACGGCCCCAGTAAACGCGGCGGACCGGATTGTAGTAGTAGACGTAACGCGGTTGGCTGGTGTAGTACACACAGTAGTGGTGATTGTATGTCGTGTAAGTCGGCATCGGCTTGTAGTAGTAGTAGGTGTAGTAGTAAGTCCGTTGCGGGTGGTAGTTCCAAGTGCTGTAGTAGTGGCGGCCGGCATAGTAGCGGGCTTCAGCCGTCCCGCTCATGAACCCGGCCGCACTGAGCAAGCCGATCATCAGGGTCATCAAGGCTCCACGGCGAGTCGTCGCAAGTACATTCAACATGGTCATCCCTTTTCGAAGAAAGAAGTGAGTGAGCGGTTTTCGATGCTCCGTGTTTTGAGCAACACTGATTAAGCATCCGACACCAGGGAAACGACGCAGCGGACACAAACTTCCCGGCCGCTAAAAAAATCGCCGGAAAAAATCGCAGCAAATCCGAATCAAGCATTTTTCGGGGAGAATCTGCCCTCCCAGCCGTCTGTAGTGTAATACGGTCACCGAGTGAAACAAACAGTACAGTGAAACAACAGTTTCGGCAGCATTTCCGAGAGTTCGGACAAAACGGAACGCACACGAATTGATTTTCTGTTGCGCCAAGGCAACACCGCCAAAAAACCTGGGAAAACGCGGGGAATGCTGGGGAAACGCCCAAAAAAACACAAAAAAATCGCAATAAAACACGAAAAAATCAGAAAAAAACGCAAAAAAGCGCGGAAAAACGACAAAAGATCAGAAAAAAACACAAATGTGCGCGCCCCCAATGTCCGTGTTTAACGGAACACCGTTTCGAGCGCTCACCACAATCCCGCGGGCAAACCACACTCGCCGCGCGCCGGGTCAGGCCCAAGCCGGACAAAGCGCGCGCCGCCCGATTTTGGGGTGTTGCCTTTAAAGGCAACACTCACTGGGCTTTTTCAACGTCCGCCGCCTGTAAGTCCCGCGGTCCTCCGCGGGACCTTGTGCGGTGGGAACCCGTGACGAGTCCGGCATTGCCTTCGCGCGGCGCCGCGTGCCACTCGCCGCGGCGAGTGCTCAGC
>JBGSSS010000115.1:0-17285 GCA_041736895.1 Pirellulales bacterium
CGGATCGGCCAGCCGCAGCCAGCCGCCGTTGGCGCGCCCGCGCCGACAACTCCGGCATCCGAGGGCGATGAAGAAGCCGGTGCCGATACAACGATTTCGGCGGTGCCGCCGGCTCCGGTGGAGCAGGGCATGAACGGAGTATCAACGACAGAACCTGCGCCAAGCGCGCCGGCCGAAAGTCCTGCCGCCGAAAACAGCAGCGATAGTAAACTCAACAGCGGAGCCAGCGAGAGCAAACTGAATAGCGGCGGCAGCAAAATCACCGCCAGCGGCAGCTCGAAGCAGCTTGAACCGAAGCCCGGCACGATCGCCTTCCTCTGCCCCAATGGGCACCGCTTGAACGGGCCGGAAAAGTTGGCTGGCCGTCTCGGGCAATGCCCGCATTGCAACACCAAGTTTCAAATCCCGCCGCTCGAGGTGATCCGCGCCGCACAGTCAGGGACCGCGCAATCAGGTGCCGTGCCGTCAGGCACTGACCTGGCGAATCTCGAAGAGGTGCAGTTCAGCGATACCGAACCGTCCAAGGATCCCGAGATCGCCGAAGTCGAAGACTCGGCCGCCTCGCGCGAAGATCCCAGCGAGCTCGAACGAATGCTCGCGTCGTTGCAGGTCGAAGCGACCGCCGCGCCAGCGCGGCCCGCCAGCGGCATCAACATCCTCGGCAGCGCCATTAACAAGGTCACGAACAAACTCACCGGCGGCGTCGGCTCGACCACTTATCAAGTCGGAACCTCGCACGCCGCCGTGCCGCACCACGCCGAGACGATGGTTCATCCGCTGGCCGATCTCATGCTGCGGCTCTGGGCCGAGCGCGAGCATGGCGGGATCATCGAGCTCCATCTCGAAGGGGGCAACGTCCTCCTGCCGGACTGGTTCGAGCAGCATCTCTCGCAGAAAAGCCACGGCCTCTTCGCCAGCCAAGCGGCCGATGGCACCGTCACGATGACCGTCGTCCCCTGGGACAGCGTCGAACGCATCGTCATCCGCGGCGTCGTGGGGCTGCCGGATGGGATGTTTGAGTAACTCTTCGGAATTGTACGACGGACTTCTAGTCCGTCGAAATCGAAACACTAGACGACGGACTGGAAGTCCGTCGTACGTGATTGCGGCGCAGCAAGTTCTGCTTAGCCGGATCGTCCACGGCCGGCGTGTGTGAAGCCGGCCGTGGACGGTCCGGCTAAGCGAGTCAGGCTAAAGCCTGACCTACTTCTGTGTTGCTAGCAACACCGCCTCTTGCGCTCCCTGCTCATCTTCCGCCCCCGGCGGAACCTCTCTTGACCCCCGCGCGCGATCCCGGTTCAATCTCCGGCCAAGCGGCGGATACTCTGCCGCCTGTCGGAATGTTACTGATTGCGTCTTTTAAGGATGGCCGATGTTCGCGCGCTCGAAACTTTCGTCGTATCTCAGTGATCCGTCGTTGCTGCTGGCGGTGCCGGCGACCGGCGTTTTTTACGCGATCATGTTCCAGCCCGAGATGCGCGAGACGCTGCTCGCCAAGTACACGACCGAACACACGATCGAGTATGTGATCGTGACAATGTTCATGTGGGGCATTTGCGATGTGCTGCTCAAGCTGCTGGCGTTTCCGCGCGAGTTTCTGGGCCTAAAGCAAAACTGGCTGCCGCCGCGCTCGGGCCGCGTGCCGGTCGCCGAAGCGGCCGAACTGTTGGCCGATGTCGAACAAAAACCAGCGGCCGTTCAAGAATCACGCATCGCGTTGCGCCTCAAGCACGCGCTGACGTACCTGATTGAAAACAAATCGGCCGAAGAGTTCCCGGAGCAGTTGCGGTATCTTTCCGAGCAAGATCACGAAGCGACGCACAACAAGTACTCGCTCGTCGGGTTCATCGTCGCGGTGACGCCGATCCTCGGCTTCTTGGGCACCGTCGTCCACTTCGGCACGGCGCTTTCCGGGATGACCGTCGATAACATGTCGACGCAGTTGAACCACGTCGTCTCGGAGATGGGCACGGCGTTCAACACGACGACCGTCGCGCTCGGCGCGGCGATGTTCACCATGTTCGGCAAGTTCCTGACCGAGCGCACCGATCGCGGCATCGATCAGCGCATCGACCGGATCGTCGAGCGCGAGTTGGAGAACCGCTTCGAGGTCAAGGCGGCGAACCTGAGCCCGCTGATGGCGACAATCGACGCGGCAAATAAAGAATTCCATGCCGCGGTGCAGGGGGCTCTCGCGGGTCAGGTCAACACTTGGTCCGCGGCGCTCGAAGCGCTCTTTGAACGCTTCGAGCAGCGGCAAGTGAACGAGGAACAACGCTGGGAAAAGACGCTCGCGATTCTTCACGACCGCTACACCAAGCACGAATCGTCGGCCAACGAGAACCTCAAGAAGATCCTCCTTGTCGCCGACGAACGCCATGACGAGCACCTCGGCCAGATTCAAATGGTGCTCGAACAGGCCGCGCAATTCAGCACCCACGCCGCGGCCCTCGCCGAGTCACTCAACGGCATCGCTCAGGGGGAAGGCCAGCTTGCCGACACGCAAAAGGCACTCTCGAACAACCTGAAACTGCTCCACGAAACGCATCAGATCGACGATGCGCTGCATGGGCTCACCGCGGCGATTCACTTGCTCACGGCACGGAATCAACCGGCGACGCCGGCGGGGAAGAAGGCGGCGTAAAATCTTTTGTAGGCGCGTAGCGTTAGCGAGTGCGACAAAAACGCTCCTCTTCGAGTCGCCGCTAAACGGGCATCTCTTACTCTTCTCTGTGCCGCTCTGAATTTCCTCCGTCTCTACGTATTTTGTCTTTGTCTTCTCTGCTTCCTCTGCTGCCTCCTGTTCAAATCAATCCTCGTCGTTCACCAAATCCGCTTCGCTCAGCATCGTAAAGCCCTTGTTCGCGAGCGTGTCGAGGCCCATCTCCAAGTTGTCCACCATCAGCGCTACGGCCGGGTTGCCGTGCGGGCGAACAATGAGCGGGTACGCTTGGATGATGTTGACCTCGGCTTGCAGGAGCGCCGTGCAGACGCGGAGGAGCGGTTGCTTGTCGTTGGGCAGTTCGACGCCGATCAGGTCGCTCTCGATCATGGCGAGACCGGCGCGCTCCAGGATTTCGCGGCCTTGCTCGGGATGGCTGAGCAAGAAGCGGACGAAGGCACACTCGGCCGAGTCGGCGATCGAGAGGGCGACGATCCGGACGCGGCTGTTTTCGAAGCGGCGGACAACTTCGAGCAATTGCCCGACGCGGTTTTCGAGAAAGACCGTAAACTGGCGGATCGTGGGATAATTGCGGCCGCGCATCGTCGAGAAATCGATGGCCGAACTGCCGCCTTCGCCGAGACTCATGAGATTACCTGCAACTGAAAAAGAAGGGATGGCGAAGGAGCGCGGGCCGGCATTTCTCCGTGCTGCGCTCGAATCTTCCGTCTCGCACGCTCGATGCGAGTATAATTTTCCCGGGCAATTCGCGTCAATTGAAATCTTCGTACGTCAGGCTTTCCAGCCTGACCGCGTTTGAGTCTCCATCGCCACAAAGCCCAGGGGTTTACCCCCTGGGATCCGCGCGCGAGTTCTCCCAGGGGATGAACCCCTGGGCTTTGAGTTGACGATCCAACTTCACTTAAGTTAGGCAAGAATGCCTGACGTACGAATTCCATGTCTACCCCCCAGATCCCCCGCGAGTTCACGCTGCCGATTCGCGTCCGTTATCAAGAAACCGACGCGATGGCGCGGCTGCATCATGCGAATTACCTGACCTATTTCGAACTCGGCCGAACCGAAATGCTCCGCGCCGGCGGGATCACCTATCGCGAAATCGAAGCCGGCGGCATCTATCTGGTCGTCGCCGAGATGAACGTCAAGTATTTCCTGCCCGCGGCGTATGACGATCAACTCGTCCTCACCACGCGCACGCTCGCGGCCAAGGGAGCTAGGGTGCGGCATGGGTACGAACTGCGCCGCGGCGAGGAGTTGCTCGCCACCGGCGAAAGCGTCATCGCCAGCGTTGACCGCACGGGCAAGGTCGTAAGATTGCCGCCGTGGTTGAAGATTGATGATTGAATTTTTTGCCACTGATGAATACTGATTAAAACTGATTTTCACTGATCAGAGAATGCACTCTACTCGCGCCATGGAAATCGTTCTCAGAATTCTAAGAATTGAACTCTCGAATTGCAGATCAGTGAAAATCAGAATTCATCAGTCAGAATCAGTGGCAAAAAATTTACCGCAACGGGTACACCAACGGCGTCATAATCACCGTGACGATGCCGACGAGCAGATCGAGGGGAATCCCGACGCGGAGGTAGTCGCTGAACTTGTACCCGCCGGGTCCGTAGACCATCAGATTCGTCTGATACCCGATTGGCGTGGCGAAGCCGCAGCTCGCGCCGATCATGACGACGATCACGAACGGCATGGGGTTCATGCCGCTGACCGCGGCCGTGTTCATCGCCAAGGGAAACATGATCGCGGCCGCCGCGTTGTTGGTCACCAGCTCCGTGACGATGAGCGTGACAAAATAGACGACCGCCAGCGCTAGCCAATCATTGCCGACGCTGATCGTGCTCATCCACTCGCCGAGCGCTTGGGCCGCGCCGCTGTTATCGAGCGCCTTGCCGAGTGCGAACGACGCCGCGATGGCGAGGATTGTTTCCCAATCGATCGCGCGGCGAGCTTGCGTTACCGTGGTGCAGCGTGTCGCGATCATCGCCCCCGCGGCGAGCATGACCAGCGTCACAAACGCCGGGATAGGTAGCGTTTCCGCCAAGCCCAGCAAGTTGGACAGGGGCACTTTAAACTGTTCGACGATCATGAGCACGATCAGCGACGCCATGATGGCCATGGCGATCCAACTCCGTTTGTGCTCCGGCGGGTTCGAATCGGCGATGCCGCTGACCAAGAAGAAATCGCGGCTGCGGCGCTGTTGCTCGACGAACGATGGATGCGCTTCGATCAGCAGCGTGTCGCCGGGCTGGAGCTCGATATCACCGATCTTTTTGATGATCCGCTGGCCATTCCGCGCCACGGCAATCACGACCGCATTGTAGCGCGTGCGGAACTTGCCATCGCGAATTGTCTGACCGACAAGCGGACTCGTGTTGGAGACAACCGCTTCGACCAGCAATCGGTCGCGCGTCGGCGTTTCGATCTTATTGACTTGATTCGTCGCCGGCACAAGCCCGCGCAACTTGCGCAGATCGACCACCGAATCGACAATGCCGACAAACGACAGCCGGTCGTTGGCGCGCAAGCGTTCCTGCGGCGCGACGGCCGGAATGACCATATCATCGCGCGTGATCTCGGCCAAGAACACGCCCGGCAAATGCCGCAGCCCGGCCTCTTCGATGCTCTTGCCGACTAACGGACTGTCGTCGGGCACGAGCATATCGACGGTGTATTCCTTGGCATCGCCCATGTCGATGACCGGCCGGCGATCCGGCAGCAGCCAGCGATTGAACAGCGACAGAAACAAGATCCCCGCCAGCGCCACCGGCACCCCAACCCAGGTCACGTCGAGAAACCCCAGCGTCGGTTCCAACAGACCAAGATGCTTGTGCCCGGCTGGCAGTTTTGCGACATAGTCCTGCATCAGCCCGCTGACCACCAGATTGGTGCTCGTGCCGATCTTGGTGCAGCAGCCGCCGAGGATCGAGGCAAAGCTCAGCGGCATCATCAGCTTGCTCACGGGGACGCCGTACTTCTTGGCCCAATCGGCCGTCACCGGAATCATCATCGCCACGAGCGGCGTGTTGTTCATGAACGCGCTGCAGATCGCGACGGGAATCATCAGCCGAATCACCGCATCCTGCGAACTCCGCGGCTTGCCCAGCATTCGCTCGGCCAGCGTCGCCATGGCGCCGGTATCAGCCATGCCGGCACCGACGATGTAGAGCAGGGCGACCGCGACGAGGTCGGGCTTGGCAAGGCCATTGAGCGCGTCGCCGGTCGAGATCACGCCGCCGAGCAAGAGCAACAGCACCGCGCCGATCAATATCAGGTCCGAACTCCAATGGCTAAACGCCAGGAGCAAAAACAAGAGCGCCAACACCGACAGGGTAAAAACCATCAGCTAAATCGCGCGGGCAGCGCGCGTCGAAGACGAGTGTTCCGTGAATTGGGGATCGACCTTCTCGGCACGCCCCCGATAGGCCGCAGAGAAATCGGTGAAGCCGCTATTTTGCGGGAAATGGCCGAATTGGGATAGGGGGAAAGTATGCAACAAAGCCGTCGCTGATATCGGCGGGCATTTTCGCGGGTACCACGGCAAGCAGTCGCCTGCCGTTTCGCCGAGCGACCAGAGGCTGCTGCAAGATCATTGCGCACCAGCATCGGTCGCTTCGCAATAGGACGCTCTCGCTTGATCGGCGTCAATACGGAAGCTTCTAGTTGCCTGCGGCAACATGGCCTGACGAAGCAAGCCGTGTTGCCCACAACTGACTCTGGGAAAAATTCGCTGCTGGACTTACCGCGAAAACCCATCATCCAGCTTGAGAAACACTTTCTCCAAGCTCGGGATAGCGGCAAATACTTTTTTAATGCCCGCGGGCGTGACCTTCTCTGCGCCGATCACGTTGATCTTTTTCAGAGCCGGCAGCGTCTTCAAATGCAGCAAGCCGGCATCCGTCACCTGGGAATCGGTCGCCGAGAGATCTTCGAATTTCTTGGCATCCTTCAATTCAGCGACCGCTTTGAAATCGTCATCGGTCGCCGCACTTGGCAAGATCATCACCCGCAGTTCGGGACATTCCTTGAGCAGCGGCACGGCTTTGGCCACGTCCCCCGTCTTGAAGTTCAACGGTTGAAATTCGACTTTGACGATGGGCCGGGTTGGCTCCAACAGATCGTCGGTGACCTTGCAGCCCAGCTTTTCGAGTTCCGCCCGAATTGCTGTAGCATCGCCCTGCGGCGCATTTTTCTGGGTGTTGTCTTTCGGTTCCGCCGCGACACTCATTGCCGCAACAACCATTAGCATGGCAACAAAGGCAGACCCCCACGAGCAACAGTGCGACATAAATTTCTCCTTCAATTGGAAATGCATCTCCGGCTCCGAACCCCTCTTTCGGAGCGAAAAATCCTCTGCTAGCCCGATTGTATTTTGCCCCCGGGGAGCCTGGCAAGCTTCCGCTTGCCGTATCACGCTGAGACTGGAAGCAAAGTAGCCAAGGTCGTAAGACCTCAGATCGTTTGACACGATTCCGCGCAAGACCTCTGAAGTCTCACGACTTCAGCGACAAAAACAAAGCCGCCGATGGGATCGGCGGGCATTCAGCGCGGGCCGCGCCGCCTCAAAATTCTCCCAGGGGATAAACCCCTGGGCTTTGACATGACGCGACGTCGCTTCCATGCAAGACATCTGAAGTCTCACGACTTCAGCTACATCGCTTACGGCGCTTCGATTGACTCGATGTTCACCAACTCGCCGTCGTGCAGGATTTGCAGTCCATCGATGCCGATGATGCCGTAACTCGTTTTGCCCACGGCGTCGACTTCGGCTTGCACGATGAGGACGCGCGGCGGATTGGGCATGGCCTGATCCTTGGCCAGCACTGCCACCGCCGGAAGTTTCAGGCCCGAGAGTACGGCCTGGTCTCCCAAGAAAAACATCGCGCGGCCGGCGGCGACATCGGCGGGCGTGGCCGGTTTTGTCAGCACAGCGTAGTTGGGGATGAACTTGTTCGAGCTGCTGCTGAGCCGCAGGGCATTTAACTCGTACCATTCCAAACGACGAAACCGTCCGGCATGGCGGTCGTGATAGAGCTTCAACTCCGCAAGCCGCGCTTCAGGATCCTTGAGCAGCGGATGATACTGCGGACCGCCGAACATCAGGCTCGACAGCCGGCGACCGTAGATGTCGCAGCGCCGCTGCACGACCGACTCTTGCCGTTGCGCCGGATCGGCCAGGTAACTCGGCAGTTCTTCGCCCCAATCGTTCTTGGGATTCGTAATATACTTGATCACATTCCCGCGCACTTCAGCCGACGTGTCCGTGAGCGTGCGATCTTCGAGGCCGTCGCAGAGGAACTTCAAGCCAAACGGGTGTTGCGGATCGGCCGGCGACCAGTGACGTTCAATTACCAGGAAATATTCCGCCGCAAGTTTGTGCTGCGGATGACTTTTTTCGGCCAACGCGTAGAGCGCGGCATCCGCCGCCGGCAGTTTCGCCCGGCTCAAATCACGCACCATGTTGAGTCCCGGCGGAGTGCTGTGAAAAGAATGGAAACTCAGGTGCGGATGCTCGGGCTTCGGCCAGACAAACCGCGGTTCGTCGGGCGAGGCAAACTCGAGCTTGCCCTGGCGAAATTCATCGCACCACTGAATCAACGGTTCGCTATCGCCGAGATAATGCAACGCGATGCACAACTCCAAGCGCCCCAGCGCCGTCGTTGGCTCGCGCAGCCGTTCGCGAATTTTCGGCGCAATCCGCCGATCGCCGAGCCTTACCAGACACGGTAAAAAGCTTGCTTCAGCTGACTGCCGCACACTCAAGCGATGCTCCGCCGGCAAGTCGCCCGCGACCGTGCTGACTTGTTCCAACGCGGCAAAGATCGCTTCGGCTACCGTCGGGTTTTCGATCTTCAGTAGCGACTCCACCACCGGTTCCTCGCGCTTGGCCGTGGTCGAACCCCGCGGAACATAGCGGCTGAGTTCAACCTTCGTCCCGAGATTGGCCAGATTCTCGGCCGCGCGCAGCTTGCCCGCGTAATCGGATTCGCGCAAGAACAGCAGCATCCGCTCTTCGAACGTCAGGTGTCCGTACTTCTTCCAATGCTCCCGCGCGTGCGCGACGAAAGCTTTCCGCACTTCGGGCTTGGCGTTCGTGAGATTGTCCGTGGTGTTGAAGCCGCGGTAAGCCAGGTGACCCGTGCGCAGGATTTGTTCCAAGGCCTCGAGCGCCGGTTCGCGCACGCCGAGGACTTGGCCTGTCGCCATGTAGAAGCGGTAATAATGCACGGAGCGCGTGTAGCGCTCGTCGTGTTCGAGCGTGTCGATCAGTGCCGGCACCACCGCATCGCCGAGCCGCACGAGTTCCACCACGCGCGGATCGTCGTGAAAGCTCACGGAACCCGGGGCCGAGAATTGCATCGCGTCGCACTCGTCGAACGAGTCGATCTGATACGCGACCTTTTTCTCGACGGTCCATTGCTCGTAGCCCTCCGGTTTCAGTTCAGGGACGCCACGGCCGAAGCGGGCCAGCTTTTTGCGGCGGCGCAGTTCGTCCAGCAAATTCGGGCCGGTATTCTCGGGTGGTTGCTCGTTGATCGCGCGTTCCGTCTTTTCCGGAGGATAACGCTTTTGGGCCAATTCTCCGTAGTCGAGCGCTAGTTGATCCTCGCGATTGATGAAACAGATCTGCATCTTCGTGGACAATGAGATCGCGCTGTGCGAGCGTAGGTCCTCGCGATACGTCGGGGGAAAACGCGGGTTAGTCTGCGCGCGCTTCAGGGCCAGCGCCGCGAGCTGCGGCTCACCGAGCCGATACAGCCACGCGGCGATTGCTACGTCGTGCTCGCCTGACAAGCCGCGCGAAACTTCTTCGCCGCGGCGGCGAAATTCCTGCCGCTGCTTTTCATCGGCCGGACCCGACGGCTCGGTAATATAACGCCCGCGGCACGCGGCCACGAAATCGACCGGCGTCACTTCGTGCCCGGGCTGCAACGTTTCGGTGCTGCCGTCGGCAAAATGGACAACGTCGGGTTTGCCGGCCTGACCCCGGACGCGCCAGCCTTCGATTGTCTCATGGCGTGGGCTGATCCAGCGCGTGGCCGTGGTCTTGGGAATCGCGACGCGCTCGGCGCCTTTGGGATCGAAGAGGAATTCCTGGAAGAGACTTTCAAAGAGCTGCTTGTCGGCGTCCGTGAGCGTCGGAGTTTCCGCGGCGCGAAGAGACAAGCAAGAGCAGATGAAAAAGCTCAGCCAAAGTCCGTGCTGAAACGTTGTTCGCATGTTCCGTTCCTTCGGAAACAGGGGTTTGAAGACTAACTATCGAATAACTCGCAACTAACCAGGCATCCCCGCTCTCAGACGATACACCATTTCCCATAGCCGATCAATTTCGCCGCGTTCGATCACTTCGAGCGGCTTCAGACCGCCGAAGGCGCTGTTCGGCGCTTGAAACCACTCATTGAGCGATGACGTTTCAACCACTTCACTGAGTGTATCGCAGAGGCGTTGGACTTCGACGTAGTTTCGCTGTAGTTTATCGACTTTCTTTTTGGTCGATTCGACGTCGGCTATAGCACGGGTGGAGACATTGACCAAACGGCCAAAAGCTTCGCGGGGCATGCCCAGCTTATGACGAAGTTCAAGCTTAGAATCTCCGCTGACGGTGACGACGCGCACGCCATAGAGTCCTGGGATTTCCGTGAGTTCTAGGGCCGATTTTTTGTGGGCCGCTGACTTGTGTTTAATTTTGGCAACCATTTGTTTCTCCTCGACGTGTTATGGCTTCAGCTCAATAATATCTGATTGCATGTATTAAGTCAAACAATAATACATGCAATTTTGCATGTTTATTTGGGCCAATCTTGGGGATGTGGTGGTAATTCGTCTTTAGCCAGGATTTGGATGGTGCTGGATCGAATTAGATTGGCCGGAAAAATAACGAAGTTTTTCCCAAGGCGATTTCTGGCTGATGGGACGATCAGTCCCTCAAAACCTGCTCGCAAAGCCCCTCGTCCGATGGCTTGTGTCCAAGATTCTTCGCCAGCAGCTTGAATCGTATGCCAATCTTCGTCTATCAATTCGCTAAGTGTAAAACCAAGCTCTCGACGAATTCCTTTGTCAGTCAAGTCGAGCAAATGTTTGACATTGAGTTTTACTCCCGCCATCACACGCGGACGGATATCCGATGCCTTGAAGCCATATGCGAGAAATTCCTGATAGCTTTCTTGAACGGCAGTCAGCGGATCAAGGGAAAGATAGATAGCACGAACTCCGGGCCTGTTCCAGCGTCCGCCGTTATAACTAGCCCCATCACCAGTAATCAGGTCTTGCTCGTTGGCGTACTTCACCCCCGCTGAGCGGAAAGCAATTGCCTTTAGCTTTACCGCAAGTGGCAGGCAGCCTGCAATACGAATGAATAAGTCAAGAATTTCCTTGGGCTCGGTAGCCACTGCTTGCTCCTTTCGCCAAAGAGTCAGTTTCACCAGTAGCTAGACCTCAAAAAGGAACCGGCTTCTCAGAAGCTCAAGGCACAAGCGAAGGAGTGCCATTGAACACTCCCTCGCTCACCCTACGGGCTACAAAAATTACTTCGCCCCCAGCTTCTCCATCACAAACTTCTGCGGCGTGCCGTACTTCTTATCGGGGTGCAGCTTTGTCGAGAGGATCGCTTCGACGTTTGCGCCCTTCAACCGCTCTTGCAGCTTCACGCCGTAGATCGCCGAGTGGGTCGCGTCTTTTTGCTTTTCGCCGATCACCGCTTCGACGTCGTAGTTGCCGTAGTTCAAAAAGATCGGCGGGTCGTCGCTGCTGACGAGTTCGATCGGCGAGTATTCCTTGATCCACGGAAGCACCTTCGCGCGGTTCTCGATCAGCAGATCGAACTCGGGCTTTTCCTTGGTCCCCTGGCCGCGGAAGCCAAACGCGTGCGCGCCGTAGGTGATGTTGGGCATCCATTCGCGGAGTTCCTTGGGGTCGAGCGACGTCTGCGCGCCCTCGACCGAGGCGCAGGTCAGCCGCGACGATTCGCGCGCGATCGGGTCAGCGCTCTTCGGATCGGCCAGGTCATCGTGCAGCGCCAGCCACAACGACGTACACGCGCCGGCCGAGCCGCCGCTGGCCGCGATCCGCTTCGGGTCGATGTTCCATTCCCGCGCCTTCGAGCGGATCGTCTGAATCGCGCGGGCCGCGTCGTGGACACACGCCTTGACGGGCGGTTCGACCTTTTGCTCCATCGCTTGGTTGATGAAGCGATAGTTGATCGACGCGACGGAGATGCCCGCGTCGAGGTACGGCTGGATATCCTTGTTGCCGTACTTGGTCTTGTCGCCATTGACCCAACCGCCGCCGTGGATGTAGACCATCACGGGCGTGGGTTTGTCGGACTTGGCTTGCCAGAAGTCAAAGACTTGCCGCTCGCTATCGTTGCCGTACTTGTAGTTGGCGACGGTTGGCGTTGGTCGTGCCGGCGGCGGAGCCGGGGCCTTTTTGGCGGGGGCGGCTTTCTGCGTGGCTTTGTTTTTCGGCGCTTCGGTTTTTGGCGCTTCGGTTTTCGGGGCCGCTTTCGGCGAATCCGTTTTCGCGTCCTCGGCGAACGAGAGAGTCCAGCAGTAAGTCAACACCAACAACGCAGCAGCAATCGAGCGTGTCATGGGAGGGAACCGTGGGTAAGGGTGGGCGAAAGTAGCTCGAAGCCGTGCTTCGAGCGAGCCGCGTTCTGATGGGCAGGTGCTGTTGATTGTGCGATGCGGGGAGGGGCGATGCAAGCAATTAAGAAATTCTCTTGCAAACGCTAGGATACAAGCTGTTAATGACGGCAACTCACCCAACCGCTTGCGTCATAGCAGGACTTTTGCTTCGCACGAAAGTACCCACGGGGGTGAACCCCGTGGGCTTAGGAGAGAAGAACTTTTGCGGAACGTCGTGGCACAGATTCGAGGGACTAGGTAACGTTATTTCGCGCGCGGACGTGATTCTTTGGCAGCGCGAGACATTTCTGCCTCCGAAAAGATGACTTTTGCGGCGACGCCCGTATGATGGAAGTGTGTTGAGGTGGGGATCGGGGTTCAACATTATCGAGCTCTCATACAGAGCCGGGGGAGAACATCATGCGACGATTTGGTTTTGTCCGCGCGTCTCTTTTTGCACTTGTTGGCGGCTTGGGGATCGTGTCGCTGCCGGCGAGTTTCGCGGCTGAACCTGGGGCGCAGCCTGCGCCAGCAGCCAAGGTCCAAGAAGCGGCCAAGGTCGGACTCCATTGGGTCGAGGGGAAGCACCTGCCCGGCGTGACCGACGCCGAAGGGTTTCAATCGAGCTGCGATCCCGATTCCATCGTCTACCTGCATCTCAAGCCGGCACTGGCACTGACGCCGGAGCTCGTGACGAGTGTCACGCGCAAGTCGCTCGACCTCTCGGGCAGCGGGCTATCGACGTCCAACATCATGGTGACGATCGAACTGACCGACGAAGCGCGCAAGACGCTCGCCGCCGCGTGCCCCGACAACGAAACGAAGATGGTCGCGGTCGTGCTAAACGGCCGGCACTGGGGAATTCATCGCTACGAAAAAGACGATAACAAACCGTTCGTCCCGGACCAAGCCCGGGCGAAGAGCTTCGCACCGTCGTGCGGGTTCATGCCGGGGAACGACGCTTACGAGATGGTCAAGGTGTTGAGCAAGCCGAAGGAGTGAGTGGGTAAAACGAGGAATGATGAACGAGTGAACGAGGAAGTGAAATATCCCGCAGGGATAAAAGAACTTAGCCGGTGGTCGCCGCAACGCGGCGCACCACCGGGATACTTTCCCTTCGGATCGGGCATCCCGAGAGGGATGCAAGAATCTTTCAACAATCAATCGTTCTCGCACCCCTCTCGGGGTGCCGATTTCTATTGATCGCTTTTCCGGTGGTGCGCGGAGTACCGCGACCACCGGCTATGATCTCCAACCCCTGCGGGGTTAATCCTGCGGGAGGATTTTCGTGAGTCACTCCGTGCAGAATCTTTCTCTAGAGCAGCACAAAAAAACCCACGGGGGTGAACCCCGTGGGCTTAGGGTCTTCGACGCTCAATTCGCTGTTCCGAGCAAGTTTTCCGTTTCGTCCCAGTTCCAATATTCGGGGCGTAACTTTTGATCGAGGAGAATCAGTGGCTTGTAAATGACCTGCAAGACTTTCGGGGATTGTCCCAAGCCGCTGAACGAGACAGCACGCATTCCGCTACAGTCATGAATCCAAATTCTTGGCTTCAACAGCAGCCAGTAGCTGACGGGATAGGCCAAGAGCAGGATTAAGACGACTACCAAGGCGATCCCACGTTTCATGTGACGCAATCCTTTTGGCGACTCACTTTCCTTTGTTACAGACGAGTTCATTCTATGCTGGTATTCATCGCGGCAACTACACGAAAAAACCCACGGGGGTGAACCCCGTGGGCTTAGTGTTTTGAAGCAGTCTTTCTTCTTTGCTGCTCTTTGTTTTCTTTGCGGCGAAAATCCAAGGTCTCACGACCTTGGCTACGCTACTTCGTGATAATATCCCGCACCGTCATGCCGGATGGAATCATCGGCAGGACGTGTTCTTGGTACGGCGTTTGGACGTCGAGGACGTACGGGCCGTCGTAGGCTAGCATCTCTTTTAGTGCCGGGATCAGTTCGCTCTTCTTGCTGATCGTGCGGGCGCCGCAGCCGAACCCTTGCGCGATCTTGACGAAATCAGGGTAGCGTTCCGATGGCATGGTCGGGTTGCCTTCGCCGGTCCATTCCGGATTGTCGATCGGGCCGAGATAGGTGTGTGCGCGGTTGCCCTTGTGGAAGCGGTCTTCCCATTGCATCACCATGCCGAGGTGCTGGTTGTTGAGCAGCAGCACCTTGACCGGAATCTTTTCACAAGCACACGTCGCGAGTTCCTGAATGTTCATCAGGAAACAGCCGTCGCCATCGATGTCGATGACGTGCTTGTCGGGGTGCGCGATCTTGGCGCCCATCGCGGCGGGGAGGCCGAAGCCCATCGTGCCGAGACCCGAGCTGCTCATCCAGGTGCGCGGTTCCATGAACTTGTAGAACTGGGCGGCCCACATCTGATGCTGGCCGACGCCGACCGAGATGATCGTGTCCTCACCCTTGGTGAGCTTCGACAATTCGTCGATCGCGTGCTGCGCGAGGATGTAGTTACTGTTCTTGTCGTAGGTCAGCGGGTCTTCGGCCTTCCACGCGGCGATCTTCTCGACCCACGGTTCGAGACCTGTCGGCGCTTCGACGATTTTGTTGAGTTCGCTGAGGAAATACTTGACGTCGCTCACAATCGGAATGTGAGCCGTCTTGTTCTTGTTCAGTTCCGATGGATCAACGTCGACGTGGACAATGAACGCGTGCTTGGCGAATTCTTCCTTCTTGCCCGTCACGCGGTCGTCGAAGCGAACGCCGAGGGCGACGAGCAGATCGCATTCATCAACGGCCTTGTTCGCATAAACGCTGCCGTGCATGCCGAGCATGTCGAGCCAGAGCGGGCCTTCGCTGCGCACGGCCCCGAGACCCATCACGGTCGTCGTGATGGGTATGCCGGTTTTCTTCACGAGTTCGCGGAGCAACTCGCTGGCGTCCGAGTTCATCACCCCGCCGCCGCAATACAGGACCGGCCGCTTGGCTTGCTTGATCGCGGCCGCGACTTGCGCGACTTGCTCCGGCTTGGCGCGGCGTTCGCCGACCAATTTGTAACCCGGCAAGTTCATCGGCACATCGTAGTCCGGCACGATACTCGCCATTTGAATGTTCTTCGGCAGATCGACGAGCACCGGACCAGGGCGGCCCGTCGTCGCGATGTGAAACGCTTCGCGCATGACGCGGGCGATGTCGTTCACATTCGTGACTAGGTAGTGATGCTTGGTGATGCCGCGGCATACTTCGACGATCGGCGTTTCCTGAAACGCGTCGCTGCCGATCACCGGCGTGCCGACCTGACCCGTCAGCGCGATCAGCGGGATGCTGTCCATCTTGGCGTCGGCGATGGCCGTGACCAAGTTCAGCGCCCCGGGACCGCTGGTGCCCATGCAGACGCCAGGCCGGCCCGTAGTGCGGGCGTAGCCCTGCGCGGCAAAGGCGCCGCCTTGTTCATGGCGGGGGAGGATCGTGCGGATTTGGTCCTTGAATTTGGTCAGCGATTGATGCAACGGCATGCTCGCTCCGCCGGGATAGGCGAAGATGACCTCGGTCCCCAGGTTGATCAACGATTGGATGACGATGTCGGCACCCGAGACGAGTTGATTGGCGACACGCGGTATGCTGACAGTGGCCACGGAAAAACCTCGTTTGGTACGAAACAAAGCCGCCGATGGGATCGGCGGGCATGGAGCCCTGGGGACGAAAAACGCCCTGGCAGGACGAAAAGGGCAGAAAATAGCTAGCCCTTCATTTTAGACGGGGAAAGAGGCCCCTGCAACCGAAAAGGTTCGGGGGAAAGCTCGTCAAAAGACTCGGAAAACGCGATTTCTGACGAATTTGCGAAGCAATACAGCAACTCCGGGGACGTTGTCCCCGGAGCTTCATTCGTGCACTGTTTATTCGGAAAGAAGTTCCGCTACGAATCCCAGCCGAGTTCCGGCCGGCCCCAGGTCGCGCGGTCTTGCTCCGCTTCGTCCTGATCCGCGAGTTGCTCCTTGGCACTCCGCAGAAACGCGACCAGCCGGTCCCAAAGCGGCCGCAGCACATCGATCACCGGACCCAGGGCCTTGATCAGCATCTGAAAAATCTCCCGCAGCGCGGCCAGGGAACCCGAACCCTCGTTGCGCCACGCCGAAAACAAAAACTCACTCATCGCAAACGTCCTTCTTCTGACAATCTTGAATCCGGCCACCGCGCGCTTGCGCGGGCAATCGTTAGAGTATTCGTAAGCTGGGGCAAAGTTGTTCAGAACGCGGCAAACTTTTTCCATATCAAATTTTTGCTGCGGCGGCATCGGCGATATCCGTCACGACCTTCCGGAGCAATTCCCAGGTCTCGCGGTGGTAATACTCGGGAATATCAATCCGCTGGCCTTCGGTGTATCTGGCGAGAGTGCCCGCTTTGAAGACGTAGGTTTTGCTGGCCACGCCGCGATTGTGAACCAACACATCGCGCGACGCCTTGGCCTCGGCGATTCGGGCAATCTCAGCGGGACTAGGGCAGCCCAGCTTGGCTTTTTCTTCTAGGTACGCAAACCACTCTGCAGGGCGATCGTAGAGCAACTCGTTGACTTCTTTGTTAACGACGCGCGCGGTGATGGCGTCTTTGTCGGGGGCGTCGAGGACTTCCTTGAAATCAATTTTCTTGCCTAGCAAGTTCCGCGGATAAGCCGTCAGCCAGAGGCGAATGAGATCGCAAAAGAAGTTTTCGAAGATCGAGATAAATAGCTGAAAGGTGGCTTCGGTTAATTGAACGGAAACATACTCGCGAGATTTGTTCGCCAATTCCAAATGCGTCGTGGCGGTGCCTGTGGTTTGATTCAGGATGGAAAATGCTTGACCCGACGCCACTGATTGCCGCAAGATGGGCCCTGTAAAAATTCTTGTGTCAGCTAGCAGGAACGGTTAGATTTTTCCTATCCCTTTCCTGAACACTGGAGTCACTAGCATGGATGCTATCTTACAAGCACGCGCGGAGCAATTGGCCAAGGAATTTGCCACTCAAGC
>JBGSSS010000116.1:0-17742 GCA_041736895.1 Pirellulales bacterium
TATGCGGCGACACACTACCGCGCGGTGTTGGCGCGAGCTCAGGCGCGGCAGAGCATGAGCCGGGCCGGTGACTGCTACGACAACGCCTTCATGGAATCGTGCTTCGGCACCATCAAGACCGAACTGGAGATGAGCAACTACGCGACCTTTGAAATTGCTCAGCGAGAAATTCAAGAATATGTGAACTACTACAACACCATCCGCCGACATTCGTCACTAGACTACCAATCCCCCATCAGCTTCGAACGCGCTCTCCGAAATTAGACGCAACCGTGTCCGCGAAACCTGGGCCACCTCACTCTCCGATACGTTTATGGTCGGCTTCGAGGGGACGGGGTACTTCAATATCGAAAACGGCGGCACCGCCAAATCACTGTGGGGCTTCATGGGGCGCGAGGCGGGAGGCGTTGGTCATACGCGCGTGGTTGGGACAAATTCGAAATGGATCGTCGAGCGGGGGCTGTATGTCGGGCGACTCGGCGAGGGAACACTAACCGTCGAGAATGGAGGGTCAGTTGATTCCGGCCAGCTTCTTGGCACTTTAGCAAACTTTCAAGGGAATGGGACAATCTCGACGGGCGGGATAGTCCTTGATGCCGATTTACATTTCGGTCCGTCTGCGGGACAAACATTTAGCGTCCCTTTCGGAACTGGCGGGACGATCAATGTGGACCTCGGGCGGGAAGTCATCGGGCTCTCAAACGTCTTGGGAGTGGGCTTCAAGACGACGGGAAGTTTACTGATGGATCAAGGGACGGTCATCAAATCAGATACCGGTCGATTGGGATTTTGGCCAGGCTCCCGAGGGATCGCGACGATCACCGGCAACGGGACGCGGTGGGAAACTGGCTCGCTCTCGATTAGCGAAAATGGCAGCCTGCTCCAGATCCTCGATGGCGGAGCCGTGACAGCCGGTGGCGTTACGGTCAGTGGGACCAATCCCGCTTTAAAAAGCCAACTGATCGTCAGCGGGAGCAATTCGACGTTGACCGCCAACTCGGTTGCTTTAACCAGTGAACTACTCACCGTGGAAAACGGCGGGGTCATCAACACCAAAAGCCTTTTTGGATCGCTCCCACAGATTCAAGGAAATGGTCTGATCCTGGCGACGGGAATGGTCTTTGATGGAATCGATTTGCGTTTCGACAGCACGCATGGTTTAGCGCAAACCTTTGCGTTTGGGAACGGGGGACAAATCCAACTGAATGTTGATGGAACGGGCCACTTGGGCGCTGGCTACAGGGGGCAAGCGAGCTTAACCATTATGGATGGGCGCATCGTCAACTCCGTGCTCGGATCCATTGGTCAGAACGAGACCTCTCAAGCGACGGCAATTGTCTCGGGACAGGGGACTCAGTGGAATGTCACGAACAACCTGAACGTCGGAGACTCTGGGTCCGGAACAATGCAGGTCACCGCGGGGGCCAAAATCATGGCTTCCTTGATCAGTGTTGGACGCCAGGCAGGTGCCTATGGTGAACTCCACATCTCGGGGAGCGATCTCCTGGGAAATGCTTCGACCGTCACTAGCGCCCAAAGCCTCGTCATGTACGAAGGTAAAATTCTGATTGACAATGGCGGGAAAGCCGCAAGCAATAGCGGCACCATCGGACTTACCGCGGGCAACTCGAGAATCTCTGAAAATACCGAGGTGGTGATTACAGGCGGTCAATCCACCTGGAATATCAATGGAAATATTTCCGGGAATAGTATAAATACAACGTTCAAGATCGATGCTGGCGGAAAACTCCAAAATTTGGGTACGACTCTTGGCGGCCGAACAGGCTCCAACGGTTCCGTTCTGATTTCAGGCCAAGACTTCGCGGGGAATCCCTCGGTTTGGCTCACTCAGGGAAACTTCGTTTTGGGTGGCGCGAATGTTAATGCAACCCAGAATTTGGGGAATTTCACCGTCACGATCACCGATCACGGCGTACTCCAAGTGACCGGCACGCTCAAATTGTTCGCGAACAATACGGTCAATTTGCAAACCGGTGGCGTCCTTGAAACAAATCATTTTAACGTTTCGCAGCAAAACGGAATATTCAACTTTGCCGGCGGCACGTTGGACGTCTCTGGGACCTTCACCGGCAATTTGAATGTCCCGCTTGCGGGATTGCTGACTGGAACAAGTACGATCACGGGGAATCTAGTCAACGCCGGTGAACTTGCTCCCGGTCAGTCGCCGGGCAAGATGATGGTCTCGGGAACGTTCTCGCAAATGGCAACGGGCACGCTGTCGGTCGAACTCGGTGGCACCGTCGCAAGCGTCAGTTACGATCAATTGGCACTCCAAACGGCGAACCTTGACGGAAATTTGGACCTGAGTCTCATCAACGGCTTCCAACTTAATGCGGGACAGGTTTTCACGATCCTCACCGCAACGCAAGTGAATGGGCAATTCAGCGGCTTGCCCGACGGAGGGATCGCCGGGACTTTCGGCAGCTACAACTTGCTAATCGATTATCAGCCAACACAAGTTCAACTATATACACAAGCGATTCCAGAACCTGGCGTCTTATTCTGCGCAGGAATTGTTTGCCTCGCTGCGATAACTTTACGCCGCGCGAAGTCCATCCGTGTATAGCAAGTCTCACTCCCCCTGCACCGTCAGCACGACCGTGCGCTTGCTCGCGCGGTTGCGGTGTTCGGCCAGGTAGATCCCTTGCCACGTTCCGAGCGCCAGTTCGCCGTCGCTGATTGGGACGCTGACCGAGCTGCCGATCAGGATGCTCTTCACGTGCGCCGGCATGTCGTCGGGACCTTCGACCGTGTGTTGGTACGGGAAGACTTCGGGGGCGATGCTGTTCATGCTCGATTCGAGATCGGCCGGGACATCGGGATCGGCGTTTTCGTTGATCGTCAGACTGGCCGACGTGTGGAGGATGTGGACGTGGAGCAGCCCGACTTTCAGTTTTGCGAGCTCCGGCAGCGCGGCCTTGATCTCGCGCGTAATCAGATGAAACCCTCGCGGCCGCGCCGCCAACTCCAACCGTCGTTGCATCCACATCGTTGTTAAACTCCCAAGGCCGTGACGCCCCAATGTTGCGACTCGTTTGAAATTGCGTCTCGCCGACTTGATAGTGATCCGTTTGATCAGGGTGGCCGGGGTCGAACGAAGTGAGCCCCCGGAACGCGTTGGTTCCGGGGGTTCGCTGCGCTCATCCCCGGCCACCCAAAGTTAATTTGTATCACTACCGCCAACTTCGTTGCAGGATATAAGATGTTGGTCGCGGAGTATACTGGGAATACTCTTGCCGCGGCGCGTGTCGCGGTTCCCTTCCCCTTGGATCAAAGGCAGCATGAAGAACAAACTCTGGCTCTGGTTGCCGTTGCTGGTCTTGATCGCGCTGTCCGTGATCCTGCGGGCGCACCTGATTCGCGAGCGTCCGCTGGCGGGCCGCGGGTTGAATGAAGATGCGGCGGCGCATGTGTTGGCGCAGTGTCTGTCGTATCACGAGTACCCGTTTTCCGTGCATCACGGCATCCCGATCGCCAACTTGCGAGGCGAACAGCCGATCCCCGACAGCCAATTCGTCGGCAAGGATCGGACCAAGCAGTATCTCGCCGATGACCGTGGCCACACCTATTACAGCAGCTTTCCCCCGCTGGCCTTTTTAGCGGTGAATACCGTCTTTCAGGTCGCTGGAGTGGAACCGAACCTGCTGGGCTTGCGCGTGTTGAATGTCGTGCTGCAAATCCTAACTTGCGCCGCGTTTGGCTACCTGGTCTGGACGATTGCGCCTGAGAAAACAGATGCACGCACCAAAGCGATCGTCACGGCGACGGGCGGTTGTCTCTTTTTCTTTTGCACTGAGACGCTGCGCAGCTACACGTTTTCGCATTGGGCGCAGCAGTGGCATTTGCCGATGCTGTTTTTGGTCATCGCGCAAGCCGCGAAGCAGCGCTTCAATTGGGTCTACTACATTAATCTGATGCTCGGCTGCTTGGTGGAATGGTCCGCGTTTACGCTCGGCATCGGCTGCGCGGCGATGCTGCTGTGGCACTATGCGGCGACGCGCGAGCGAAGATTCCTGATCCATTTGCTCCTGACGAGCGCGGGGCTAACGCTGGCGGGCATCGCGCTCCTAGCCTGGTTCAATATGGTTGTCCCGTGGCAGGAGTTTATTCATTTCCTGCGTACACGGAGTTCGTCGCGCTCGATTCTGAGCCATCCGCAATTGCACTTGATCCCCGTGGTCTATCTTTCGGCAGTGCTTTCGACGGTGATTCCGGTCGCGGCGATCTTGGCGGCAAAGATTTGGGATTGGAAGAACGGGCACAGTGACCCGTCGCGGAGTGTGTCGGAATCGAAAGCTTCTTCACAGGCGAAGTGGCCGGCGCTAAAGCAGTGGCTGCTTGGTCCGCAGGGGACCACGGTCGTGCTGTTTTGTTTTGCGTTGCTCGAAAATGTGTTGATCTTGCAGCATGTCATGGAGTACACGTACGACCGATTGAAATTCGTCGGTCTCTACTGCGCGGTCGCGGCGATGATCTTGTATTCGCTGCGCTCCCAGCGCGTGCGGTCACTCTTGGTGGGCTTGATCTACGCCGTGTCGTTGGCGTCGCTCGTGTACTATGTCTGGCTCTGGGATTGGTCGCAGGATTACTCGCAGCTCGAGTATCAGCGCTACGAACGTCTGGCCGCGGCGATTCGCGAAACCTGCCCGCCGGACATCAAGCCGTACATGGCGAACTACCACAAGAACACGATCGCGTTTCTGGCCCAGCGGGTCGTCGAGCGAATTGACGAGACGATAGCGATGCCGTCCCTCGGCAAGGACGAGCCGCATCCGACGACGATCGCGGATCGGCCGGCGTTGGTCGCGGAGCTGCGCACGAATTTGGCCGGGCAGCGTTACCGGGCGTTTCGATACTACTACCTGGATCGGGAGGGAAAGGCCCAGTTCGAGGAATTTCCGGTTGCGGCCCAATAATAGCCCGCAGCGTCAGCAAGGGTGTGAATAAACGCACGACACTCCCTCGCTAACGCGTTGGGCTGCTCGTTTTGGGGATGACCCTAGACGAAGGTTTATCGTCTTGAGTGCAGGTGGGCTGCTTCCTGAGAACGCGTAGGTCCGGAGGACCGGAATCCTTAAGCCCAGGCCGTGAGGCCTGGGTCGGTGCAATCGAAAATCAAAAGGCCTGGAAGGCCGACACTAGTGCCGGTCCTCCGGACCTGAATGCGGAGGTGGAACTGGATGAACCTACATGGCAATCCAAGTGTCTGAAAATCACCCCTGCGTCACGAACCCAAAAATTGCTTTGAACCAAACGAGTGTTTAAGATAGAAAGACGGATTCCCGTTTCACGAGTTTCCCGTCCTCCGAAACGGAACTTTGGGGGCTTGGGCAAGATTTGACGGCAAGCCGCAAGTCTTTGCTAGCATGAATCTTAAGAAAGCGGATGGAAGAAAAGCTGTTTCTTGTGAAATATTTCACAGAATTTTCTTGACTTCATTTCCTACATGAAAATAATAAGACAGTAACGAATTGCAAATGTCAGCCGCTGCTACCCAAGAGTTATTCAGCTCGCCGGTAGCAGGTCCTTGAAAAGGATTTCTTCGGGCGGATTCGTTATTGGCGGGTTCGCGGTCAAGCTGGTTCAAACGAACTGGTTCGATGCGGACTCGACCAAGCCGAGCTGACAATTAGCCTGCGGAAGCTGCACCTCGTTGTGGCATAGCAGTTGGTCGAACGCGGCTCAAAAATCGCCAGAACTTGGCGGAATCCGGTTCCCAACAGCTCTTCGGCTGGCAACCCGTACACTGTGTTGGTCCCATACACCCTGTTGGCATTGTCGTCGCGACGCTTGAATCTTGGCCGAAAAACGGCCTGATCTCGCAGCAAATCTCGCGGACAATGCCTGGATACCCACTGCGAAGCCACGATTTTTCATTGAAAGGACGACTCCGATGCGGAAAGTTACCAACGTTTTTGAAACCATTTTGAAGTACGGCCACGACGAAGACTTTGTCCCCTACGAAGGCGACGAATTCACCGCGACCGACGCCCCGGCCGGGTCGAAGTCCAAGATCGACATCCTCGCCGCCCGCGTTCAACAGGGCATGCCCCTGTGGCATCCCGAAGACCGCAACGACTACAGCGGTCTGACCGGCGTGGTTCGCCCGCGCGACTGATACGATTTGCCGGAGTACCGGCCCAGTAATGATTTGCCGGAGTACCGGCTTCGATACCCGCTGCACCCCCAAACACAGCAGCTTGCGATGCCCTCCTCCCCCGGAGGGCATCGCTTTTTTTGTGCGCGGAATACAGCGAGGTTGTTTAAACGCGGAATGAAAGAAGAGAAATCTGTCTGGTCCCCTCCCCCTTGCGGGGAGGGTTAGGGAGGGGGTTTGCGGAACGACAAAACTCGAAAATGCGAAATGCTAAATGAATTCTATTCCTTGCATTCACCTTTAGCATTTAGCTGTGCGAAGAACCCCCTCCCCAGCGCTCCCCGCAAGGGGGAGGGAGCCAAACCAATTTTTTCTAGTTCTCTGTTTTCCTTTGAATAGCAAGCGTTCTCCCCTTTCGCCTTCATCACTTTTCCCCCCAGATTTGCGTTTCGCTCCGACCCGCAGCGCGATAAACTGTAGGTTGCCCACGGGTGGGGCTTTCCCCATTGACCCGTCGGCTCGACCTTGGTCCCATCACTAGACGAGTCATTCTGATGAACGTGTGTCATTGGCTGCGGCGGATGCTTTTGTTGCTCGTGGCCCTGTTGGTCTCCGGCAGCGCCGCGCGGGCGGAAAACGAGGGCCAAGCCTCGCTCGACAAGGCCATCGACAAAAAGCTCGATGCCGAAAAGTTCGAAGAGCTGGCCGAAGTCATCAAGCTCACCGAGCAGGCCCTCAAAGAAGGCCTCGACGCCCCGAACACCGCGTTCGCCAAGAACCTCCTCGCCGGCACGTACAGCCAGCGCGGGCTGACGCTTGCCGAATTGGCCATGCAAACCGCCGCCCGCGATCCGAACCGTCCGCAATGGCAGCAGTTGCGCGCCGCGGCGATGGGAGACTTGGAAAAAGTCGTCGAGTTCGACGACAAAGCGGCCGAAGCCCACTTCGCCATCGCCCGGCTGCAGCTCCTTCCAGCCGGAAAGAAGGACCGCGCGAAAACGGCCATCGACCTGGC
Source organism: Pirellulales bacterium (assembly GCA_041736895.1). Classification (GTDB taxonomy): domain Bacteria; phylum Planctomycetota; class Planctomycetia; order Pirellulales; family JALHPA01; genus JANRLT01. Next base: position 7,134 of record JBGSSS010000116.1, read on the forward strand.
GATCGAACACTCCCCCGGCAATGCGGCGTTGCAAGCCAAGGCGCTCCTCACGCGCGTCGATTTGATCGAAGACGCGGACGCCCAGCAAGCCGACCTCGACAAGGCCGTGAAGCTGCAACCCAAGGAAAAGGAATACATCCGCGCGCGGGGGATCTTCAACCTGCTCCGTTCCGGCAAGAAAGACGACGACGCAACCAAGCGGGAAACTCGGCTCAAAGCGGCGCTCGCCGATTTCGACGCGGCGCTCAAGCTCGACGAGACCGATGCACCGACCGAACACCTCCGCGGGCTGGCGCTCCTGGAATTGAATCAGCCCGAGGAAGCGGAGAAGGCGTTCACCCATTCGCTCGAGTTGGATGACAAAAACACGAAAACGATTGCCCAACGCGCGCGGGCGCGGATCGCGCTGAAGAAGTTCGAAGCGGCCCTCGAAGATCTGACCCGCGGCATCGAACGCGAACCGAACGACACGGGGCTGTTGCTCTTGCGAGCCCGCGTGCGGCAGATGTTGAACCAGCCCGACGAGGCGCAGAAGGACGTCGAGGCGGCGTTGAAAAAGCGGCCCGGCATGCCGGCAGGTCTCGAGTTCCGTGCGCTGTTGGCGGCCAACACGGGCGACTATCAACAAGCGCTCGCCGATTGCGAGGAGCTCCTCAAGCTAGCGCCGGACAACACGCAATTGCTCGTCCAGATGGGCATGCTCCACGCCATCGCCAAGCAGCCGCGCAAGGCGATCGAACGCTACACCACGGCCCTCGACAAGTTCAAAGGCGAGGAGAAGGACAAGTACTTCATCCTGCGCAGCCGCGGCGATGCGTACCTGGGCGTCGGCAAGCACGCCGAAGCGATCGCCGATTTCGAAGCGGCGTACAAGGACAAGCCGAAGGACTCGGGTCTGTTGAATAACTTGGCCTGGGTCCTCGCGACATCGCCGGACGATAAGATTCGCGACGGCAAGCGGGCGATCGAACTAGCGAAAGCGGCGTGCGAAGAAACCGAATACAAAGCGCCGCACATCATGAGCACCCTGGCCGCCGCCTACGCCGAAGCCGGCGACTGGGACGAAGCGCAAAAGACGATCGCGCGGGCTTTGGAGTTGAAGCCGAGCGAAGAACACTTGGACCAGTTGCAGAAGGAACAGAAGAGCTACGAAAAGAAAGAACCGTGGCGCGAGCTGCAAAACGAACCGGATGCCGAGACGCCGATGAATCGGGTGAAGGTGAAGGACGCGGTGGAGGCGGTGAAGGAGTAGGCGGCCCCTCGTAGGTCAGGCTTTCCAGCCTGACGTTCGCCGCCAGGCAAAGGAGCGGCAAGAGTCATTTATAGCCCGTAGCGTTAGCGAGGGCGCTCTGCGTTTTTTTGTCGCCCTCGCTAACGCTACGGGCTACAAAAAACGCCGTGGACATTTTTGAGTTCTGGCTCACCCGATCTCCACCTGGCATTCGGGACAGCGCTCGGCGATCACGCGCATCCTTCGCGCTTTAAAATTCCCTGAGCCGCATGACCAAAGATCGGCGCGGCAATAGGGGCACTTCACCGCGTGGCGGCAGTACCAATACGTGATCGCCCAGGACAGCAGCATCGGCGGTCCAAAAATAATTGGCAGGATTAACAAGCCCAAAGCTTTGGGATCTTCCGGCAGAATGAACTGCCAGTTCAGAATGTAGACGACCAGAAATGCCAGCGTCCAAATTGCCCGAACGGAGGCCGCATGAACCATTTGCTTCTGGAGTAAACTTTTGGGGATTCGCATGGGAACCCTTCTGAGGTTACAGAAACGCCGCAAATCTTCCATTCCGTGGAACACTCGATCATCTCAACGCTCAACCGTACTCGACGGCAATGACGGCGTGACGGAAATGCTGGGAACGGCCGGCGCGATGGGCGGGGTGTCTTTGTTCGAAGCGGGCTGCCGAGCCACGCCATTCACAAAGATCAAGCCGCTCTCTTTTTCGCGTTTCTTGATGTCCAGAAAGATGGCATGCAAATCATAGTTGAAACTTGCAGCGTGTTCGTCTCGGATTTTTCGAACTTCATCAACAATGGGATCGTTCATGGGTTATTCCCCAGTAATTCCTCGGGTGTACAGATGATAGGAGGCGTGTAGCCCTTGGTTCGGCAAACAGTCTCAATCACCGGCCGCATTGTCGCGTTAGCAATATGCCGGCAATTCCATGTTAGCAAAAAATCGAACCTTGTGTGGCGGCAATAGCAATGTGAAGAGCATCGTCTGCAGCCTTAGTTGGCAAAGCCCCAGTTCGAAGCAATTCTCCCGCCAGCTCATAAGCCTCTTCGAGTGTTTCAATCACTAGCAAGGGTTTCAACAAATCAAGTCGTTTCTGAGCGGCTTGGGTGTCGCCTTTGCCAGCTTCATCGATGACCAACTGCGAAACGCATAATTCATAGTTGGTGCGGCATGTGTCCCACCATTCGTGAGTGACTTGCTGATGCCCGGCGATAACAACGTCGACACTAGGCCATGCGGTAAGGTAACTGACGATGGTCGTTTCAATGTAGACACGTTTTGCCATTAATTCTATTCTAGCACAGCAGTATTACGATAGAAATCATGCGCCCGGTCCCCACGCCTTGAACGCCTACCCCACCGGCGGCCAACCCGCGGGCCAGTCCCCGAACACCTCCCGATACGCCTGCACCGTGCGCGGCGGCGGGCCTTTGAGCGCCGCGGCGACGGACTCACGATACCCTTGGTCGAGCGACTCGCGCAGCTCGGCGAGCTTGCGATCTTCTTCGCGGTTCGTTTCGTCTTTCGCGAGTTCCTCTTCCGGACGGTACTCGGCCCACTCGGGTTCGCCGGACTCCTCGGCTTTCTGAGCATCGAAACTTTCCTTCAGCGGCCGCAGGTCGACGATCCCGAGGCGCGGGAACGAATACTTCCAATCAAGGTCGAGCGCTTTTAGGCGCGTGAAGATCAGGCGATAGACGGCTCCGAGGTCCGCGCGGTGCGCGATGGACTGCGTCCCCATATAGAAATCCATGTAATCGTAAGGACCGGTCTGATGTTCTTTCATGAACTGGAAAAGCAGGTCGTTGTTCATCCCGGGCAGCGCCGCTTGCATCATTTTTTGCACCTCGTCTAAATGTGCTGCGGCGTCAGTCGCGGGTCCAGCGACCTGACCGGTTTTCACTTGCTCGTTCAATCGTTCGGCCAGGAAACCGGCGCTCGCGCGAAACGAACCAAGGCTGACCTCGCGGCCGCTTTCGTCCAGCACGTCGTGGCTATCGGAAAAGATGTCCCACAGGCACATCCCAACCAGCCGCGAAATCTCCTCCTCCGCCGCGCTGGCATCCGCGGGTTCGTCCAAGAAGTCCGCGCGCGATGGTAATGATTCTTGTGGCGGCTCCGGCGGCAAGTCTTGGTCCTTCTTGCGCGCGAGCTTCAGCTCGTTGAGGTTTTCGTGCAGCCGCACCGCTTCTTGATACCGCTGCTCGGCGCTGGGGTGAAAGAGGGCCAAGAGCGGCGATTTGTCCCAGCCCTCGGGTGCGAGCGCGCCGCGCACATCCGCGCCGGCGAAGCCCTGCGGGAATAATTTGGCGAAGACAGCGATCAATTCCGCTTCGGAGTAGCGGTTGGAGAAGTCGTCCATGCGTCGCGTGCTAGTGGTCGAGGAGGTGATCGATATTCAAGCAAGACCTACGAGGAACTAACGATTCGCCGCGCTCGATGGCAAAGTGGGCATTTGAATCGCATTCCCAGTATAACTAGCGTCAGCCGCACTTAGCTCTTGCTGACCCACTCCGCCGCCGGCTGAATTTCGGCCGCGCACGGCGAGCCGGCATCTTTGCGGCCGCTCCCGGCAAACCGGCTGATCGCGCGGACGGTCATGTCGTTTTCGACCGCGATCTGGCAGCTCAGGCGAACGCCCGAGACGCCCTTCGCGGCGAGCACGTTCTTTTCCGCAACGGTCATCTGCACCGGCTCGCCAGCAAGAAACTCGACGCGGCACGTCGTGCAGCGCGCGTTCCCGCCGCAGGCGTGCAACTGGTCGATGCCCGCATCTTCGGTCAGCGCGAGCACAAGCCGTTTTCCTTCGGGCACTTCAAACGATCCGGCATCTTCAACGGTGAGCGTGGGCATGGGAGAATCTCAGGGAAGTAAAAGCGATCTAAGCAAAAACCTAAGCCCAGGGGCTCCGCCCCCTGGTGCTTGCGTACTGCTTCATTGTACGCGATTGAGGCGCAAAGAAAGTTGTTGAATAGAATCTCAGGAAAGATTTTTTTGTGAAGAGCGGATTTTTCTAAACCGCTCAAGCCAACTAAGGATCGGACGCAAAATAACTTCCCGTTTTTTGTAGGCGCGTAGCGTTAGCGAGGGCGACAAAAATTACGATGACTCCCTCGCTAACGCTACGGGCTATAAAAATGCGCAACGCCGCGGACTTACATCGCGGGCTTTCAACACGTTAAACTCTTCTTGTGGCCCTCATTTCGAATCGCATCACACTCAACTTCTAAACCCGCTTTCCTCCCATGCTCAATAACAATCGCCTCGGCTTCTGTTCCTGGTCCGTCCGTCCGGAAAACATCGACGAGCTGATCTCGTCGGCCAAGCAAATCGGTCTCGCGCGGATTCAACTGGCCCTCAACCCGCTCTGTGACGATGGCCGCGCGTGGTGGAACGCCGCACTGCGGTTTCGCGATGCGGGCATCACCGTCAAGAGCGGCATGTTCGGCACCGTGGGCGAGGATTATGCCTCGATCGCGCGGATTCACGAAACCGGCGGCGTGCTGCCGGACGAGACCTGGCCCGCGAGTTGGACGAATCTGCACATCGCCGCGCCGCTCGCCGCGGCGCTCGGCATCGAACGCATCACGATGCACGCCGGGTTCATCCCGAGCGACACGAGCGATCCGGTCTATGACAAGGTCTTGAATCGCATCGGCAAGGTCGCGGACTTGCTCGGCGGCTACGGCATCGACGTCGCGTTGGAGACGGGCCAAGAAGCGGCGCCGACGCTGAAGAACTTCTTCACCGCGCTCGGCCGCAAGAATGCCGGCATCAACTTTGACCCGGCGAATATGATTCTCTACGGCAGCGGCGACCCGATCGCGGCGCTGGAACTGCTTTTGCCGCATGTGCACTCGGTGCATCTGAAAGATGCGAAGGCGTCGTCCAAACCGGGCGTCGAATGGGGCGAAGAAGTTCCGCTCGGCGAAGGGCAAGTCGATTGGCAGAAGTTCTTCGCGTTGCTCACCGCCGGTGAGTTCGCCGGCGAATTCAACATCGAACGCGAAGCGGGTGATCAGCGGATTTTGGATATCCGCGGCGCGGTGGAGATGTTGGGGAAGCAGTGATTTTGTAGCCCGTAGCGTTAGCGAGGGCGACAAAAAAATGTAGTTGTGAGAGAATGAATTTTTTAGTGAAGAGCAACTTAATAATAAGACCTGTCTGGCTCCCTCCCCCTTGCGGGGAGGGTTGGGGAGGGGGTTCTGGAGTTATGTATCGCGACGAAGAGCAGCGCGACTTCGCACGCAAACTCCGCAACGAAAGCACCGACGCGGAAAAGATTCTTTGGCACTTTCTGCGCGGCAACAAACTCGGCGTCAAGTTTCGCCGCCAAGCAGCCATCGGCGCTTATGTTGTCGACTTCGTTTGCTTCTCGCATCAACTCATTGTCGAACTTGATGGGCCGCAACATCTGAGCGAGGAAGGGAAGAAACATGACGAGCGCCGCACAGCTTTCCTCGAGTCGCGCGGTTTTCGTGTCATTCGTTTTCGCAATCAAAAGTGGGATGACGAATATGAGCAGGTTGTCGAGGTGATCAAGCGCGTCTTGATAGAACAGGAACAACGCCCAAACAAACCCCCTCCCTAACCCTCGTGCGCAAGGGGGAGGGGACCAGACAGATTTTCTATAGTTGAATCCGCCCGCTTGCTTCATTGCCGTTTCTTGATTTCTTGGAATTGAGCGTCAGCACATCCAAGGTCTCACGACCTTGGCTACAGCTACGACATTTTGGGCCTGTTTCGAAGCGATTCCCTGCTTTTGCGCGACCAAACGCAACGCGTTTGATATCCATTAGCGATTTCTGATTGCTGGCAGCAAAATCTGAAAAACAATACAAGATTTCTGTTGCTTCTGTTGTTAAGCCAGCGATATCATTAGGGCATCTCTTCTTTTTCAATGTCATTTCTGAGTGGGGAAATGATGACTCGTTTTTCGCATGCGCCCATGGCTCATAAGCCGCGGGCTTTTACCCTCGTCGAACTGTTGGTGGTTATCGCCATCATCGGAATCCTGATTGCGCTATTGTTGCCGGCGATTCAATCCGCGCGCGAATCCGCGCGCCGCAACTCGTGCTTGAACAATCTCAAGCAGATGGGCTTGGCGACGCAAAATCACATCGATGCCCAGAAACGGTTCTTCGCCGGAGCCACGGTACACAACACGGCGGGCCAACCGATCAACATTCCGACCTCCGCGGACACGGGTCCGAAACACAACTGGCCGACGCAGTTGATGCCGTACATGGAGGAAAAGGCATTAATCAAGAGTTACAGCTTTGGCGTCGCTTGGAATAATGCCAAGAATAAACCGATCATCACCAACCAGGTCAGTGTGCTGCTCTGCCCCTCGGTCCCGCATTCAAGCAATGAACGCGTGACGGAGGTCACCTCGGGCAACTCGCCGATCATCGCCGCCGCGATGGATTACACGGCCGTCGTCAACGTGGGCGACCAGTTTTATACGGCGATGAATCGGCCCAAACCCCCGGCAGCGGCGAAGCAGGGCCTGCCCGATTCCAACGATCGCATCAAAACTTCCCGAGTGCGCGATGGGCTCTCGAAAACGTTTCTCCTTCACGAAGACGGCGGCCGGCCGCTGTTCTATGTCGCGCCGGGAAAGCTCGGCCCGACGGACCTAACTTATGCCAACAAGCAAGATGTTAAAAATGGCGTCGCCCTCGGCGGCGCCTGGGCTCAGCCGGACAACATGCAGACGCTGCACGGCACGAAATACGACGGGCTGAGCAACGGGGGCGCGTGCTTCATGAATTGCACGAACAACAACGAAATTTACAGCTTTCATACCGGCGGCGCCAACACGGCGATGGCTGATGGTTCCGTGCGATTCGTTGTCGAAGAAGGTGATCCCGTGGTTTTCGCCGCAGCCGTCACCCGCGCCGGCGGCGAGACGAGCGAATTGCCGTAACGCCGCGCAGCAGCGATGTGTTGCATCCCGTTTAGCCGTGACGCGCAGCGGAGCGTTTGCTAAATAAGAGAAGACGATTTTTCTCAGCGAAAAAACAGCTACTAAAATAACCTGGTTTGGCTCCCTCCCCCTTGAGGGGAGGGGGTTCTGGGGGCGATGTACCGCGACGAAGAACAGCGCGACTTCGCGCGTCAATTGCGGAATGAATCTACCGAAGCGGAAAAGTCTCTCTGGCACTTTCTGCGCGGCCATAAACTCGGCGTCAAATTCCGCCGCCAAGTTGCGATCGGTGCCTACATTGTTGATTTTATTTGTTTCTCGCATCAGCTCATAATCGAGCTTGATGGTCCGTAGCATGTCTCGGAAGAAGGCAAAAAGCGTGATGAGCGGCGCACGGCTTGGCTCGACTCGCGCGGTTATCGTGTCATTCGCTTTCGCAATCAAAAGTTGGATGATGAAATTGCCCAAGTCGTTGACGAGATTACGAACGTCTTGAGAGAACAAGAACGACGCACAGACAAACCCCCTCCCTAACCCTCCCCTCAAGGGGGAGGGAACCAGACAGGTTTTTGGGAGGAACACCCCGCTTTGCTGCTTAGCATTCTTCTCTCTCGCGAATGCCGCGATGAATCCCTCACTTCAGCAATTTCTTTGACCCTGGGGATAGCTCTAATTATCCCTCTGGATAATAATCGGTATCGACTTCAGTAAGATATCGTAGCCATCGCGATGGCTCCAACTTCTGCCCAGTGCACAGACGCAGCGCGTCCAAATCTTAACCCTCAACCCCAACGCCCAAACATGCTCAACGTCGGAATCATCGGAATGGGAATGATGGGGCGGACGCACTTCGAGGCGTACGACCTGCTGCCGAATGTCAAAGTCCGCGCGATCTGCGACCGCGATCCCAATCGCGCCAGCGGCAACCTCGTCGGCACCGAGGGCAACGTCCTCGGCGCCGGCGTAACGCAGCTCGACATGACGGGCATCCTCGGCACGACCGATCATCTGGAGATCTTGAACCATCCCGAGATCGACCTGATCGACATCTGCACCGCGACGCCGAACCATTTGGATCTCGCCGTGGCGGCGCTCGCGACGGGCAAGCACGTGATCTGCGAGAAGCCCCTCGCGCGCACGTCGGCCATCGCGCGGCAGATCACGTCGGCCGCGCGCGAAGCGAGCGGGCTCTTCATGACGGCGATGTGCTTGCGCTTCTGGCCCGAGTGGGCTTGGCTCAAGGAGGCGATCGCCGAACAACGCTACGGGAAGCTTCTCGGCTTGACGATCCGCCGCGTCGCGAGCATGCCCAAGGGTTGGTACAGCAACGGCGAGCTCTCGGGCGGCGCGCTGTTGGACTTGCACATTCACGATACGGACTTTGTCGATTACGTCCTCGGCAAACCGGCGGCCGTTTTCTCGCGCGGGTACAGCAAGACGAGCGGCGCGGTGGATCACTTGGTGACGCAGTACCTCTTCGACGGACCCGACGCGCCGCCGCTCGTCACGGCCGAAGGCTCGTGGTGCCTGGCCGACGGCTTCGGCTTTCAGATGAAGTACACCGCGAACTGCGAACGAGCAACACTCGACTACGACCTCGGCCGCACACCGATGCTGACCGTCGCCGCGAACGGCCAAACGGAAACGATCACCCTCCCCAACGAGGCGGGCTACTTCCGCGAGCTAAAGTACTTCACCGACTGCATCGCCCGCGGCGAACAACCGACGGTGGTGAAACTCGACGATCCCGTGCGGACGCTGGAAATTCTCGAAGCGGAAGAGCGGAGTGTGAAGAGCGGGAAGATTGAGCGGGTTTAAGCAACGCTTAATTCCCGCACGTTTAGCGGCGACTCGAAGAGGAGCGTTTTTCGCCACAAAGAGACACAAGATTCACAAAAAGAAAGCAGAGAGTTTTCGCCACAAAGCATTTTTGTAGCCCGTAGCGTTAGCGAGGGCGATAAAAATGCGAATACAATTTTCGCCGAAAAGAAAACAAAAAAAGCAAAAAAAGAATTTGGGAGGGCGAGGCTCCTGCTGAACCCTAAATGATCAAAATCAACGATGTTCCCAACAGCTCAAGTTACAAACACCTGATCTTTGCTAATAAATTTTCGACAAGTTCTTTTTCTTTAGCTGACTCCACGAGGTCATCCCAAGGTTTTGGTTGTTCGAGTCGTTTTTGGTAATTCAATAACGAAGAAATAGCATCCTTCGGCTGCTTATCAGCCAAAAAAAGTTTTGCTTTTAGAATTCCATGCTGTTGATCATGGAGTAAATTTGCCGCAGCTGAAAGAGTTTTATATTGTGAAAACAAATCGACTACATCAGTTGATACTTTGCTAGAAATCTGAATAAAACTATCAATTGCTTCATTTTCAGTGCGGCATGACCAATGTCCTGAATTGCATGACCAGCCATCGGCTGTTAGGTGTTCACCCCGGTAAACTCCACGTCTTGATAATGGACAACCTTCATCGTCAGGCAATGCAGCATTCACGCCGCACAAGACCTGAAATGAATCATTTGTTCGAGCATCAAGTCCAATCAACATACGATGGATGACGCCAGTTGAAAGCTGATTCAAATAACCGCCATCATCCCAAGAAAAGCCCAAGGAATTCATCGGACCATCAAGATGTTGACGAGCTAAACGTCGTAGTTGTTTCAGTTTCATGAAACCCTTCTTGCTCTCTTTGCTTTTCTTGCGGCAAAAAAATCAGCCTTCTCTTTTTGTGTCTTCTGCGTTTCTTTGTGGCAAAATTCTGACGCCCTGGCTAACGCCGCGGGCTTTCATTTTCCTTGCGGCAAAAAGCGCTCCTCTTCGAGTCGCCGCTAAACGGGCGTGATCTCTTTGCGGCTCTCTTCCCCAATCCCGAATCCCCAACCCCCAATCCCTACTCCTCCCGCACACTAAACTCCAACTTCCACTGCTCCGGCCCGCGGGTGTGCCGGCACCAGAGTTCGAACATGCCGAGTTCCGTGATGCGCGACTGGAACGTCACGGGGTAGTAATCCTGCTCGGCATCGGCCGCAGCGGGGAGCGTTGCTTCGAGCGGGGCGGTTTCGGTGAGTTCGTCTTCGGTCCAGCGGGCGAGGGTCTCGCCCGGCTTGTCGGTCTTGCGGGTTAGCGAGCCGAAGAACCGGAACTGCACCGGTTCGCCGACGACGAGGCCGATCTCGTTGCTTGGCACGTCGGTTTGCGTCCCTTCTTCCATCCCGAACGGCACGACGCAGAGTGCCCGCAACGGCCGCGGCGCGCCGGGAATTGCGAGACCCGCGGTTTCAATGCCGACGTAATACGACCGCGCTGTCCCGCCGCGAATGCGGAGACCGCCGCGTTGCTTGCTCCAGCCGTAATGCGCCGCGCCGAGCGCGACCGCGTGATCGAGCGTCGCATCGTCGTTCGCCGCGAGTGGCTTCACGGCGGTGGGATC